>JAVEVO010000015.1:0-72884 GCA_034005005.1 Myxococcota bacterium
CCGAGGGTGAGGGTGAGGGTGAGGGTGAGGGTGAGGGTGAGGGTGAGGGTGAGGGTGAAGGCGAGGGTTGAGCTGGTGGCGTCCGGTGCCGGGCCGACCGCGTCGCTTCGCTGGGATCTCGGACGTCCGGTCGCCGGTGGGCGCGGCAGCACCCCGGCCTTCTGACGTCCTGCCTGGCCAAGGAGGAGCTCGTGACCAAGCGGATCGAGGAGATGCTCGGTAGAGTCCCTGGCGGGACCACACCGGGAGCAGGGGAGTGGTGCTTCGCGGAGGAGCCGGCGGTCACCCTGCTGGTCGAGGTGGGGCAGGGGCTGCTGCCCCTCGAGCACGTCGTTCGCTGCGCGATCCGCGGGGAGATTGCCGAGATCGCCACCACCCGGGAGCTGCACCTCTTCCCCATCGACCGGCTGGTGGGCCTGCGCGTCGCGACTCCCCCGAGCGGACACGGGGGCGGCAAGCGGGCTGGCTTCATGTAGGCCGCGGGCGATCGTCCTCGGGGGGCGTGGTCCCTAGTACCTCGACACAGCGAAGATGACCGGTTGAGCTTCGGGTGGCGACCGGCCTCCGCAGGGTGGCGACCGGCCTCCGCGCCGCTTTGCTCCTCTGCCCGCCAGGGCCAGGATCTGAAGGGGGAGGAGGCTGGTGCCGACCTGTCGGCCGGCACCCACCCGGCAGCAGGCAACCAGTCAGAATCCCTGTGACGGGGTACTAGTCGCCCCCCGGTTCCTGGTCGTCCGCGCGCTACTGCGGCGGGGGAGGCGCGGGGAGTGGCGGGGGGACCGCCGGGGGCAGATCGTGCAGGAGCGGCAGGGGGCCCACCTCGTCGGCCTGGGGGACTGCCCGCTGCATCAGCGCGTCGATGAGATCGTCACCGAGATCGGCCGGATCGGGGGGTGTCGGGTACTGCTTCTCCCAGCGCTGGCTGCGCGTCCAGACCCGGGCGCCGTCGCGGAGGCGGTACAGGACGAAGTGCAGCAGGATCCCACGTTGCTCGCCTTCGCCGTTGCGGGTGGTCGTGAACTCGCCGAGGCCCATGACCAGCAGCCCGTCCTGGTCCGGGGGGAAGAGATCGCCGGTCAGGCGCTCGGGGAAGGCCCGCCCCGCAGGGACATCGACCAGGGGAGGAGCCGGGAGGGGCGAGGCGGTCGCCGGCTCGTGGCCGCGATCGCGCAGGCCGGTGACGAGGGCCTGGTGCAGGCCGCGGCCGATGGCCGCCGCCTCGCTCTCGGCCGGGAGGACCACGTCCTCGGGAGCTGACCGCTGCTCGAGGGGGCGGAGATCCTGCCGGGGGGTCACACGGTTCCGGTGGGGGGGCTCGGGGGGTGGGGGGGGCGCCGGCGGCTCTCCGCCCAGGCCGAGGGTGGCACAACCAGGCAGCAGCCCGGCGATCAGCAGCGTCCGGACCAGGACCTCACCATGCTGCCGGAGCATCCCCCCTCCTCACGCGTCCCCTGCGCTGGCGCTTCCCTCGTCCCGGCGGTGCGGCGGGGGGCCGAATGGCTTTGACAACCAGGACCACGGCTGCTAAACACCCCGCACGTACGCCCCACTCTGCCGGGGCTCGCTGAGGAAGGACCATGGCACACAAAAAGAGCGGGGGCAAGTCACGGAACGGCCGTAGCGCCCAGCCGAAGTACCTCGGGATCAAGGCCAGCGCCGGCACGGCGATCCGCGCCGGTTCGATCATCGTCCGGCAGCGTGGCACCCTGTACCTGCCGGGTCCCAACGTCGGGGTCGGCCGGGACCACACCATCTTCTCGCTGGTGGACGGCATGGTGAAGTTCACCCACCGGATCAAGAACCACACCGATCGTACGGTGGTCGGGGTCGAGCCGGTGGTCGTCGAGGCCGTCGCGGAGGCCTGAGCCCTCCTGGCCGGCTGCGCGAGCCGGGTCTGCGAACGGTTCCCTCCTCCTCCGGCGCCCCCGCGCTGCTGCTCCTGGCCTCCATGGGTCAGCGAAGACGTCGATCCACCGGTGATCCGGCAGGGGGGCGTGGTCTGCTCCGGCGCCGCGGCACGGGGTCAGCGGCTGGTCTGGCCGAGACCTCCCCTCTTCCTGCATCCCGTTCTTCCTGGCTTCCCCGGTCGGGTGGTCTGCGCGTTCCCCGTTCTGCGCGCTCGAGCCTGGGGACGAACCCATGTCCCAGAGTAATCCAAGAACTCAGGAAGAAAGTCATAAATCTGTCCATTTATGCAGTCCTTTCTTCCTGACCTCCTCGGACCGTCGTGTCGTGTGCTCGTGCTCGTGCCTCGCCTGCCTGGCCGTGGGCATGCGCCATCGCGGGAGGATCTCGGGGGGGATCAGTCGGGGTCGGGCTCGAACGGCGGCGGGGCGATCGTCGCCGCCCGTCGACGCTGCTGCGCCCGCTCCTGGCGCACCCTCTCGTAGAGGAGCAGGGCGGCGGCGACGCTGACGTTGAGGCTCGGCGTCCGGCCGCGCATGGGGACGGAAACCAGCAGGTCGCAGCGAGCGCGGACCGGCTCCGATAGCCCCTTGTGCTCCCCGCCGAGGACGAGGGCGATGGGGCCGGTCAGGTCGGCCTCATCGAAACCCGCCGGAGCGTGCTCGTCCGCACCGACGATCCGCAGACCGGCCCGGCGCATGGCCGCGAGCGCAGCCATCGGGCTCTCGCGGACCAGGGGCAGGTGCTCGCTGGCTCCCGCGGAGATCCGGCGGACCACGGGCGTCAGCAGGGCGTTGTGGCTCTTCGGCACGATCACCGCCTGGACGCCGGCGGCCTCCGCGGTGCGCAGGATCGCCCCGAGGTTCTGCTCGTACTGGACCTGATCGACGAGGAGCAAGAACGGGGTCGCCCCGCTCTCCTGCAGCTCGTCGAGGGTCGACTGCACGGTGCCCTCGTCGCGCGGCTCGGCCCAGGCGAGGATCCCCTGGTGGGTGCCGGTCAGGGTGAGGCGGTCCAGCTCCTGGCGGGGGGACCGGGTGAGGGGCACGTCTTGCCTCGTCGCCTGCTCCACGACCTCGGCCAGGGTGCCGCGCAGACCGGCCCCCTCGTCGAGCAGCAGCTCCCGCACCCGGCGGCCGGCCCGGAACGCCTCGAGCACGACGTTGCGGCCCTCGAGCTGGTCTAGGCCCGGTCGCCGCGTGAGGACGGCTGGCTCCCGGCGTACGGACTCCTCGTCATCGAGCAGCAGGCGTAGATCGGGACGGTGCCTGGGCTCCGCGCGGCGAGATCGCTCGTCGCGCGCCGGCTGGCGGTCACCGCGGAGGCGGGGCGGCGCGCTCGTCGCCCGCCCCGCGGCCGGGGGCTGGCCCTGCCGTGCGTCGGCCGAGGGCTGGCCTCGCCGTGCGTCGCCAGGGGGCGGGACCCGCCGTGCGTCACCCGAGGGCTGGCCTCGACGAGGGCCGGCTGCGGGGGGCTTCTGTCGGGCGGCGCTCGCGGCGCCGCTCCCGGGGGTGCGCTTCTTCAAGGATGTCTCCTGGTCTGGTGGCCGATCATCCGGGGAGCCGGGCGGGTGCGGGCGGACGCGTGGCGAGCCGCTGGAGCCCGTCGAGCAGGGAGGGCGGTGCGCCGCCCTGGGCCGCGAGGCGGCGCAGCAGGCCCGTCAGCAGGGGGGTGGGCCAGCGGACCAGGGCGGGCGTCAGCTCCTGGAGCAGCAGCTCGGTGAGCGCCGCGAAGGGGCTCTGGTCCAGCTCTTCCGGGGCGATGAGGAAGCGGGCGGCCTGGGAGACGAGGTCCACGAGCACCCCGGTCCCGAGGGGGCCCTCGGCCTCCCGCAGCTCCTGCCACAAGCCTCGCAAGGGATCGAGCCGTCCGGTCAGCAGCGCGCGCTGCTCGTCGTCACCACCACTCGCCCGCTCCAGGGCCGCCGCCCACTCCTCGTCGGCGGGGGGCGGAGTGAAGAGGAAGAGCGCTGGGCTGCCCGGGAGCAGCGCGGCCAGGCTCGCGGCCTCGGCCGGGTCGACCGCCGTGGTGGTGTAGACGAGCCGGGCTCCCCTGTCCGCGACCGGCTCCCGCACCGCGCCGGCGAGTCGCCGCAGCTCCTCCCCGCTCAGCCTCTCGGCGTCCTCCACCAGCCAGGGCAGGGGGTGCGCGTCCGTCACTCCTCCCCAGACGGTGCCCTGGTCGAGCAGCGTCTGGCCTAGCCGCCGCTTGCCCGCGCGGGCCGGGCCCGCCAGCAGCAGCGGCCGCCCGGCGCGCAGCGCCGTCCGGGCCCGGGCGACGAGCCCTTCCGGGAAGAGCAGCCCCGCGATCCCCGGCGCTGGCGGGACCGCGGCCGCGGTCTGGGCCGGCACCGTCGCACCTTCCGGGAGAGGCCGGGTGAGGCTGGCGAACAGTGGGCCCAGTGCTTGCAGGAGATCGCCAGGCATCCCGGGGAATGGGGCCGGTGGGGTGGGGAAGGTCAGGGATGGCTCGTGCTCGTGCTCATGCTCGTGCTCGTGCTCGTGCTCGTGCTCGGGCTCGTGCTCGGGCTCGTGCTCGGGCTCGGGCTCGGGCTCGGGCTCGGGCTCGTGCTCGGGCTCGTGCTCGGGCTCGGGCTCGGGCTCGGGCTCGTGCTCGGGCTCGTGCTCGGGCTCGGGCTCGGGCTCGGGCTCGGGCTCGGGCTCGGGCTCGGGCTCGGGCTCGGGCTCGGGCTCGGGCTCGGGCTCGGGCTCGGGCTGGTGCTCGGGCTCGTGCTCGTGCTCCGGCTCGTCCCTCGTTCCTCGTTCCTCGTTCCCGGGCTCCGACTCGTCCCTCGTTCCTCGTTCCTCGTTCCCGTGCTCCGCGGCGCTCACCTCCTCGGGGTCCGGGCCGGTGAGGTCGGTGAACGTCACGGTTGCGCCGGGCTTCTGGTAGCAGCGCACCAGCTCCTCGACCTCGCGCGGGAGGCCCCGGCAGGCCCCGGTCAGGGCCTCGGGGAGCGGACGGCCCGCGCCCAGATGGGCCACGACCCGTTCGGTGAACTGGAGGATCGCCTCGGTCGGTGCGTCGCCATGAAAGCCGGCCGCCAGCGCGATCTCGGTGTCGGCCACGACCTCCCGGGCGATGGATGTGTCCGCGCTCGGGCTGCCCGCGGTGTGGGGCGCCGCGAGCAGCAGCAGCTTCAGGTTCGTTCCCATGCACAGGTCGAACATCCAGCCGGCGTCGAGCTGATCGCCGGCCGGCCGGGCGGGGTTCTCCATGATGATGATGCAGCGGTTGCGCGCCACCCCGCCCTGGCCCAGGTACAGCAGGACGTTGAAGCGCCCCGTCCCTAGCGCGTCGAGGGTCGCGTCGTAGTCCGCACCCTCGATCACCTTCACGGTCGCGCCGGCCTGCGACAGCTTCTCGCGCAGCGTCGCGGGTGCGTCGCCGTAGTCCCGGGGCTGGACACCGCCGGGTGCCACTCGCGAGGTGATCAGCAACACCCCCAGGGGGGCGGGCGCAGATTCGGGTAGGCGCACCGAGGATTCGACGGTCTCCAGCTCCACTGTTCCTTGCTCCTGGTTGGTGACGGCCCTCTTCGCCGGACCCCGCCGAGGCAGCGGGGACGGCCGTATCGCGTCCCGCCGGTTCCACCGGCCGCGCTGCTCGGGACCATACCACGACTGCTGCGCCGCGGGTCAACCCGGGAGCCCCAGTCTCTGGTTGACCACACCTCCCGGCGATGGCACCTTGGGTGCCCAGGAAACCAGGAGGTGTGCCGTGAGCGAGCGAGACGAGCTGTCGATCGCCTTCGAGCAGGATGGCAAAGAGCTGGTGCGCGAGCTCGAGCGGGAGGTGTTGACCACGGGGGCCTGGGCCACCGTGATGTACCTCTACCAGGAACGCTCGCGCAACGCGGAAGAGTGGAGCGAGCCCAAGGTCCGCATCCAGCGCTTCCAGAAGAAGAGCGGCGAGTACAAGTACCAGAGCAAGTTCAACATCTCGAGCGCCAAGCAAGCCGAGAAGATCATCGAGGTGCTCGGCCGCTGGTACAAGCTGGGCGAGTGACGACACCGGCCTCGCCGAGGCAGAGTCACGCGCGTTGCCACCGTCGAGCAGCGGCTTTTTCTACCAGACCCCTTGGCGAAGGGGACGATCTGCGGTAACGTGTCGCCACCTCGATTTCGGGGAAGCAACCTGAGTCTTCGGGAGGAACACCATGGTCAAGGAGCGTAACCCCATCCTCGTCATCCTCTTCACGATGATCACCTGCGGCATCTACGCCCTCTATTGGTACTTCGCCACGTCCAAGGAGCTGAACGAGAAGGGCGCGCTGGAGACGAGCGCCGGTATGATGCTGCTGTACATGTTCATCCCCATCCTTAACTTCATCGCGATGTGGAAGTATGCCAAGGCCATCGAGGCTCTCTCCAAGGGTGAGAAGGGTGCAGGCATGCTCTTCGTGATCGCGCTCGTCTTCGCCCCGGCCTTCTTCTACATGGCCCAGTCGGAGCTGAACAAGCACGCCGCTGCCGCCTGATCGCCGGCTCGGCGTGCCGCGCTCCGCACTGCCGACTGCCAGCCGATCCTGGCCAGCCAAGGCCTGCGATCCGGCCCGTTCGTCCTCCTCGTGATCCTCCTCACCCTGCCGCTTCTCTCGACACTCCTGTCGAGGGCGCCGTGACTGCTGGCGAGATCCCTACCGACGCCCGGAGCAGGACGGGATGAGCTCTGGCTGCGCACCGCGGCCAGGCCGGCTGATCCTCCTCCTCGGGGGGCTCGGGACCTGGGCCCTCGGCCTGTCCCTGGCCGTGGGCGAGAGCCTGCCGCCGCCGCCCGAGGACGAGTCCCTCCTCGACGGCCCGTCCCTCCTCGACGAGGAGCCTCCCGAGCGGCCTCCGAGTCGCGAGGTGCTCGGGCCGACCCCCGAGCCGCCGCCCCCCAGCGCGCTGCTCGGCCGGGCCCCCATCTCCCCGGCGGTCGGGGACTGGGTGGTCTTCCGGGTCCACGAGCAGGCCCGCCGCGTCCAGGTGACCCTGCGCTGTCTGGCCAGCGGAGCGACAGGGCTCGAGCTGGAGCTGCTGGTCGTCGGCCCCGGGACCTGGTCGGAGCGCAAGCTGCGGATCGCTCCGGCGGCCTGGCGCTGGGAGCGGCTCCCCGATCTGCTCGTGGAGCTGATCGGTCGCCAGCCCGCCTTGCCGATGCAGAGCTTCGCGCTCCGGGCCGTCCGGGGGGGAGTGGCCCCCGCGAGCCCGCCCGGGGAGCAGCCCTGCGTGAGCTGCGCGCGCGACGTCGAGCCGCTCCTCGAGCTGGAGGCGATCTGGCGGGGCGCCGATCCTGCCCTGGGCGGGGTCGAGCTGCAGCGGCGGGCCCTGGTCCTGCTGCGTCCCGAAGGGGAGCTCCACGGCATCGTCCGGGCCACGGTCGAGGAGTGGCTGGTGCTCGCGCCGGCTCCCTCGCTGCGGGAGACGATCCAGCTCGAGCGGCTCCGGGGAGGGAACGCCGCGGACTGGGCCGCGGAGCGGGATCGCTACCGCGCTCGCTGAGCGACCACGCTGTCGTACAGCCCTGCAGGGGTCCGAGGCCGGCCTGCAGGCGCCGGGGTTCGGCGGAATCGGGTAGCGACGGCGGGGGGGGCGGATCAGAGGATCAGCGCATCGTCCTCGAGCGGCGTGCCGCCGGCCTCGAAGCGCTTGCGGCTGAGGGGGGAGGCGTCCAGCTCCAGGTAGCGGCCGTGGAGCACCAGGTCCGCGACGCAGACCCCGGCGGCGTAGGACTGGGTGACCCCCTTGCCGGCGAAGCCGATGGCCTCGTAGATGTTCGGATGATCCGGCACCTGCCCGATCACGGCCGAGCCGTCGGGCGTCTCGGCCACGAGGCCGGTCCAGCCGCCCATGTGGCGGGTGCGCTCGAACCCCGAGATCCGTGACGAGAGGCGGGGCAGGATCTCCTTGAGGAAGTAGCTCTGGTTCCCGTACTTGAACGAGAAGCCTTCCTTCTCGGTGGGGTCGCGCCAGCCGCAGAGGGTGTGGCCTGCTTCCGGGTGGCAGTACAGCCCGCCCGGCACGACGATCATCCCGTACCCCCGCAGGTTGGCATCCCGGCTGTAGACCAGGCTGATCTGCCGACGGACCGGGCGGATCGGCGGCGTGTCCCCGAGGTGGGCGGCGACGGTGCCGCCCCAGGCGCCGGTGGCGTTGATCAGGGTGGTGCAGCGGAGGACCCGCTCGCTGGCCTCGGCCGGCGGCTTCAGGGAGGTGTAGATCTCCTCCACGTCCTCCTCGGCGTCCTCTTCGGCCTCGAACGTGGCGACCTGGAGCGCGATCTCCGTCGACGAGACCACCTGCACCCCGGTGACCATGTGGTGGTCGAGGAGCGTCGCGCCCCCGGCCTTGGCCCGGGCCCGGTAGTACTGCTTGAGCAGGTTGGCGTTGACCAGCCCGTCCTTGGGGGAGAAGGTCGCGCCGAGCAGCCCCTCGACCTTGTCGATCTCGGGGAAGCGTTGCTGGAGCTCGGCCGTCGTGAGGAGCTGCACCTCGTGGGTGCGGTGCCGGAGCCGCGGGTTGTTGGCGACCGTCGGCCAGGTGCTCCCGTCGTGGAGCCAGAGGTAGCCCCGCTGCCGGAAGCCGACCTCTTCGCGGATGGTCTCGTAGAAATCGAGCGAGGCTCGGGCCAGATCGAGGTCGACGCCGCGTCCCCAGGTGGCTCGCACACCACCGGCACCGAGCTCGGAGGAGGAGAACAGCCCCGCCAGATCGATGTCGAGCAGGGCTACATCTTTGCAGCCCTTGTTCACCAACCGCCAGGCTATGCTACTCCCGATGAGCCCCGCCCCGATGATGATCACATCGTAGCGGTCCGCCACCCCTGCCTCCCATCCCAAGGCCATGGTGCTCTAGCACGATCCGGAGGGAACGCACTCGGAACACTCGGAGTCTCGAAGACTTTACTCGGCTGCGACCGCCATGGTCAATCGAAAAGAGAGCAGGCTGTCCGTGCCGCCGGGGCTCTCTCGGCGGCCGGGTCAGCTCGCCGGGGGGATCTCCAGGAGGAGGAACTTGGTGTTCCCCTGGCAGACCGTCCGGACCTTCTTCCAGCGGTCGGCCGTGAACAGCGGTCGCAACTGGCTCTGCAGCCGTGAGCGCTCGACGATCAGGAAGAAGCGTCGCTTCCCGGCCTCGCTGCGCAGGAAGTAGCGGGACTCGGTGTCGGACAGCAACGGCAGCACCTTGTTGCGCGAGTAGAAGGTCTCCCCTCGCCAGTTCATCTTGTAGGCCGCCACGTCCTCGGTGCAGCGGGGATACCCGGCCATGTCGAGCTCGATGGGCTGCTGGCGGGTGCACGCGGCGCGGTAGGCGCCGAAGATCGCGGCCTGGCTCCAGCGGTTGCTGAGCTGGTACATGTACTCGACCTGGGACCAGATCCCGAAGCCCAAAGCCAGCAACAGCAAGGGGATCACGCCGATGGTCAGCGGCGTCAGTCGTCCCGGGCGATCGGACCGGCGGAGGCAGGGGACCGCGGCGAGCACGAACACGATCAGGCCGGCTGCTCCCCGCGCCCCGCCGCGGAGCGCCTCGGGCGAGCAGGCCAGCGTCTCCTCGAGCAGCTCGAGCAGGGGCAGGAGGTTTGGGGGGAGGAGCGCGGCGACGCCCCCGAGCAGGCCAGCGAGGACCAGCCCCAGGGGCCGGGAGACCTCTCGACCGAGCCACCACAGCAGCGGCAAGGAGGCGGCCAGGCCGAGCAGGGTCAAGAACGGGGCATAGTCCAGCTCGCCCGGCCACTCCCGGTCGTACTTGTACGTGAACAGGTTGACCAGCCGACGTGGCTCCAGGGCCAGATCGCTCGCCAGCAGGCCGTTGATGCCGAGGGCGACGAGCAGCACGGCCGCGAGCAGCAGGGCGCCCCGGCGCTCGAGCCCGGCGAGCCGGTGGAGGAAGAGTCCGACGAGCAGCATCGCCGGCGGCACGATGGGGAAGACGTAGTGGTGGAACTTGGTGGACGACAGGGCGAAGAGCGTCGCGGGCACGAGCACCCAGAGGAGCAAGAACAGCTTCACCGCCCGGCGCGTCGACGGCTCGTCGGCGGACGGCGGGGTGGTCCCGGAGGGCGGGGCGAGCAGGCGCCGGCCCGCCACGCCGGCTGCGGCCCAGATCAGGGCCGCGGGCAAGAAGCCGAGCCAGGGGAAGGTGCCCAGGCCGAGCCAGCGGGTGACGTACTCGAAGCCGCCCTCGTCGAGGTGGTGCACGCCCTGGGCGAGGCGCTTGAAGTGATCGTGGATGAAGAAGCGGTCGAAGAAGGCGGTCAGGTGGCGGGCGAACATGGCGCCGTACCAGGGGAAGGCCACCACCGCGAACACCAGGGAGCCCCGGGGGATCTCCAGGCGCCGCAGTTGCTTGAAGTCCCAGGTGACGATCAGGTGCAGGAGGATGATGGCCCCCGGCAGCGCGACCCCGAGCAGCCCCTTGGCGAGCGAGGCGAGGCCGATCGCGGCGTAGAACGCCCAGAGCAGGAGCTGGCGGGTGCTCTGGCTCCGGTAGGCCCAGCGGATCAGCAGTCCGAGGAGGATCAGGTAGGCCCCGCCGTGGAAGGCGCCGACGAGGATCTTGAACCCGCTGGTCCGGATGTAGACCCGCAGACTGGTGGCCAGCAAGAGGGCCTGGGGGATCACCAGGAGGCCGAGCACGACGATGAAGGCCCAGCGCAGCCAGCGGGGGGGCGGTTCGTCCGGGCCGAAGCGGGCGAGCAGGAACAGGCAGATGCCGATGGTCATCAGTGTGACGAAAGGACCATCCGTGACCGCCTGCCGGGAGATGAGGAAGTACAAGGGTGTGGCGAGCAGCAGCAGAGCAGCGACCAGCGCTTCCCTGCGGCCGAATAGCCGGCGGGTCATGGCCCAGACCGCGAGCAGGGCGAGCAGGGAGAGCAGGGTGAAGGGCAGGCGCACGCCCCACTCGTTCACCCCCGCCACGGCCATGCCCAGCGCCATCAGCCACATGCTGAGCACGGGCTTGGAGAAGAAGTACTCTCCCTCGCGGTTGACGTCCTTCGGGCGGCAGGTCGCCTGGTGGGGCAGGTACTCGGCGCGGATGTTGCGGCACACGTTGTCGGCCGGGCAGTCCGCGTCCTTGGCGCAGGGGGGGCCCTCGGGCCAGTAGGAGCCCCACCAGGGGGAGATCCAGTCGCCCGACTCCAGCATGTTGCGGGCGACCTCGCCGTAGTGGGTCTCCCAGGGGTCGTGCAGGCCATAGTCGCCCAGCCGGGGGAGCAGCACCAACGCCGCGGCGATCACCAGCACCAGCGGGTCGAGCCAGCCGGGGAGGCGTGACCCGCGTGGCGTGCCGGCACCTGCAGACGTGCCGGCGGCCTCGGCAGACCCGGTCGGCTGGGGGATGCTCTTCTCCTCGATGGCCAAGCAGCACCTCTCTGGCTGCGTCGCGGGGTTCCGCCCTGGTTGCCCGTGGGCAGGACGGATTGCGACTCTCCGCCTTTACTCGCGGCGGTGTCGACCTGTCAACGGGGAGGAGCCCGGGGAGAGGGGCAGGGATCGTCGGGGCGCCCGGCGCGCGCCCCGGCTACTGCTCCTCGCCCGCGCCAGCCGAGCCGCGCACCAGGTCCTGGAGCTGGTACGCGGCCACGATCTGGTTGAACATCTGCGGGTTGGTACAGCGCTGCTGCGCCTTCTTGAGCAGGTCCCGGGCCTGGGAGAGGTTGGTCCGGTCCATCTCGAAGCGCGCGGCCACACCGTAGACGTGTGGGCTCTTCGGGGACATGCGGATCCCTTCCTGGACCATGCCCCAGCCTTCCTTGATCGCCTCTTTGACGGTCGGGTCGGAGCGGTAGGTGGCGTATCCCCAGAGCGCGACGTACAGGCCCTCGGAGGGCATCAGGTCGAAGGCCGACTCGAAGACCGGCTTGGCCTCCCACGGGTTGTTGCGCCAGAAGAGGAAGTTGTCTCCCTTCTTGTACTGCACGTCGGCGTACATCCGCACCTTGAGCTCGCCGTAGGTCTTCAGCCGGTACTGCTGGCGGGTCTCCTTCTCCTTGAGGACGTCGTAGGCCTTCTGGATGCGGTTGCGCAACCCCTTGGCGCTGCGCTGCATCTCGGGTGAGGCGTTTTGGAACTTCTTCTCGTCGTAGCGTGCGATCAGGAGCTGGTACGCCTTCTCGATGTCGCCGACCGTGGCCGAGGGGTGGATGTCGAGGGCTTCGAAATGGTCGGATTTCTCGAGCCGCACCAGATACTTGCGCATCGTGTCCAGGGTCTCGGCCTGCTCGTCCTTCACGGGCTGCTCCTCGGTGATCTCGAGGTAGCCCTTGGTGTACAGGGCGACGATGAACTCCTCGGACTTGCTCCGGCCGAGGCTCGAGATGGCGAGGAGCTCGCGGATCCGCCGGGTCCCCTCGCCCAGCGCCTCGATCAGGCGCATCTCCCGGTTGCCGAGCTTCAGCTTGCGGACCAGGTCCAGTCGGGGCTTGGGGATGAACCCGAAGAAATCCAGGCGGTTGCGGACGAAAAGGGGGATGTCGGTCGGCTTCTCCTTGGGGGCGAGGAGCTCGGTCGTGACGCTGCGGTCGCCGATGGGGCGCTCGCCGCTCGCACCCTCCGGCGGCGAGAGCAGGGAGGTGATCGAGCGCCCGTCCGTGGTCGACGAGCCGCTGGGCGCGGCCATCGCGAGCAGCCCGCTGTCCGAGGCCGAGCTGGGCGTGGCGAGGCCCGCGGCCGGGGTCGTCTGGGGGACGACGGGCGCCGCGGCTGGGTAGGCGGCGGCCGGGGGGAAGAAGCCTGGCGGCGGCTGCGGCACCATGCCCGGGAGGCTCCCCGGAGCCTGCGGCAGGGCGTAGACGCCAGGGAGGGTCGTGGCCAGGGACTGGCTCAGGTTGACCGCCGGCGGCAGCCCACCGGCCGGCTGTCCGTAGTAGGCGGCCATGCCCGGGGGGATGGGGGTCCCCGCCGCCGGAGTCCCCCCTGGGAGGGGTCCACCCGCGTAGGGCCCGAAGCCGCTGGGCCGGAGGAAGCCGCCCCCCAGGGCCTGTCCCGCGCCCGGGCTGCCCTGCATGGCGTCGAGCTGCAGCACGGGGACGTCGGGTGGCAGGCTCCGCTTGCCGACGAACCAGTACTCCCCGGTGTTGAGGGTCTGGGCGCGGGCGAAGATCGCCTGGAACTGGAGCGCTTGCGCTTGCTCGACCTCGTCCGGGACCAGGTGGAGCAGGCTCTGGAGGATCTGCCAGGCCGGAGTGGGGGAGGCGTGCACCAGCCGCTCCAGCTCCAGGTAGGCCTCGCGGGCGATCAAGTTGGCTCGCCACAGCACGCTCCCCAGGCTCTCCTGGGCGACGTTCGAGACCGCGAAGACGGGGATCCCCCGCAGGTAGTAGAAGGTACGGTCCGCGACACCTCGCCGGACGTGGAAGATCCCCGTGGCGCTGACGCCGGCGATGTGGCTGTGGATCACCGCGAAGGACCGGTCGGCCAGGTCTCCCGCTGCGGGTACGGCTCCCCAGCGCTGCTCCCAGCCGGGATCCGGCTCGCCGGCCAGCAGGGGCTCGGGGAGCTGTCCGGCCCGGGACGAGGGGGTGGTCGCGGGGAGCGCGCCCGCGAGGGGGCCGCCGGCGCCGGTGAGGATCGTGGTGTCCGCGAGGCCCGGGCTGCTTCGCTCGAGGAGCGAGGGGGGCCGGGGGCGCGTCGGTAGCGGCGGGAGCGTCTCGGCGGGCGTGGCGGGGGCTCCGGGCGGTGGCGGGACGAGCACGGCCCGCTCGGCGGCGGCCGGTGGGGCGGCGGGCGCGCTCGGCCCGCCGGCTCCCGGGGAGGTCGAGCTGCTCGCGGCGGCCGGCGCCGGGGGGATCAGGACGCCGCTTCGCCCCGTGACCTGCCCGGTCGCGAGCCGCTCGGTGGTCGCGGAGGTCGGCCGCGGGCTCGCTTGCCGGCGCGGGGCGGCCGCCGGATCGCCGTGTTGCGGCGGGCGGATCGTCGGCGGCGAGGAGGTCGACGCGGTCGTGGGCGGGAGCGGCGACGCGCGGTCCGCGCCCTCTTCCAGGTCCTCCAGCGGGATGCCCGGCTGCGCGGGCTCCGCCGTGGCTCCGTGCTGCTCCGCCGGCAAGGAGCCGTCGAGGGGTGGGGGGGGCTCCTCGTCGTCGAGCGGCAAGGGGATTGCCGCCACGGTCGGCTCGGTCTCGATGAGCGCCTCCGGGATGGCCGTGATCGTCCGGGTGGCCACGTCGGGTGGCGCCGCGGGCGCGGCGGGAGCCGGGGCGGTCGCCGCGGGCGCGGCGGGAGCCGGGGCGGTCGCCGCGGGCGCGGCGGGAGCCGGGGCGCCGTCCACCGGTAGGGTCACGTCGGCCGGAGCCGGTGGGGACGGTGCGTCGGGAGTGCCGGTCGCGGGAGTCGTGGCCGTGGCCGCCGCGGGCGTGGCCGCGTCGGCCGCGGGGAGACCGCTCGGGGTCTGCTCCGGCGTGGCCGGGAGCTTGCTCGCCGCTCCCTCGGGGGCCGCGGCGGGCGCAGGGGATTCGCTCGTCAGCGGCCGCGGCGCGCCCGGAGGGGCCGTCGCGGCCCGGGATACGGTGCGCCGGACGAGGGGGAGGCGAGTCGGCGGGGGCGTGGTCGTCCGGGGCGGCGAAGGTGGCTTCGGCGTCCGCTCCTCGCTGACGCCGGGGGGCAGGGGGACGACATAGCGCAGCACCTTGGGTGGTGGCCCCGCTGGTACCGGGGGGGCCGCCGCGGGCGGCTCTGGCGGGCCGGCGTCGGGAGCGGGCGCCGTCGGCACGGCTGGCTCCCGGCTCGCGCCCTCGGTCCGGCCGCCCTTCGCCCGGGACGGATCCGGCGGAGGCAAGGGGCGAGCCGGGGTCGCGGGCAGGTTCTTCAGGGTGATGACCCGCTTGCCGAAGAGGCCGAACAGGACGTCGAGGGTGTCCTCCTTGGGGCGCTCGCTGCTCTTGATGATCTCGGCCACCGCGGTGGAGCCGTTGACCCGTGCCAGGACCAGGCACTCGTCGTTGGACAGGGAGCGTCGGGCGGCCTCGACCGCGGGGGCCTCCCGCAGCTCGGGGACGACGCCGGACAGGCTCCAGGCCATCACCGGATCGGCCAGCAGCCGCCGCAGGGCGAGGTCGACGCTGGCCGGGCGCCGGCGAGGCTCCTGCGTCTCGAGGCTCTTGTGCAAGGCCGCGAGCAGCCCTCGCTCCAGGGGCTCGTCGAAGGACAGGGTGCCGAGCCGGTGGTGCTTGAGCAAGGCCAGCACCAGCCGGTCCATGGTCAGGTTGGCGAGGCTGCGCAGGTTCTCGACCCGCGTGAAGCCGTCGATCCGGCTGAGCAGGTAGTACTCCTCCACGCTGGTCGCGACCTTGGCGGGATCGGTCGCGCCCGAGAGGCGCGGGCAGGCATCCATCAGCTCGCGGGGCGGCTTGTCGAGGCGGAAGCCGAGCTCGGGACCCTCCGCGGGTGAGGGCGGCGGCGGGGCCGAGCCGGGGTCGAGCAGATAGCCGCTGTGTCGCAAGTACTGGAGGGCCGCCTCCCCGCGCGCACGCGGGCAGGGCAGCTCGTCGAGCAGCTCCTCGACGTCCTGCGCACCGTCGACGAGGAGGAGCAGGAGCACCTCCTCGAGTCCCAGGGGGGGGCCGGAGAGGTCGGGGCGGGGGCTGATCATGAGCTTCGTCATCGCGTCTCGCTCACCTGGAGGCGGTGGATCCCCATGGGCACCAGTGGACTCGCTGTCGGACTGCCAGCACTGTATCAGCCTGCCCGCGGGGAGGACAAGGGAAATGGTCCTTTTTGTCTACCCGCTGGTCACTTCCGGGAGGTTTCCTCCTAGAAAACGGGCGGCTGATGGTCCTTTACGCCCTGCTTGCTGTCTGCTGCCGTGGCGTCTCCTCGACGGTTCCTGGGTCGATCCTCATCTTGTACCTCATTTCTTGTCGCGGACACCAGTCGCGGCCGTTGCCCGTTTCGCCCGCTTGCGCGTTCCGCGGGGCTCACTGGCCGGAGCTTCGGCCTTGCTGACCGGGACCTCGTCCGGGACGCTCTTGGTCGGCTTCCGGCGCGGTGCACGCGGCTTCTTGGCGCGGTCCGACGAGGTGGTCCGGGCGGGGCCCGGCGTGCTCTCGGCCGTCGGTGCGGTCTCTTTCGCCGGTGCGGGCTCGTCGGCCAGGGGTTCCGGGGGTTGCGCCTCGGGCGCTGGCGTCGTCGGGCCCGGCCACGGCGGATCCGGCAGCGGTCGCGTCCGGAGGGGGGTGGGTCGCTCCCCGGACCCCTCCGTGCGCCGCGCGGCGAGAGCGAGCAGCAGCGCGGGGTAGCGGCTGCCCCGGATCCAGGTCAGCAGGCTCCGGGCCCGGGGCGAGCGACGGGTGAGGTCCTGCAGCCCGTCCATCTCCCGCAGGGCTCGCCGGCGATCGCCTCCGGTCTCGGCCCGCAGGGCCTTCAAGGCGACGCCGATGTCCCCTGCCAGCACCGTGCCGATCCGGCAGGCCCAGTCCTCGACGGCCTGCTGCCAGCGGGCGAAGGACCCGGGCGGGATCGTCTGCGCCAGCTCCGTCAACGAGGTCAGCAGGGCCGGACCTTCGAGCAGGCTCGCGGCGAGCTGCTCCCGGCACCCGGCCAGCGAGGTCGCCGCACCCGTCCAGGCGCGACCGGCCAGCTCGGCCAGCAACTGTTCACCCTCCGCCTCGGAGAGGGTGCGGGCGAGGAAGCACGGGCGCACGGTGAGGGCGAGCCCGCGCCCGAGATGGAAGCGTTGCTCCCGGCGGAACAGCCCGCGCAGCAGGGGGTCGCCGACGAGCAGGGTCGGCGGCTCGCCGGGCAACGGATCCACCGTCCGCTCGCTGCCGGGCTGCAGGAGCAGTTCCCGGCGTGACAGCCCGAGGAGCTGCTGGACCTCCTGCAGGCGGAGGAAGAGCGAATGCTGGCTCCCGGGGCCCAGCATCTCGCCGGTGGGGGCGCCGGGCCGCGCCGGCAGGCCGGTCAGCAGGGTCGGCGCGTCGACCAGCAGCCTCTCGAGGAGGGTCGTCACGGGCCCGGCGAGGGGCGGGTCCGCGAGCAGGTCGGACTGGAGCCAGTCGCTCAGAGGCAGGTCTTCGCGTTCGGCGGGGTAGGGCCGGAGCTCCTCGAGCAGCCGCACCTCGTCGGGGGTCGCGAGCTGCAGGAAGGCGAGCAGCTCCGCCTGGACGAAGGCTCGGCCGCGCTCTCCCGCCCGCAGCAGGGCTTGCAGCAGCCGGTGCTGGGTCGGCACGTGGTTCGGCTCGAGCTCCAGCGCTCGCTCCAGCGCATCCACCAGCTCGTGCTCCCGCTGGGGCTGGGTCGCGAGCAGCGCGGCGCGGGCCCGCCAGACCTCGGCCGATCCGGGGTGGCCCCGCTGGGCGCGCTCGATGACGCGGGCCGCCTCCTCGGGCTGCCCGAGGCGCTCCGCGAGGAGCGTGGCCAGGGAGAGGCGGATCGCGAGGGGCACCGGGGAGCCGTCGGCCTCCAGGCGGGTCTCGTGCTCCAGCAGGATGCGAGCCTGCTCGGCCCACTCGCCGTGCTGCTCGAGCGCACGGACCAGCAGCTCCACCGCCTCGCTGTCGTGGGGGTTGGAGTGCAGCACCAGCCGGAAGGCCTCGGCCGCGGCGTCGGGCCGCCGGAGCTGCTCCAGGAGGATCCGCCCGCGCAAGAGGTGCAGCCGGCGGGCTTCGGCCGGGTCGGGTGTCGCACCGGCGAGATCCGCGGCCAGCAACAGGATGCGGGGATACTCCTGGCTCCCCGCGAGCAAGGCGAGGAGGCGGCGAAGTGCCCGTGGATCCTGGGGATCCAGGCGCCAGGCCTCCTCGAGCCGCGCCAGCGCGGCCTGGCGCTGGCCGAGCCGCTCGGCCTGGAGCTGGGCCAGCTCGACGAGGAGCTCGTAGCGTGCCTCCACCCCACCGGTGCGGGAGAGCAGCCGCTCCATGGCGCGCCCGGTCTCCTCCCACTGCTCCAGCCGGGTGAGGCAGGCGATCAGCCGCGGCGGGGCGTCGGGGTGGTCCGGATCCAGCCGGATCGCCTCGCGGTAGGCGTCTGCAGCCTCGGCGGGTCGATCCGTCGCCTCCAGGCAACGCCCCAGCCGGTAGCTCCAGGTCGGGGCCTCGGGGTCCGTCGTCCCCCCTCCCTCGGCCGCGAGCAGCCGGCGCAGGGAGGCCTCGGCCGCCTCCCAGCGAGCATCCTCGAAGTGCAGCTCCGCGAGCAGCTTCCGGGCGGTCCGGTGGTCGGGGGCCAGCTCCAGGAGACGCACCAGGCGGGAAACCGCCATGCCCCGCTCCCGCAAGAGCAGGGCGACCCGGGCCCAGTCGAGGAGCAGATCGGTCAGGCGGGGCCGCGCCTCCTCGGCGCCGGCGGCCAGGGATGGCTCCCGGGGACCGTCCGCGCCGCTGAGCAGCCGGATGGTCCGGCCGAGGTAGAGATCGACCTCCCGCCACTCGCCGGCCGCGCGGTGCAGGGCGGTCAGGGCCGCGAGCGCGGGCAGGTGGCCGGGCCGGGAGGCCAGGGCCTTGCGGTACAGCTCGAGGGCCCGGGCCTGGTCCTTCTCCTCTTCGGCGAGGCGGCCCATCTCGCAGAGCAGCGCGGCCTTCTCCTCGGCCTGGGAGGCGGTGGCCTCCTCGACGCCCAGCAGGACCAGCAGGGCCTGACGGTCCTTGCCGGTCGCGAACCGCTCGCGCCACTGGACGAGCTGCGAACGCAGCCCCGGATCGGCCTCCAGGGCCGCCCGCAGCGTCGCGGCGGCCTCGCGGCCGTCCTCACCGTGGCTGAGCTCTACCTCGGCCTGGGCGAGCAGCCGCAGCCCGGCCTGGGGAGTACCGAGGGCGCTCTGGCTCCGCAGGCGGCGGATGCGGGCGCAGTTCGGCCAGTCCTCGAGCTCCGTGTACAGCTCGTCGAGGGGAGCCAGCAGGCGGTCGTCGCGGGGTGCGATCACCAGGGCCCGCTCGAAGGCCTCGACGGCCCGCTTGCGGGAGAACAGCCGCTCCTTCTGGATCTCCCCGATCTCCAGCAGCAGCTTCAGTAACGCCCCGAGATCGTTGGTGTTCGCCGCTTGTCGCTCGAGGATCTCGAGCAGGTCGCCCCAGCGTCGCTCCTCCCGGTAGTACGCGGCCATCCGCTCGAGCGCCGGCAAGTTGCCGGGGTCTTCCTCGAGGATGCGCGTCAGGCAGCGGACCGCCCGCTTGCGGTTCTCGAACCGCTCCCAGGCGATCCCGGCCATCCGCCCGAGGTGGGCCAGCCGCTGCTCGCGCTGTCGGGAGCGGTCGGCGAGCTTCTCCAGGAGCTCGAGCAGGTCCTCCCAGTTGCCCTCTCGCAGGTACAGGGCCTCGAGGTCCGCGGCCGCGCCGGCGTGCTCGGGGTCCTCGCCGAGGATCTGCAGCAGGCGGCGGGCGGCTCGGTCGGGGCGCCCCAGCCGGTCCCAGAGCTGCGCCACCCGCTGTCCGAGCCCGGCGCGGGCCGCGGGGTCGTCGAGGCGGGTCGCCTCCTCCTCCATCGCCGCGATCGCCTGCTCGCCGTTGCCCAGGCTCTGCTGGAGCCGGGCCAGGGCCCGCAGGGCCTCGAGGTTGCCCGGAGCCTCCTGGAGGATCGTCTGCAAGGTGGTCAGGGTCGCGCGTGGGTCGGCGCCGCTCTGTTCCTGGATGTGGGCGATCTGGAAGAGGCGCCCCAGGCGTCGGGCCGGGTCGCTGGTCCGGGCGAGGAGCGAGCCGTGGACCTGCAGCAGCTTCTCCCAGGCGCCCTCCTCCCGCAGCCGCAGGGTGAGCCGCCGGAGCTCGTCCTCGTTGGCCTCCTCCAGCTCCCACAGCCGCAGCAGGTGCGGCACCGCCAGCGAGGGCTGGCCCAGCTCCTCCTCGATGATCCGCAGGCACCGGCGGCGGAGCGCGACCTCGACATCGCCCGAGGGGCTGCGCTCGGCCGTCTCGGCGAAGAGCTCCAGCAGGTGCTCCCAGCCTCCGGGGGTCTGGGCGGCCAGGCGCTGCAGCTCGCTGGCGGCGCGCTCGCTCCGGGGATCCACGCAGAACGCCTCACGGTAGGACGCGCCCGCGCCGGCGGGATCCTGGAGGGGGATCTCGCGGATCTCGGCGAGCCGGAACAGGAAGCGGGCGCGGACCCGGGGCTCGGCGGTCCGGCGGATCGCCTCCTCGTAGGTCTGCAGCAGCAAGGGCCAGGAGGCCGTCGCCTGGCCGAGACGGTTGAGATCGCTCTCGACCTGCTCCATCAGGGGATCCAGGAGGAAGGCCTGCCGGAGAGCCTCCAGGGCCGCCGTGGGGTCGCCCAGGTGGACCTCCTGCACGCGGGCGATCCGCTGCAAGAGCAAGGTCTGGGCGCTGAGGTTCTCGACCCGGTCGAGGAGCTCCCCGTAGACCTCGAGCAGCGGCTGCCAGTCGCCGGAGCGCTCGGCCAGCCCTTCGATCTCCCGCCGCACGCGCTCGCTGGCCGGGTCGAGGGCGAACGCCTGTCGCAGCTCCGCCGCGGCCGCGGCCGGGTCGGCCAGCTCGTGCTCCATGACGGCCGCCCGCCGGACGTGGACGTCGATCCGCTCGGCGACCCGCCGCCGGGTGCGCAGGTACAGCAGCAGCGCCTCGAGCAGGACGGACCACTGCCCGGTCTGGCGCGCGAGCCGCTCGATGTCGGCGAGCAAGGGAGCCTGCGCCGGCTGGAGCGAGAAGGCCAGGCGGTAGGTCGCCAGGGCCCGGACCGGGTCCGCCAGCCGCTGCTCCTGGATCTCGGCGATCTCGGCGAGCAGCACGAGCTTCTCCTCGGGCTGGCTCGACTTGACCATCGTCCACTGGAGCACCTCGAGCAGCCGCTCGGGCAGGCCGTGGGATTCCGCGAGGCGGCGAATGGCCGTGAGGGCCTCGGGCTGCGTCGGCGAGAGCTGGTGGGCCTGACGGAAGCGGAGGAAGGCCTGCTCCGGGTCGTTCTTCTCGAGGGCGATCTTCCCGAGCTCCAGCAGCAGGCCGAACCGTTCGGGGACTGCGCTCGCCTGCGCGAGCTGGGCCTCGACGACTCCCTCCAGCGCGGGGAGGTCGGCCAGCCGCCGGTACAAGGTACGCAGCGCCTGCAGCGCCTCGCCGTGACCGGGCGCGAGCTGCAGCACGCGTCGATACCAGAGGATCGCTCCCTGGGGCTCCTTGATCTGGCTCCGCCAGATCTCGGCCGCCTGCAGGCAGAGCTCCACGGCCTGGGTGGAGGTGTTCGGGGCCAGCTCCTCCTCGATGGTGTCGACGGCGCGCCGGTACTCGCCCTGGGAGAGCAGGAGCCGCCGCAGGGGTCGCAACGTGGCGGGATCACTGGCGATTCGCTCGCGGGCCTCCTCGAGGGCCTGGATCGCCTGGCGGGGGCGGCCGAGGGATGTCTCGAGGATGGTCGCGCGGCGCTGCAGCAGCGTGGCGGCCTCGGCCGGGTCGACCTCCAGCCGGATCCGGCGCTCGAGCACCTCGAGCAGGCGCACCCAGTCCTGCCGCGCGTCGAAGAGGGCCTGGAGCCGGGCGATGGCCTGGCCGTCCTCGGGGTCGAGGTCCAGGACCGCTTGCCAGGCGTGCTGGGCGCGCTCGTGGTCCTCCAGCCGCTCCTGGTAGACCTGCCCCAGCCGGGCGAGCAGGGAGATCCGGCTTTCGGCGTCGGGGAGCACGTCGAGCTGCCGCTGCAGCACCGTGACGAGGCTCGGCCAGTCCTCCCGCGCCTCGTGCAGCCGGGCCAGCGCCGCCAGGGCCTCCTGGTCGCCCGGGCGGCTCGCGAGCAGCCGTTGCCAGAGCCCGATGGCCTGCTCCGGGAGGCGGGCCTGCTCCTCGGCGAGGAGCGCCATCTCGCGCAGGAGGCCGGTTCGAGCCTCGGGGCTGCTGACGAGCGCCGCCTGGCTCTCCATGATCCGGAGCAGCTCGTCGAACCTCCCGAGCTGGCCCAGGATCTCCCGGGACTGCTCCAGGGCGGCCCGGTCCTCCGGGAAGAGGTCGAGCACCTGCTCCAGGTCGCGCAGGGCCTCGTCGTGCTGGCCCAGGCGGCGGGAGAGCAGGGCGGCGCGCCGCCGCAGCAGCTCGGCCCGGGTCTTCATCTCCCGGGCCAGGCTGGCGCGGCGGGCGAGGTTGGCCGCGAGCTCCTCCCAGCGGCTGCGCACCTCGAGCAGCTCGCCCAGGACCTCGAGCGCCCCCGAGTCCTCGGGGGCCACCTGGAGCAGCTCCCGGCAGACCGCCTCGGCCTGCCCCGGGTCGCCGCCCAGCTCGCGCACCGAGGTCACGGCCCGTCGCAGCAGGGCGGCGCGCTCTTGCGAGCCGGCGAGCTGCTTGGCTTGCGCGAGCTGCAGCTCGAGGAGCTGCTCCCAGCGCTGGCTCTTCCCCAGCAGCCGCTCGAGCGCCGTCAGGGCCCGGAGATCCCCCGGTTGCCGGTGCAGGAGGGCCGACCAGCGCTGGATCGCCCCCTCCGGGTCGCCCAGCGCGGTCTCGGCGAGCTCCGCGGCCTCGGCGAGCAGGTCGCTCCCGGCCTCGGGGTGGCTGGCCCACGCCTGATCGAGCAGGCGCAGCAGCTCGGCCGGTTGCCCCGTGTCCCGCAGATGCTGCCGGAAGAAGCGGAGAGCCTCCGGGTGGTGTGGCTCCTCGGCCAGCAGGAGCCGGAAGGGTTCGCTCGCGGCCTGGCGGTCCTTGCCCACCTCCTGGGCGAGGACCGCCCAGCGGAGCAAGAGCTCCCGGCGCCGGGCCGGGTCCTCGAGGTCCGGGGAGCTGGACAGGCAGAAGCGGTGCAGGACGGCCAGGTCGGCCAGATCGCCCGCCTCCTCCAGCAGGTTGCGCAGCTCGTCCCGGAGGGCCAGGTTCTCGGGGCGCAGCTCGAGGGCCTTCTGCAGGATCTTCGCGGCCTGGGGCAGGTCGTGCAGCCGGTCGAGGAGGATCCGGCCGGCGGCGAGCCAGAGCTCCTCCTCCTTGGCCGCGTCCAGCTCCCGGGCCGCGGCCCGGCAGAGGGCGTCCACCAGCTCGGGCCAGCGCCCGAGCTGGCCGAGGATCCGCTCGAGCTGCCGCTGGATCGCCGGGGCCTCGGCGTCGAGGCGCTGGGCCCGGCGGGCCGCGTCCAGGGCCAGCTCGAGATCGGGCGGCTCCTCGCCGAAGATCTCGGAGATCAAGGAGAGCCGGCGGGCGACCAGGGCGCTCTGGGCGTCGTCGCGCCCCATCTGGGCCAGGGTCTCGAGCACCTGCTCCCGATCCTCGGCCACGGAGAGCAGGCTGCGGGCTTCGCGGCGCGCCTCTTCGTGCCCGGGCTGCTCCTCCAGCAGCTCGCAGAGGGCGAGGAAGGCCTCGACCGGCTGCCGGAGGTGCCGGCGCAGGATGCTGGCCTTCTCCAGCAGGATCGACAGGCGGCGGTCGATCTCGAGGACCACGCCCAGCTCGATGTCGAGGAGGCGGACCACCATCGGCCAGCGCCGGAGCTGGCGGTAGATCCGGCCGCCGGCCTCGATGTAGCGGCGCTCTCCCGGCTCCAGCCGGAAGGCCGACTGGTAGTGCGCCATCGCGGCCTCGCGTCGCTCCAGCCGCTCCTCGAGGATCAGCCCCAGCTCGTAGTGCAGCGCGGCCTCCCGGCGGGAGTCCGGGGCCGTCTCGAGCTGGCGCTCGAGCAAGCTGACCAGCTCATTGAATCGCCCGTGATCCCTGTAGAATTTGCCGAGCGCGGTCACCGTCGCCGGATCGCCGGGCAGCTTGCCGAGCACGGCCTCCAGCCCCCGGGCGGCCTCCTCCCGATCCTCGTCCTCGCCGAGCAGGTCGATGAGCAGGTCCCGGGCGGTCGTGGCGTCGCCCAGCCGCTCCAGACGGATGCGCGCCACGCCCAGCGTCGCATCCTGGCGTTCCTTCGCGGTCGCGCCCAGGCGTCGCTCCTCCTGCAGCAGCCCCTCGAGGTCGGGCCAGGCCTCCTGCTCGGCCAGCACCTCGACCAGCGCCCGTCGGGCGCCGGCCGCGGCCGGCGCGCCGGGGAGGCCGAGGGCGCGCAGCCGCTCCTCGACCCTCGCCGCGAGCTTGGGCGCGCGCGCCACGGCCTCCCGGTAGCGCGCCACCGCCCGGTCGGGCCGGAAGAGGCGCTCCTCCTCCACCGTCCCCATCTCGTAGAGCAGCTCTCCTGCGTCCGAGCCCCGGGCCAGCTCGACCTCCTCCTCGAGGAGGTCGAGCACCTCGTTCCAGCGGTGGAGCTCGCCGTGGACCCGGCGCAGGATCCCCAGGGCCGGCCGGCTGCCTGGGTTGATCTGCAGGATGGCCCGGATCCCCTCGACGATGCGCTCGGGATGCAGGGGCGCGGCGGCCGCGGCCGAGCGGTAGGCGTCGAGGACCACCTCGCTCGCGGAGCCCCGCTCCTGGTGCAGAGCCGCCAGATCGCAGAACACGTCCGCCCGCTCCTGGGCATCCTCCGTGACCTCGGCCCGGCGCCGCAGGAGCTCGAAGACCGGCGGCAGCTCGCCCAGCTCCCGGAAGATGCGCTCGAGATGGGCGAGGGTGGCGGGCAGGCGCAGCCTCATCTCCAGCAGCCGGATGGCCCCCTCGCGGACCGCCTCCCGCAGGAAGGGGTTGCTCTGCAGCGCCTCCCGGTAGTACGCCGCCGCCTCGTCCGGCCGCTTCAGCTCCTGCTCGAGGAGCCGGGCGATGCGCAGGGCGATCTCGCCGCGCCGCGGCCCGGCCTCCTCGTCACGGCAGCGGGACTGGAGCAAGTCGAGCAGGTCGCGTAGGCGCCCGGCCTGGCGGTAGGCCTCCTCCAGCGCCTCGAAGGCCACCCGGCTGCCCGGCTCCAGGGTGAGGGCCCGGCGGAAGGACTCGATGGCCCGCAGCGGTTCGTGCGCGCGCTGGATCCAGAGATCGCCGGCCGCGAGCAGGCAGCAGAGGGCGCGCACCGGCTCCGTGAAGGCCGCGGCCTGCTGCTCGTACAGGCGGCACAGGTCCACCCAGCGGCCTTCCTGGTGGTACGCGGCCCGGAGGAGGCGGAAGGCATCGATCTGGTGCGGATCCTGCTCGAGTGTCAGGCGGAAGCGCTCGGTGTCGCCGTGGAGGTTCATCGTCCCATCCCTCAACCTGAAGCGGGGCGCCGGGCTCCCCCCGCCGATGGCCGCTGCTCCGGCCACCGGCGGCGCTCGGGCGGTGGCCCTCGGCGGACACCGGGCACCGCACGCGCCGGGGTGACCCGGTCCGGGCCGCTGCGGATGGTATCACTGTTCGGCTGCTCGTCGGGGAGGGAATGGTGAGGTGGCGCGCGCCAGCAGGGATGGTCAGGGGGAGGATCCCTCGCCGGCGAGTCGGGTGAGGCTCTCCCGGGCGGCCTCCTGCACCCGGGGATCGGGATCGCGCCGGCCCAGCTCCTCGAGCAGCGGGCGCACCTCCCGCTGGCCGAGCTCTCCCAGGGCCAGGGCCGCGCGCCGACGGACGCTGGGCTTGGGGCTCTGCAGCAGCGCCCGGATCGGCGCGAGCGCGGCCGGGTCGCCACCGAGCTGGACCAGCGCGTCGATGGCCGCCACCTGCAGGTAGCCGTCCCGGTCGTCGAGGAGGGGGCGGATCGCCGGGAGCGCTTCGCGGTCGCCGAGCACGGCGAGGGCCCGCAGGACCGGCTCGATGGCCTCACGCCGTCCGCTGCCGAGGTACCCCGTGAGCGCGGGGCGCGCCGCGGCCGGCCTCCCGGTCCGGCCCAGCGCGGCGGCCGCGGCGGCGGCCACGGTAGGGTGTACGTCGTTCAATGCCCTGGAAAAAACAGGGATTTCTTCGGGCAGGGGCGAGGTGGCGAGCCCCTCGGCTGCTCGCAGGCGCACCAGGGGATCGTCGTCTCCCTCCAGGATCTCCCGCAGCCGGGCCCGGATCTCGGGACCTCCCACCCGCGCCAGGCTCGCCGTGGCTGCCTCCCGCAGGATCGCCGCGCGCGGGGGCAGGGCGAGCCAGACGAGCAGCGGGACGATCTCCCGGGCCCGGTCCCCTTCCTGCGCGGCCTGCTCGCCGAGCAGGCCGGCGAGTCGACGCGCGTCGGGCTGCTGCGACCGGGCCGCGTAGAGCGCCGCCGCGTGCCACCCGGCGGGGTGGTCGCCCTGGGCCAGCACGCGTGCGGCCGTGGCCGCGGGGAGCCCGTCCTCGGCGCGGACGAGCTGAATGAGCAGCGGGACCAGGCAGGGATCGCCAGCACTGCCACTGGCCTCGGCCAGCAGGGCCCGGCCGCCGGGGGTCGTGATCGTGGGAAGGGCCTGCTGGAGCGCGGCGGCCCCTCCCCGGGCAGCGACCGCCAGCCGATCGCCGAGCGACGGCAGGGCCTCGGGCCGAGCCTCGGACTGCAGCCGCGCCAGCAGGGGCTTCAGCCCGGCGGCGACGGGGGCGGTCACGGGCGAGCAGGCCGGGGGCGGGTTCTCCTCCAGGGCCCGCGCCGGGTCTGGTGGCCGTGGCAGGGGCAGGGGTGGCGTCGCGGTGAGCGCCGGACCGAGGGTGGGCCCTGGCGGCGCGAGGGGAGGCATCTCCTCTCGGGGGGCGGCGGACACCCCCTCCCCCGTGGCGACCGCCGGCTGCTCGGCGCTGGGCCCCGGGCAGCCCACCAGGAGCAGGAGGGCAGGAAGGATTCCGATATGGACATAAGAATTTAGTTTCATTGATCACTCTCGAGCTCACCAGGCCCACGCGGCCCTGGCCTGACTGCCCGGCCCGACCACCAGAACAGAGCAGGAATCGTCCGTCAAGGTCGCGGCTTCTGTGACCGGTGCTTGTGAGGCAGGCGGCGAGCCGGTATCCTGGGAAGGTCGAGGAGAATGCGCGGGGTGGGCCGCCGACGTCCGGAGGTCGCGGCTCCCCGGGAGAGGGCACCGTGTTCGCAAAGTCGATCGAGTCGTCCGCGGATGGGCGGGCGCGCCATGAGGGGTTGCCAGTGCCGGGTCTTCCCCGGCGGACGTCGTGGACCGGGGTGGCCGCCGGGGGGAGGCGCGCGGCGCGCTGGGCTGCGCCTGGGCTCTGCGGTTTGCTCTGCGGGTTGACCCTGATCGCCCCGCCAGCCATGGCCGGAGCCGCCCGGCGGGTCGTCCTGCTGCCACCCGAGCTCGGCGAGACCATCGCCCCGGCGGCCCAGGAGCAGCTCCGCACCTCCCTGCGGCGTGGACTGGCCTCCGGTCTGACCGACCTCGAGCTGGTCCCCCTCGAGGAGCTGCTCCCGGCCCTCGCTGCCGCAGCCCACGGAGAGGCTTGCCAGCAACCGGCCTGCCTGCGCGCCGTCGGTGCCGCGGTCAAGGCCTGGGTCGTGGTCACCGCGGTGGCCTCCGAGACCCTGGGGACCTACACCGCCAGCCTGGCCGCGCACACGCTCCAGCCCGAGGGGATCCTGGTCGAGAAGACGGGCGCGTGCGAGATCTGCACCCTCGACGAGGCGGTCGCCGAGGTGACCGCCACCGCGCGCACGCTGGGGGAGGAGCTCAGCAGCAAGGCCGTGGCCTCGCCTCCGCCCGCGCCCGAGAAGCTGCAGGTCAGCGTCCTGACCCACCCCGCCGGCGCCCGGCTGCTCCTCGACGGGGCCGAGGCGGGGACCACGCCGGCGGTCCTCCAGCTCCTCCCGGGGAGCTACCAGTTCGTGGTGGAGAAGCCGGGCTTCTACCGCTCGGAGCGGGAGCTGACCCTCAGCGCCTCGCCCTCCGTGGTGGAGTTCCGACTGAAGCCCGATCTGCAGGCAGCCCTGCCCGGCAGGCCGTCGGCGGACGTTACCCCCGCCGCGCCGGTCGTGGCCGCCGGCCCGCCGGCCGAGCAGCGGCTCGGCTTCGACGCCTTTGCCTACATGGGGCTCGGGCTGGGGATCACCAGCACCGCGATCGGCGCGGTGCTGCTCGGGCTGGATGGGGAGCCCACCTGCGACGGGCCCCTGGAGGAGTGCCCGACGCTCTGGGACACCCAGGCCGGCGGGATCGCCGTCACCAGCGTCGGGGCTGCCCTGCTGGTCGGCGCCGCAGTCCTCTTCCTCCTGGACGACGAGCCTCCGGCGACCTCGGCCGCGTCCCTCTCCGTCCGGCCGGTCGGCCTCGCCTCACCGGGGATGCGTCCCGGCCTCCTGAGCTGGCACTTTTGAGCCGCACGACCACGCCGGCCTCCTCGCCAGGTGGGCCTCGCTTCGTGGTGTGAACATCTTGCGTATCGTAATACTCATGCTATACCGGTCCCATGTTCACGACCGCCTTGGCCCTCGGGCTCACCCACACGCTGCTCGGCCCTGACCACTACCTGCCCTTCATCGTCATCGGTCGAGCCCGCCGCTGGAGCCTGGCGCGCACGTCCCTGCTGACCTTCGTGTGCGGCCTCGGCCACGTCGGCTCGAGCGTGGTGCTGGGGCTGGTCGGGGCGGCTGCGGGGGCGGCCCTCGGCGACCTGCAAGGCTGGGAGGAGACACGGGGGGGGCTCGCGGCCTGGAGCCTGCTCCTCTTCGGCGTGGGCTACACCCTCTGGGGGCTCTGGCGGGCCTTCCGGCCGGGGAGCCACGGTCACACCCACCTGCACGCGGACGGGACGGTGCACCGCCACGGTCACCAGCACGAGGCGCCGGCGGGCCACCCCACGATCCACGCGCATCCGCACCCGGCGACCGGTCCCGACGAGACCGCGGCCGCCACGCCGGCCTGCGGGGTCGACGCCGGCGAGGTCGTGAGCTGGAAGCAGCTCACGCCCTGGCTGCTCTTCTTGATCTTCGTGCTCGGTCCCTGCGAGCCACTGATCCCGCTGTTCTTCGCCGATGCGGCCCGGGGCGAGTGGGGCGATGCGCTGGGGCTCGCCGTGGGCTACGGCCTCGCCACCTTGTTCACCATGCACCTCCTGGTCCTCCTGTGCTGGCTCGGGCTGCGGCGGCTGCCCCTCGGGCCCCTGGAGCGCTTCAGCCCGGCCCTCGCCGGCGTGATCATCCTCGTGGCCGGCGTGGGGATGGTCTTCTTCGGCTGGTAGCTTCCGGGCGGAGCATCGCCGTGGCGGTCCTGGCTGGCGGGGAACGCGGTCCGGGTAGTGGAGGAGCGGAGATCAGCCGCCGCCGGCGAGCTTCTTCTCGGCGATCTTGATGTAAGTGCGGGCGAGGTCGTTCTTGGGGTTGATCTGCAGGGCCCGGTTCCAGTTGTCGATGGCTTTGCGGTACTCCTTGAGCTTGAAGTAGGAGTTGCCCAGGAAGGTCCGGTAGACGTCGTTGTTCGGGCTGAGCTGGACGGCCTTCTCCTGGTGGCGGGCGGCCTCCTGGAAGTTCCCCTGCTGGAACGCGACCTCGCCGAGGCCGGCGGCCGCACCGGCGCTGGCGCCGTCGAGGCGGAGGGCGTCCGTGAAGGCCGTCCGGGCCTCGGTGTAGCGAGCGTTGCGCAGGTGGGTCTTGCCGAGGCCGACGAAGCGCGCCGCCTCTTCACGCTTCTGCTGGGGACTCGTCGCGGCCTTGTCGTCGCTGGCCGCCGCCGTCGGGGCGGGCGGTGTCGGGCGCGGCGCAGGAGCGACGACCTTGGGCGCGGGCTCCGTGGTCACGACCCGGGGCGCAGCCTTGGGCATGGGAGCCGGCGTGGCGGCCTTGGGCGCGGGCGCAGCCTTGGGCGCGGGGGCCGGCGCGGCGACCTTGGGCGCGGGCGCGGGGGCCTTGGGCGCGGGGGCCGGCGTGGCGACCGTCGGCGCTGGCGTGGGTGCGGGGGCCTTGGGCGCGGGCGCGGGGATGGGTGCCGGGGCCCTGGGCGCGGGCGCCGGGGTTGCCACTGCCGCACCCGGGACCGGTGAGGCGGGCACGGGCCGCGGCGCCGGGGTCAGGGGCTGGACCGTGGAGGCGGCGGGGACCGTCGCCCGGGCCAGGGGGGCCGTGGTCGGCGCCGGAGGCGAGGTGGCCGCGGCTGGCGCCGGGGGCGCCGGGGGCGGCGTCACCGGGGCCGGGGGCGGGAGCGTCGCCGGAGCCGGGGGTGCGGGGAGGCTGCCCGGGGCCGGCGGGGTCGCGGAGGTCCCACCGGGAGGGGGGGCCGTGCTGGAGACCGCCAGGGGCTCGAGCGGTGGCGTCGCGGGTGGCGCGGCCGGCTCCTCGGGGCTGCTCACGGGAGCCACGGCCACGGGGGGTTGGGCCGTCGAGCGGATGGGCTTGACCGGGACCGGCGCGGGCGCACGTTCGAAGAGGCTCTTCTTGCTGGTGACCTGGGTGCTGCGGCTGCTGTCCGTGGCGGTGGAGAGCGCATAGACGAAGCCGGCGAGGAACAGGAGGATGACGCCGATCGCGATGTACAGCGAGTAGCTGCGCTTCTCTTCCTGGCGGCCGATGAGCTCGTCGAAGCGCTCGGGATCCATGGCCTGGGAGCCATCGACGAACCAGGCCTCGTGCTCGGCCGTGTCGTGGGAAGAGCCCAGGTCGTCGCGGCCGTGGCCCGAAGGGGGCGGGGTCGTGCGTCGCCGGCCCTTCTGGCTCCGCTCCTCGGGGATCGGCGAGCTGGCCTTGCGTGCCTTGGGCGGACGGAGGATCGTGGGCGCCGGTGTGGGCGCGCGCTTGGGCTCGTCCGCCTCGAGCGGGCTGGTGGCCGGTCCTTCGCGGCGGGCTGCGGCCGGCTCCGGCGCCTGCTCCCGTTCCACCACCGGGGGAGCGGGCTCGATCCCCTCGGCGGGCTGGCTGGTCGCGGGCTTGCCGTCGGTCGGGGCAGCCGCCTCGGGTGCGGGGGGGCGTGGCCCGGGCAAGGCCACCTCGGTCGGCGAGGGCTGGCCTCGCTGGAACACCGTGGTCGGCATCCCCTCCAGCGCGTCGGCCGGGGGGAGGGGGCTCGCGGCGGGTGGCGGCGCCACGGCGACCACGGGCGGTGCCGGGGTGGGGATCGGCTCCTGCTCCTTGCGTGCCCCGTCCTTGCGGGCCTTGCGTCGGCTCTCCTTGTCGGCCTTCTTGCGGGCCTTCTCCTCGGCGAGGCGGCGGGCCTCGGCCTCGGCCTTCTGGCGCGCCTCGGCTTCGGCCTGCTGGCGCGCTTCGGCCTTGGCCCGTCGTTCGGCCTCGGCCTTCTGGCGCGCCTCCTCCTCGGCCTTGCGGCGCGCCTCCTCCTTGGCACGGCGCTCCTCGTCGGCCTTGCGGCGTGCCTCCTCCTTGGCCTGACGCTCCTCGTCGGCCTTGCGACGCGCCTCCTCCTTGGCGCGTCGCTCGTCCTCGGCCTTCTGCCGGGCCTCGGCCTCGGCTCGCTGGCGAGCTTCTTCCTCGGCCTTCTGCCGGGCCTCGGCCTCGGCTCGCTGGCGAGCTTCTTCCTCGGCCTTCTGCCGGGCCTCGGCCTCGGCTCGCTGGCGAGCTTCTTCCTCAGCCTTCTGCCGGGCCTCGGCCTCGGCTCGCTGGCGGGCTTCTTCCTCGGCCTTCTGCCGGGCCTCGGCCTCGGCTCGCTGCCGGGCTTCTTCCTCGGCCTTCTGCCGGGCCTCGGCCTCGGCTCGCTGCCGGGCTTCTTCCTCGGCCTTCTGCCGGGCCTCGGCCTCGGCTTGCTGCCGGGCTTCTTCCTCGGCTCGCTGCCGGGCTTCTACCTCGGCTTTCTGCCGGGCCTCGGCCTCGGCCTGGTGGCGGAGCTCGGCGGAGCTCGCCCGGTGGGCCGCGGCGTCCTCGGCGCCAAGCTGCGGCAGCTCCCAGATGGCGCCGGCCGAGGTGGTCCGCTCCTTGCGGCTGGCCGGCTCCTTGCGTGCCGGGGTTGGTTCGAGGTTGCCCCAGCCGGCGTCGACCTCGGCTGCCGAGGGGACCTGGGAGTCCCGGCGGCCCCCGCCCCGGGAGAAGCGGAAGACGCGGGAGGCCGCACTGGCGAGCTCGCTCGTCGTCCGTCCGGCCGCGAGCCCGGCCTCCTCCAGCGCCGAGGGCGAGAGGCTGGGCATCTGCAGGATGGTGTCGGCCTGCTCCGGGTATTCGCCACCGGCCGAGCGCGTCCGTTCCTCCTCCTGGATCGAGGAGAGCACCCGGCCGAAGATGGTCATGCTCGCGAAGCGACTCCCGGGGGCCTTGCTCAGGGCCTGGAGCACTGCGCCGGCGAGATCGGAGGGCAGGGCCTCGCCGCCCTTCACGAGGTGCAGCGGCAGGGGCTTCTCGTGGAGCACGCGCTCGAGCGTGACGACGGGCGCGTCCCCGGCCAGCGGCGAGACGCCCGTCAGCATCTGGTACAGCAGCAGGCCCAGCCCGTACACGTCGGTCCGGGCATCGGTCGCCTCGCCCCGGACCTGCTCCGGCGCCAGGTACTCGGGCGCCGCGAGGAGACGGCCAGCCTCGGCGAGGGGCCCGAGGGGGCTCGACGGCAAGAGCAGGCACTGGCCGTAGTCGGCCAGCAGGACGAGGCTCTGCCGCCCACCCCGCTCCGGCAGGATGAAGACGTTGCTGGGCTTCAGCCCGCCGTGGAACAGCCCACTGCCGTGGACCCGGTCGAGGGTCGCGGCCACCTGGGTGGCGATGGCGAGGGCCGCATCCACGGGCAAGCGGCCGACCTGGGCCAGCAGCCCGGCCAGGGAGGTGCCCGCCTCGACGAGGTCCAGGACCGCGTACGAGCCGATCCCGCCAGGACCAGGACCAAAGTCATGGATCGCCAGCGCATGGTCCGTGTCGGCGCGGGTGGCCAGGCCGGCATGGCGGCGGAAGACTGCCAGCCGCTCGCCGTCCGCGGTCAGCTCGGGGCGGTAGAGCTTCAGCGCGTAGCGGGTGCCGAGCAGCGCGTGCTCCGCGCGGTACACCTTCCCGGCTGGGCCTTCGCCGATGAGGGAGGTCAGCAGGTAGCGGTCCTGGACCGTGCTGCCGAGCAGCGGGTCCCGGGGGGCGGTCTCCTGCTCCAGCAGCTTGCTGCCATCGAGCGGGCAGAAACGCTCGGGTCCCTGGTACTCTCGTTTGCACTCCGGACAGATCTTCAATCGTGCCTCCGACCGGGTCGCTTCCCGTCCGTGCTCGGCCACGGGACGGGTCGAGTCCCTTCAAACCATCCTCACCAGACGCTCCGCGGCCTGGAAGCTGTCACCGGGGTCTGCGCCGCGTCTCTCCGTACGGGACACCCCCGGCTTTAGTTCTCACTTCTAGCATGGGGCCAGCCCTCTGCGCAACGGCGGTTCCCCCGGCAGCTCGCGGCGCACCGGCGGCCCTTGCCGGTGCAGGCTTGACGGTCCCCCGCGCCCCGGCGCAGTCTGGGATGCCCGGGCGCTGGCGGCGCCTGGTGCGGACCGCGGGCCCGGCGGCCAGGGGCCTCCCCGACGCGATGGTCGTCGGGGCGGCCACCCGGCCCGGGAGACCACCTCGCCGGGTGGTGCTGCGTGTCGAGCCGTGGAGTGAACCGTCGATGAAGCCTTCCTCGCCCCATTTCACCGTGGACCTCCTGGGCTGGGCGCCTCTGCGCTGGCTCGCCCACCGTCGCCTGTACCCACCCCTGGTCCAGCTCGTCCTGCTGCTGCTGCTCGGCGTGCTCGCCCTCAACGGCCTGGGCGTCGGCGCGGGGCCCGACGCCCCCGACCTGCTGACCCTGCGCAAGACCAACCTGACCACCCTGCTCGTCTGGGGCCTGTGGTGGCCCCTGATGATCGTCGGCGCGGTGCTCGCGGGCCGGCTGTGGTGCCAGATCTGTCCCCTCGAGCTGCTGCACCGGACCACCGACCAGGTCGCCCGCCGCCTCGGCTGGCCGCGCCGTCGGCTCGGGACCTTCTTCCGGGCCGGGTGGGGGATCTTCCTCGGCTACCTCGTGCTCCAGGCCCTCGTCGCCGGGATCTCGCTCCACCGCTGGCCGGGTGCCGCAGCCTGGATGCTGGTCGTCCTGCCCGGCCTGGCGATCCTCGTGGGGTTGCTGTTCCGGGAGCCGCGGGCCTTCTGCACCGGCTTCTGTCCCGTCGCGCTCCAGCTCTCGACCTACGGGCGGTGCTCTCCCTGGCAGCTCGACGTGCGGGATCCGGCGGTCTGCGCGCGCTGCCCGACCAGGGACTGCGTGCGGGAGGACAACCGGTACCGGCTGGCCGGGCGGAGCTGCCCATCCCTGATCCAGCCCTTCCTGCGCGATCCGGCCGATGGCTGCCTGGTCTGCCTGCAGTGCGCCAAGATCTGCCCCCACGACAACGTCGGGTTCGGGCTCGCCCGCCCGGCCGCTCCCTCCCGCCGGCTGGACCTGCTGACCGGCAGCGAGGCCGCGTTCGTCCTCGTCGCGGCGGGCTTCGTGGTCCACGAGCTGGTCACCGAGGTCAAGTGGCTCGACCGGCTCTTCGTCGCCCTGCCGCACCTCCTGGCCGGGCAGGTGCCGGTCCCCTTCAAGTGGCTCGAGGCCGTCTGGTTCCTGGTGCTGGTTCCGCTGCTCCTCTTCGCTCCCCTGGCCGCGCTGGCGCGCTGGTGGGCCCCTCGCCTGAGCTTCCGGGAGGTCCTGCACGGGCTGGCCGCCGGGGTGCTGCCGGTCCTCGCGTTCGCGCACATCGGCAAGGCCCTGGCCAAGTTCACCGGGTGGATCGGGTACTTGCCCCTCGCGGCGCAGGACCCCCGCGGGCTCGAGACCAGCGCGCTGCTGACGGCCGGCAGCGTCGCGTCCCCCCCGCGGCTCCTCTCGCTCTCCGGCGTCGGCTGGCTGATGCTGCCCGTGCTGGCGGCCGCGGCGGTCTGGGCCTGGCGCCGCGCCGGGGGGTTCCGGGAGGAGGTGCGGCCGGTGCTGCGGCTCGGGCTGGTCGCCGGGGCGCTGGTGTACGGGGCGGTGCTGGTCGTGTGGGCCGTCGCCCCGAAGTGAACGGCGGCCCGCCCGCCCGCTCCCCGTCCGTCAGCGGCCGCTCACCTGGAGGTCGGTGAAGAGCAGGCTCGGACGGCGGATCGCGGACCACCGGTAGGTGTCGTTCCCGACCTCGGCGAGGTTCTGGAGCAAGGTCGCCAGGTTGCCCGAGAGGTTGCTGCTCGCCACCGGCCCGGCGAGACGTCCCCGGGAGACCTCCTGGCCGACGATCCCCAGGGAGAAGTCACCCGTGGTGACGTTGGCGTTGCCACCCAGGAAGCCCGTGATCAGCAGGCCGTCGCCGAGCCGCGCCAGGAGCTCGGCGCGGGAGAGCCGCCCGGGCTCCAGCACTAGGTTGCTGGGGCCGCCGGTGGTCGCGGTCAGGCCGAGCTTGCTGGCGTAGGTGGTGTCGAGGAAGAAGCTCCGCAGCACCCCCTCCTCGAGCACCGGGAACGGCCGCGCCACCATCCCCTCGCCGTCGAAGCTCCGGCCGCCGAGGGAGCGGGGGAGCAGGGGGCGATCGCCGAGGGACCAGCTCCGGCTGCCCACGGTCTGCCCGAGCCGGCCCGCGAGGAACGAGCGCTCCTGCTGCACCTGCACGCCGTCGAGGGCGCGCAGCAGGTGGTTGAGCAACGTGCCGGCCGCGGGCGCCTCCACCAGGACCTTCGTGCGGGCCGTCGGCGCCGGTCGGGCGCCGATCTGCGCCAGCCCCCGCTGGGCCGCGGTGAGGGCGATCTCCCGGTCGGACGGCAGGTCGTCGAGGTGCCTGGTCTCGGCGTACCACCAGCCCTCGGGCCGGCGCCCCGCGGGATCGTCGACGCTGACCTCGGCGAGGGCGTAGCAGCTAGTCCTTTTCTCCTGGGCACCGGTACCATTAGACTGGACGAGCACCGTCTCGCTGATCTGGTCCCCCCAGGTGGCGCTCGCCGAGCGCAGGGACTTGCCCGTCGCCTCCCGCGCGAGCTGCTCCAGTTGCAGCGCCCGGTCGCGCCGCACCTCGGGCGTGAGGGTCGGGATGGCCGGGTCGAAGAGCTGCAGATCGTCCAGGGGCAGCGGGCGGCAGCGCTCGAGGGGGGGCAGGAGGCGGTGGGGATCGGGCGTCAGCAGGCGGGTCGCGTGGACGCCCTCCTGGATGAACTGGCGCAGGGGCTCCAGCCGCAGGTCCGAGGTCTCCTGCTGGGAGAAGCGGCCGTCGACGAACAGGGACAGCCGCAGCGTGGCCCGGGACGCCTGCTCCAGCTTCTCGACCCGGCCCTGCCGCGTGCGCACCTCGACCCGCCGCTCGCGCCGCAGGATCACGCGGCCCTGGTTCGCTCCCGCGTCGAGCAGCAGCTCGAGGGCCCGGGTGGCCAGGGCCCCACCGCCGGCAGCGAACACGGGCGTCCGCTCAGGCATTGACGCCTCCCACGGTGATCCGGTCGACCCGGACCGTCGGCATGCCGAGGGAGACCGGCACCCCCTGGCCTTCCTTGCCGCAGGTCCAGCCACCCTCGTCGTGGAGCAGGTCGTCGCCGACCATGCTGACCTCCTCGAGCACCCGGGGGCCGTTGCCGATCAGGTTGACGTCCTTGATCGGCCGGGTGAGCTTGCCGTCCTCGATGAGGAACCCCTGCTTGATGAAGAAGGTGAAGTCGCCCGCGCCGATCTGCACCTGTCCGTTGGTGAAGGTCTGCGCGTAGATGCCGCGCTTCACCGAGCGGATGATCTCCTCCCGGGCGTGGGGGCCGGGTTGCATGTAGGTGCAGCGCATGCGCGGGAAGGGCGGGTGGCGGAAGCTCTCGCGTCGCCCGTTGCCCGTCGGGCTCACCTGGTAGGCCGCGGCGCTGATCCGGTCGTGCAGGAAGGTGCGCAGCACGCCGTCCGCGACGAGGACCGTCCGCTGGGTGTCGTTGCCCTCGTCGTCGAAGTTGATGGCGCCGCGCATCCCGGGCAGGGTCCCGTCGTCGACGATCGTGACGAGGGGGCGGGCGATGGGTTTCCCGATGCGATCCGCATAGATCGAGATCCCCTTGCGGTTGAAGTCGGCCTCCATCCCGTGGCCGATCGCCTCGTGCAGCAGGATGCCGGAGCTCCCGGCCGCGAGCACCAGGGGCAGCTCGCCCGCGGGGGGCACGATGGCCTCGAAGAGGGCCACGGTGCGGCGGGCCGCCTCCGTCCCGAGGTGGGCGACGCGCTCCGGGGTGTAGTACTCGAAGCCGGCCCGCGCCGAGAGGTTGAAGGAGTTCTCCTCGCGGCGGCTGCCCTGCTGCGCGCTGCACGAGACGATGCAGCGGGTCAGGGGCCGCCGGTCGCCGCGCAGCACGCCGTCGCTGGTGGCCACGAGGATCCGCCGCTCCTCGTCCACGAAGGAGAGCGAGACCTTGCGGATCCGGGGGTCGAAGCTCGCGGCCCGCTCCTGCATCTGCAGGAGGAGCGGGATCTTGTCCTCGACGCCGACCTCCGGCCAGGCGCGCTGGACGGGGTACAGGTCGGTGGTCTCCCGGGGGGCCAGCCCGACGCGGCGGGCGCCCGCGGGGGCCCGGGCGATGGCGGCGGCGAGCTCGGCCGCGGCGAGCATGCTCTCCGGGGTCAGCTCCTCGGTGAAGGCGTAGCCGGTCTGCTCGCCGGCGAGCACCCGCACCCCCACGCCGAGGGTCACCAGGGAGGACGCCCGGTTGACGACGCCGTCCTCCAGCATCACCTGCCGCACCACCGCGTGCTCGAAGAAGAGCTCGCTGCTCTCGCCGCCGCCCGTCAGGCCGGCGGCCAGGACACGCTCCATGAGCGGGAGGTCGACGCCGAGCCCACCGAAGAGGGCCAGCGCCTCCGCCGTGCGGCCGCTCCCGGGAGGGACGGCGGGGGGGCCGGCCGGGGCCGCTTCCCCCGGAGCCGCCCCGGGCGTCCCGTGCGCACCGCCGGGCAGCATGGCGACTGCCACTCCGGCCGCGCAGCCCTTGACGAAATCGCGTCGCGTCATGCCCGTCCCCATGCTCGACCCTGCTCCCCGGGCGCTCCGCGTCGGCCCGGCTCCTTGTTAGTAGGGGGGATGCCGGGCAGATTCAAGGGCCTCGCGGGTGCAGCCTCCCCCGGGGCGGGGGATCGGCCCGCCGTCCTTGACCGGGCGCGGCAGCCTGGGCATTCTGGCTGCCGGAGAGCCGCACGGGAGAGGGATGATGTCGAGGAGCCTCCGGGGGTCGCTGGAGCGCTGGCCCATCACGGTCTGTTGCCTGCTGGCGCTGGTCTGTGGGCCCGCGGTCTCCTGGGCGCAGCCGCTGCGGCACCTCGTGCTGGTCGTCACCGGGCAGTCGGCTCAGCAGGGGCGGGCGGACGGCGCGGCCGAGGTGCTCATCGCCCGTCTCGCCGGCGACGGTGTCGAGTCGGTGGGGCCGGAGGGGCTGCTGCGAGACTATCCCGAGCCGGCCAGCCTGAGGCGCTGCGCGGTCGACATCGAGTGCCTCTCCCGGGCCGCCAGCGTCCTCGGTGCGGACCGGGTCCTGCTCGGGCTGCTCAGCGCGCAGGACGACGCCCTCGGCATGACCCTGGAGCTGATCGACACCACGGCGCGTCGCTCCCTCGGGCGGGTCGCCGGCAAGTTGCCCGAGGCCGAGTTCGCGGCCCGCCTGCTCGGCCTGGCGGAGGAGCTGCTCCGGCGACCGGCGAGCGCCGGGGCCTCGCCGTCGACTCCGGGACGCGCCGTGCCCTCGCCGGAGGTCACGCGGCAGCGGGCGGCCGGCGAGCAGGCCCTCACGCAAGGGGACTTCGAGCGTGCCCGGGAGCTCGGTCAGGCCGCCTTGCGCGCGCCCGGCGGTGACGAGCCCGGCGTGCACGCCCTCCTCGTCCGGGCCTGCCTCGGTCTGCTCGATGGGCACCAGCCGCGGTTGGGCCACCTCGACGAGGCCGCACGGGCGGCGCGGCGAGGCGTGGAGCTGGGCGGCGGCGCGACGGCGCTCCAGCTCCAGGCCGAGCTGCACCGTCGCTTCGCCCGCGTCCGCCTCGAGCCCGGGGTGGGCTGGACGGGGGGGGCGCACCTCCGGGTGGAGGCGCTCCCCGACGAGTCCGGCCGGGAGCCAGCGCTGGTCGCCCAGCGGCTCGCCCACGAGCTCGGCGAGCGGGTCCATCACCCCCCGCTGGAGCTGCTGTTACCCCGCCCGGGGCGCTATCGCCTCAACGGGCTGCCGCTGGTCGTCGGCCCGCCGGGCGAGCCGGAGCCCCTGGTCCTGCGCGTCGACGGGCGGCCACCTGCCCCGGCCTTGCCCTGGCTGAGCGTCGCCGTGCTGGGGTCGGCCGGCACCTCCCTGGAGACCGTCGACGGCGGGATCGCCCTCGCCTTCTACCCCTGGTGCGGCGCGACGCTCTGCCTGGAGGCCCGGGTCGAGGCCGACCTGCGCCTCCGCAGCGCCGTCGACCCGCCCCGCCACGCGCACTGGCTGCGCGGTGGCCTCGGCGCGGCATGGTACCCGCTCGCGGCGCGGCTCCGGCTCGATCTCGCGCTGGAGGGGCTGCTCGAGCCGGCGTCTGGCGAGCCCGGGTTCGCCCTCGGTGGGGGCGCGGCCTGGCGCGTGCTCGGCCCGCTCCGCCTCGGGTTGCGTCCCTTTTGGAATTTTTTTGCTGCAGCGATCGACGAGAGCGCCCTCGGCGCGCAGCTCGAGCTCAGCGGGGAGCTGTAGCCGCGCCGAAGGGGAGCAGGGCCAGGCTCCGCAAGGGGCGGCCGGTGATGGTCTGGAGCAGGCCGGGCAGGAGGGCGCGGAGCTGCCCTTGCGCCGGCTCGTCCAGCGTCGGCTCGGCCGCGCCGAGGGGGACCCGTCGCAAGAGCCGCAGGCTCTCCAGGGCGGCTCCGCCCAGCAGCAGCCCGCTCGGCGCGCCGCCCCGGCAGACCTGGCACAGGATCCCCCCTCGTCCGGGCTCGACGCGCACGGGGCGGCCCTGCGGGACCGGCGTGCCGCAGCCGACGCAGCCGTCCAGCTCCGGCCCGTAGCCGAGCCGATCGAGGAGCTGCAGCGAGAACGCCGCCCAGAGCGCGGGGCTGGCCGACCGCTGGCAGAGCAGGGTCTGCAGCTCGTCGAGCAGCAGGTGGATCTCGGGCACGGGCGCCCCCTCCGGGCAGGTCTCCCGGACCGCCTCGGACGCGTAGGCCGCGAGCAGCAGCCGGGGCAGCTCGCGCTGTAGCCCCCGCCGGTCGTCCTGCAGCTCGACGCGCATCAGGCTCCCCAGCCCCCGCCCACGGGCCGCGCGCCACTCGCACTCCACGTCGCAGTAGGGCTCCAGCCGGGCGCCGAAGCGGGGCACGCGTCGCCGGGCCCCCCGGGCGAAGAGGGCCAGCCGACCGTGCTCGTGGGTCAGGAGCTGGACGACGACGTCGTGCTCCCCGTACGGGACGCGATCCAGCACGATGCCCCGGTCGACCGTGCTGGCCATGGCTTCAGCCGACGACGGCCGGCAGCAGGAGGGGGAGCAAGAGGCTGCCGAGCAGGAAGTAGATGGCCAGCCCGAGCACGTCGAGCGCGCTCGTCACCAGGGGGCCGGTGGACACGGCCGGATCGAGGTGCAGCTTGGCCAGCAGCAAAGGGATGCCGGTGCCGAGCGCGGCGGCGCCCGCCATGGACAGGAAGGCCGCCAGCGAGATGACCGCGCCCAGCGCGAGCGCGGTGCCGAAGCCCGCCTCGTGGCCGAGGAAGAGCACGAAGCCGAAGATCAGCAACCCCGCGGCGCCGCCGAGGATCGCCCCGATGGTCAGCTCGGTCAGGGAGGTCCGGAGCAGGCGGTGGGTGTCGATGCGACCCGTGGAGAGCCCGCGCACGACGATGGTCACCGACTGCGTCCCGACGTTCCCGCCCATGCCGAGGATCAGCGGGATGAAGCCGGCCAACAGCGGCAAGGCGAGCAGCAGGGACTCGAACTGCCGGATGATCATCGCGGCGAACAGGCCGCCGGCCATGGCCACGGCCAGCCAGGGGGCCCGGGCCTTGACCCCGCGCCAGACGTCCGGATGGTCGAGGGCCTCGTCGCCGGCGCCGGCCATCTTGAGGATGTCCTCGGTCGCCTCGTCCTGCATGACGTCGATCAGATCGTCGACGGTGCAGATGCCGAGCAGCCGGTTGCTCTCGTCCACCACGGGCACGGCGAGGATGTTGTAGCGGGCGACGATGCGGGAGACCTCTTCCTGGTCGGTCTCCGGCCGCACGCTGAGCACGTCCGTGGACATGATCTCGGACAGGGGCGTGCTCGCCTGCCGGACCACGAGCTGGCGCAGGGAGACCACGCCCACGAGCTGGTCGTAGTCGTTGATGACGTAGAGGTAGAAGGGCATGTCGACGTCCTGGCCGCTGCTCTGCAGAGCCCGGATCGCCTCGCCGGCAGTCGTGCCCTCGCGCTGGGCGAAGAACACGGGGACCATCATCCCCCCGGCGGTGTCCGGGGGGTAGCGCAGCAGCCCTTCGACCTGGGCGCCCTCCTCGCCCTTGAGTGTGACGAGCAGCTCCTGCGTGCGGGCCTCGGGCAGCAGGCGGAAGATGTAGGCCTGCTCGTCGGGCGAGAGGGGTCGGAGCAGCAGCAAGACCCGCTCGTTGGCCAGCCCCTCGAGGAGCTCCCGGGCCTGGTCCTCGCCGAGCTCGGTGAGGATCAGCCCCTTCTTCTCGTCATCCGGGACGAGCTCGAACAGCTCTGCCCGCTGCAGGGGCGGGAAGAGCGCGAGCACGACGGCCAGGTCCTCGGCGCGGGTGCGGGCGAGGACCTTGTGCAGGCGCGGCGTCGCCTTCCAGCGCAGGAGCTTGTTGGTCGCCTCGTAGAGGTTCTTCAGGCGTGGGCTGAGCATCGGGGGTCACCTGCCACCCGCACCGCCGGGGGCCTCCGGCCAGGGCGCGCTCTGCTCCAGTTGCTGGAGCTGTCGGACCTTCTCGGAGCAGCGCCGTCCGACGGGGACCTGTCCACAACCCAGGCTCAGGTCGAGCTGCCCCTCGGTCAGCTCGACGCACCGGGAGTACTCCGCGTGCGCCCGTTGCCGGTCGCCTAGCTTCTCGTGCAGCCGGCCGAGGTGGAAGTGGGGCTCGGCGTAGGAGCGGGTGCAGCTCGGGTCCACGGCGAGGGCCTGCTGCAGGGAGCGCGCCGCATCTTCGAACCGCTCCAGCTCGAGCAGCGTCATGCCGAGGTTGTTGAAGCCGACGCAGAAGCTCGGATTGAGGAAGACCGCCCGCTGGAACTGGGCCACGGCCTCCTCGCGCTGCCCCTGGTGCAGCAGGGCCAGCCCGAGGTTGTTCTTGGCGATGAAGGGGGTCGCGTACAGGGGGTCCGCGTCGAGCTCCCGGAAGACCTCGGCCGCCTCGCTCCAGCGGCACAACGCGAGCAGGCTGGTACCGAGGTTGTTCCTGGCCACGCGAAAGTCCGGCTCGAGGGTGACGGCCCGCCGGAAGTGCTCCGCAGCCCGGTCGTACTCCTGCCGCCCCATGTAGATGAAGCCGAGCAGGTGCTCGGCCTGGGCGTGCTGCGGGTTGAGCTTCAGGGCCAGCATCAGCTCCCGGAGGGCCTCGGGGATCTGGTGGTCGCGGAACGCACCGTCCCCGAGCTGGTAGTGGAGCTCGGCGTCCTTGAGGGTCTGGGCCTGCTGGCGCGACCCGAAGCAGGAGCAGAGGGTCCCGGCGAGCAGCAGCGTGCCGAGCAGCAGTCGGCGCCGGGTGCTGCGGGGAGCGGCTGGGCACGGGATCCCGATGGTCGACAAGCTCACCTCTGGCGGGTCACGCTCGCTGGCAGGTCGGGGGTAGCACCGCCCGCCGGCCCTGTCAACGGCCACGGCGGCCGGGCGGGCCTCCTCCCGCCCCCCGCGGCGCCGCCGGCCTCACCCGCCGGTCGTCCCGGAAGTCGGGGTGGAGGCGGGACGCGGCCCGGGCCATGATCGGGGATCGGCGCCCACCGGCCCCATCCCGGCCCTCCCCCCGTCGCGCAGCCGGCCAGCCGGTGCCCCGCAGCTTTTTCCCTCGCGTCGCGCTCCTCTGGTAAGATGATCCCCGTGAGTGAACTGTACGGCAAATATCGGCTGCTCGAGTGCATCTCCGCGACCCAGGTCGCGGAGCTCTTCCGCGCCAAGTCCCACGGGGTGGAGGGCTTCGAGAAGGTCGTCGCGATCAAGCGCATCAGCCGGGCGGCCGCGCGCCTCAACGGGTACATCGAGGCCTTCATCGAGGAGGCCAAGGCCGCGGTCAAGCTGAGCCACGCGAACCTCGTCCAGGTCTTCGACCTCGGGCAGGTCGATCGGACGTTCTATCTGGCCATGGAGCACGTCAACGGCCCCGATCTCGGCCAGATCATCGAGCGTCTCCACATCCTGCGCTTGCGGGTGCCTCTGGACCTTTCGATACATCTCGTCTGTGAAGTCATCAAGGCGATCGACTATGCTCACCGCCGAAAGGACTATCAGCTTCGTCCATTGAACCTGGTCCACAGCGGCGTCCACCCGTGGAACATCCTCGTCTCCCTGGACGGCGAGGTGAAGGTCACGAACTTCGGCGCCTTGCGGCTGCAGAGCTTGCTCCCGCCGTCGATGCGCCCCCCCGTGGAGGCCTGGTCGCCCTACCTCGCCACGGAGGTGCAGCAGGGCAGCCTGCCCCTGGTGGGCTCTCCCCAGGGGCAGTCTGCGGACATCTACGCCGCCGGGGCGGTGCTCCTCGACCTGCTCGCGGGCCGCCCGCCCCAGCACGCCGGCGAGGTCGATCCGCTCCTCCTCTCCTTGCACGGCATCCCCTCCGGGCTGGCCGAGATCCTCCGCCGGAGCCTGCACCCCGACCCGGCGCAGCGCTACCCACGCTCCGGCGAGCTGTACGAGGCGCTCGTCGCCCTGCTCTTCCATGCGGGGCTCAAGCCCAGCAACCGGGCCCTGGCCAGCTTCATCACCGACCTGCTGAGTCGTCCGCTGCCGCAGGGAGCCCGCTTCGCGCCACGGGAGCCGCCGCCCCCGCCGCCCACGCCCTCGCAGCCGGCCCTGCCGCCCCCGCCGCCTCCCGGCGCGTTCCGCCGCGCCGAGCCGGAGGTCCTGCCGCCGGCCGCGCCCCGCCAGCCGCCGCCCCTGTCCAGCCCGCGGCGCGCGCCGGTGGTCCTGACCGACACCAGCAACGCGCTCCCGGCCTTGACCGAGGAGCGGCGGTTGACGCCCCTCGAGCGGCCGGTCGAGGCGCCGGCGCCGGGGCGCAGCCCCGAGATCGTCGCCGCGGGCGGGCCGGTCGGGCGCCTCCCCGGGCCCGTGGCCCCGCTCTCTCCTCAGGAGACGGTCCGGCTCGCGGACCCCACCTACCAGCCGGCGACCCTCGAGCCCGAGCCGCCCACGGGCCCCCTGCCCGGCTTGCCCCTGGCCCGTCCCCGGAGCGCGTCCGTCATCTCCAGCGTCTCCAGCCTGGGCACGGCCCCTCTGCTCTCCCCGGCCGCGGCCGAGGAGCTGGGGATCACCCTCGAGGGTGGCACCGGGGAGACCGGCCAGGCCGTCCTCGTGACGGGGCGCGGCGCGCAGGACCCCCACTCGGGGATCCTCACCCTGGCGGCCCAGCCGGGCGGCGGCCTGCCCACCCCCCGGGAGCCGGTCGAGCGGGGGGCGCTGGTGCGCGAGGCGGCGATCCTGCACCTGCGGGCCGTGGGCTACGCCTCGAGCATCACCTTCTCCGAGGTGGAGGCGGCGGTGGCGCGCTGGAGCGGCTACCTGCTGCCCGCGGAGCCCGCCCGCGCGACCATCCTCTTCTACTCGTCCTCCTCCCCGGCCCGGGCCTTGATGCGCTGCCTGCACTGCGCCCTGCAGTTGAACGATCCGGCCGACGAGCTGGCCCGGTACGCGATCGGGGCCCACTTCGGGCCCGTCCGGCTGCTCCAGGAAGGGCTGGCGATCCGCGCCGCCGCCGACGACCCCACGGTCCAGCAGGCGCTGGGGCTGGCCCAGGCGGCCAACCCCGGGGAGGTGCTCTGCAGCGAGGCGGGGCCGCTGCACGTCGCCAGCGAGTTTTCCTTCGCTCCCCCCCTGCACCTCGGCGGAGAAGGGGTGGCCCACCGGGTCAGCCACTTCCTCACGGTGACGACCCAGCGCTCCTCCCTCGTCCCCGAGGGGCTGCGCACCCAGGTCAGCCAGGCGCGGATCCCCGGTCGCGAGCGGGAGACCCAGCAGATCCAGGCCCTGATCGAGGAGGTGCGGAGCGGGCGGGGGCGCATCCTGGCCATGCGTGGCCCGGCCGGCGTCGGCAAGTCGACCCTCGTGGACACGGTGCGCCGGGTCGCCGACACCGAGGAGCTCTCCTGGTTCCACGTCCGGCTCTTCGGCGGCTTCGCCGAGGTCCCCTACTGGGGGCTGCGCGCCCTGCTCGGGGCGATCTGCGCCGTGGAGGAGGAGCACCCCGCGGCCGAGGTGCGCAGCCGGCTGGAGCGGCTCGTCCAGCTCGGGCTCAACGCCGAGGAGCTGTCGGGGGTCGCGTCCGTGTTCGCGCTCCAGCGCCGCGGCTCCTCCCGCCGGCGGATCGTCGCCGCGGCCACCGCCAGCGCCGGGCTCGCTGGCCTGATCTCCAGTGATTCCAAAGCGTTGCTCGCCGGGATGCTGCACAAGGTCATCGCTGGGCTGGCCGCCGAGCGGCCCCTGGTGCTGGTCCTCGAGGACCTCGAGCACCTCGACGCCGAGACCTGGGGGCTCCTCCAGGAGCTGAGCGGTCGGATCGAGGAGTGGCCCGCCCTGCTCTGGGTCACCAGCCAGCAGGAGATCCCCCTCACCCCCTCCCCGGCCCTGGTGAGCCTCGAGCTCGGTCCGCCGCCCGAGGAGGCCCTGCGCACGCGGCTCCGGCGGCTGGCCCGCCGCTACGCCGAGGGCGGCCTGGCCCCCGCGCAGCTCGACGAGCTCGTCCGCCTCGCGGGCCACAATCCCCGCCACGCGGAGGAGCTGCTCCGCCTCCTCGGCGAGACCGGGCAGCTCGGGGGCTGGCAGGAGGACGCGCTCCCCTCCACCTTCGCGGACCTGGTCTCCCGTCGGCTGGCCCTGCTCGGCGACGAGGAGCGGGAGGTGCTCCAGGCCGCGGCGGCCATCGGCCAGCTCTTCGGGGTCGGGCTCGTCGCCCGGGTCACCCGGCTGGAGCGGGCCCGGGTCGAGGAGGCCTTGCAGAGCGCGCAGCGTCGCGGCCTGCTCGAGCCCATCGCGCTCGGCCTGTACGCCTTCCGCTACGAGACCCTGCCCGCGGTCCTCTATGGCGGGCTGCCGGCCGGCGAGGCGCAGGCCCTCCACGAGCGGATCGCCTCGCAGATCGAGGCCGCGCACCCCGAGGACCGTCCCCGCTTCCTCGAGGAGCTGGCCCACCACTACCTGCGGGCGAAGAACGGCGACAAGGCCGTGCGCTACCTCGAGGCCCTCGCGGATCGCATGGAGGCGGGGCACCACTACCGGGCGGCGATCTCCCGCATCCAGGCGGCCTCCTCCCTGCTCGAGGCCGATCCCCGCGCCGACACCCGCCGGCGCATCGACGTGCTGCACCGGCTCGGCCAGCTCGCGATCCCTGCGATGGACTTCTCCCTCGGCCGGCGCGCCCTCGAGCAGGCCCTCAGCCTCGCCCAGACGACCCGTCAGGAGCGGCGGGTGGCCCAGAGCCTGTTTCTGCTGGGCAAGGTCTGGCTGGCTGCCGGCGCCTTCGACGAGGCCCTCGACCACCTCACCCGCGCGCTGCACCTCGGACAGGGGGTGCGCGACCGCCTCCTGCTCGCCGGGATCTACGGGGCCATCGGCGAAACCTATCATAAAAACGGCAACTTGACTCGGGCGATCGACTACCTCGGCAAGGCCGAGGGGCTGGCGACCCGGGAGGGCGACCACAGCCTCGCGGGCAAGCTGCTCCTGCTCCAGGCGAACTGCTCGGCCGCGACGGGCAACTTCGGGGTGGCCGATCGCTCCCTGGAGAAGGTCGCCGGGCTGGCCGGCAAGGGGAACGACCTCGCCCTGCAGCTCGCCGTGCTCAAGACGCGCTCCCTGGTGGGCTTCTTCCGCAAGGACTGGGCCGGGTCCCTGCAAGCCTGCCTCGAGGGCATCGACGTCGCCGGGCTCATCGGCGCGACCCCGGAGGAGGTGATCTTCCTCCACAACGCGGGGGACTGCTGCCTGCGGCTGGGCGAGCTCGGCCGGGCGCACGGATTCCTCGCCCGCTCCCAGGAGATCTGCCTGAACCACGGCCTCGCCCGGACCGCGGTCACCAACGCCATCCTGCTGTCCTACCTCGAGGTGCTGCGGCACGGCCCCGACGCCGCGCCCGAGCTGCTGGAGCCCGGCCTCGCGGGGCTGCGCGAGGCGCTCGGCAAGGCGGACGAGCTCCACCTGGTCTGGGAGCAGATCCAGGCCCGGCTGCTCCTCGGCCGCATCGCCGCGGCCCGGGGCGAGCACGACGAGGCCCGGCCCCTGCTCCAGGCGGCCGCGACCGAGGCGCGCCGGATCCACCTGCTCTTCGCGGTGGAGGAGGCCGAGGAGGCCTTGCGCAGCTTTGCACCCCCGCCGGCCGCCCCGCCGGCCAGGCCCGCGTGATCTCCGAGTTGCGCAACCCCGCTTCCTTCTGCTAGATCCTCTCGGATCGTTTGCTCCCTCGCCAGCGCGGGTGGGGGGGCGTGATCGTGCTCTATCTGCCCGGCTCGCCGTGGCCCGCTGTCGCGGACGGGAAACCTCGAGGAGGCTGTCTGATGGCCTGGTCCCGAAACGTGCTCTCCCGGCGAGTGGCCGTGCTGCCCGCCCTGCTGACCTTCCTGCTGCTCGGTGGCTGCTCCGACGAGGGGATGCGGAGCACGGGCCAGCCCCAGATCCACGTCGACCCGGAGGTCGGCGCGTTCGGCCAGGTCCCCGTGGGCGCCACGGAGACGGAGGTCTTCACCATCGCCAACCACGGCAGCGCGGATCTGCTGCTCACGGGGGTGACGATCTCGCCGGCGTCCACCGCGGCGTTCCGGATCACCGCCGAGCCGGCCACCACCACGGTCCCCCCCGGCGAGGACGTCGAGGTGGAGGTGACCTTCAGCCCCACCGCGCGGGGCAGCTACGCCGCGGACCTGGTGATCCTCTGCAACGACCAGAAGGTCGGCGGCAAGGTCGTCGTGCCCCTGCAGAGCCAGCGGATCGAGGGGGACATCTACTCCGATCCGGCCCGGCTCGATTTCGGCAGCGTCCAGCCCGACAGCGAGCGGGTCCTGCACGCCGACATCGTCAACGCGGGCAGCGCGGCCTTCGACGTCGACGACGTGCGGCTGATCAACGACCGCCCCCCCAACGATTTCCGGATCCTGGCCCTCGGGCTGTGCAGCACGCGGCTGGCGCCCCTGTCGGTCGGCAGCGAGGACAGCGAGCCCGCGACCCTCGAGGCCGACTGCGTCGAGGCCGCGGGGGTCATCACCATCGAGCCGGGCCAGCGGCTGCGCCTGAAGGTGGCCTACCAGCCCACGGGGGGAGACGTCGACGAGGCCCGGCTGGTGCTGACCACCGACCTCTCTCGGGCCGCGGTCTTCGAGGTCACGCTCCTCGGCTCCGAGCCGTCGCCGCGGCTGGCGATCCTCCCCGAGAGCCTCGATTTCGGCCCGACCCCGCTGACGGGCGCCTCCAAGGAGCTGCTGCTGCGCAACATCGGCACCGGCAACCTGACCCTGCAGGGCATCAGCCTGGCCATCGGCAACGCCGACTTCGCCCTGGTGGACGCGCCGGCCCGGGGCACGGTCCTCCTCGGCGAGACCGTCTTCTGCGGCCGCTGCGTCTGCGCCTGCACCATGGAGGGCGGCGATGGAGAGGTCGAGGAGCTGACCCAGGACGACATCACCCAGCTCCAGTGCCTGCGCGAGACCGACTGCGCAGCCCGCTGCGCCGAGGTCGAGGGGCGGGTGGAGGCGAGCCCGGGCGCCTCGGCGGCCTGCCTCGAGCAGGACACCCACTATGACGATCGGACCATCACGGTCTCCTTCACGCCGAAGTGCGGGGAGCGCGGGTACCTCCCCTCCGCGAGCAAGCTGTACGTCAAGAGCAACGACCGCACCGCGCCCGTCGGCGGGCTGCAGGCGAGCCTCACCGGGCGCCTGGACGGGGCCGGGATCGACGTCCAGCCGCCGGCCCTCGACTTCCAGACCGTCGCCGGGGGCGAGCACCGCACCCTCTCGTTCCGGGTCTACAACGTCGGCAGCCAGCCCCTCGCGGTGACCCTGCCGCCCATCGAGCAGGCCGGGGGCGAGTTCTCCCTCGTCCCGCAGGGGGATCTGGGCGCCATCCCCGCGGGCGGCAACGTCGAGGTCGCGGTCACCTACACGCCGTCCCAGGCCGAGGGCACCACGTCCACCGGCGAGGTCACCGTCGAGCACGACGCGGCCTGCGGCGGGCCCCTCGCGGTCACCCTCCGGGGGCGGGTCGGCGGCGCGCCGTACTGCGCGATGCTCGTCTCCCCCCCGCAGATCAACTACGGCACGGTCGCGGCCGGGCGGGCGGTCCCCAAGACCGCGCAGGTCCGCTCCATCGGCACCGGGTCCTGCAAGTTCGTCACCGCCAAGCTGGTGGGGGCGGCCTTCGGCTTCCCCGCACCGCAGATGGCCGCGCCCGACGTGTTCGCGATCACCGGGCAGCCGGCCGCGCTGATCCCGCCGCTGGACGCCCCCGAGGTCGAGGTGACCTACACCCCGTCGCGCAACTTCACGGACAGCCACGAGGCCTTCCTCGTGATCACCACGGCCAACCCCGACGGCAGCGACCCCGTGGACCACAACGTCCACCTGCGCGGCAACACCGGCAGCTCCGAGATCCAGGTGCTGCCCCAGGAGCTCGACTTCGGGCTGACGACCCTCGGCTGCGCCTCGCCGACCCGCATCGTCACGGTCTACAACGTCGGCCTCGTCAACCTGACCATCGACTCCATCACCATCCAGCCGCCCAACGCCATCGAGTTCGAGATCGTCGCGGAGCCCAACCTCCCCGCGACCGTCAACCGGGCCGTGCCGGCCATCGTCGAGGTGCGCTACCTCCCCCAGGATCAGGGCGTGGACACCGCGGACCTGGTCTTCACCTCGGACGCGCAGAACGGCGCGGAGTACCGGGTCCCCCTGCGCGGCGAGGGCACCCTCGAGACCGACGTCGTGGATCGCTTCGTGCAGGCCGAGGGCGCGATGGTCGACGTGCTCTTCGTGATCGACGACTCGGGCTCCATGGGCGACGACCAGGAGAACCTGTCCCGCAACTTCCAGCACTTCGTCGACGCGGGCGGCCTGCTCGATCCCACGGCCGAGGTCGACTTCCACCTAGGCGTGATCACGACCGATCTCGACGGCGACGACAACCTCTTCGGCACGGGCCAGGAGATGGGGCCCGACCGGGGCAAGCTGCGCGGCGACGTCCGCATCGTCACCCGCGACACCCCGAACTTCCAGCAGGTCTTCGAGGACAACCTCCTCGTCGGCGCGGACGAGGCGGGCGCCCAGGAGTCCGGGCTGCAGACGGCCCGGGACGCGCTCGACGCGATCTGGCTGGAGAGCGTGCCCCACGGCAACTGCGCGAACACCGAGGACTGCGAGGCGGGCGAGGAGTGCGTCAACCGCAAGTGCGTCGGCCACAACCGCGGCTTCTTGCGTGACGAGGCCTCCCTGGAGATCGTCTTCCTCTCCGACGAGGAGGACCAGTCCCCGAGCCAGATCGATTTCTATATCGATTTCTATAAGAGTATCAAGGGGTTCCGAAACGAGGGCCTCTTGCGCTGCTGGGCCATCGTCGGCGACTCGCCCCGCGGCTGCCAGACCAACGACGGCTCGGCCGCCGCGGGCGAGCGCTACATCGAGGTGGCCAACGCCACGGGCGGGCGCTTCCACAGCATCTGCGACGCCGAGTTCGCCCAGGCCATGGAGGACATCGGGCACACCGCGTTCTCCCTGCGCGTCCAGTTCTTCCTCACGCGGGTTGCGGACCCCGACACCGTCGTCGTCGAGGTGGACGGCCGCAACGTGCCCGCGGCGAACAACTGGTCGTACGATCCCGACAGCAACAGCGTGATCTTCGAGGAGCCCGCGGTGCCGCAGCCCAACCAGGAGATCGTCGTGCACTACAAGGCCCGCTGCTTCCCGCGCTGAGGCCCGGCCCCGGCGACCGCGCAGCATCCGGTCGCCTCGTCAGAAAGGATGGAGCTCGTGATGAACGGTGAGACCCTGCGAACCCCCGGCCGGCTGCCTCTGCTCGGCGCTCGGCTCCTGCTCTGCGGCCTGCCCCTCGGCCTCGTCGGGCTGACAGCCTCCGGCTGCGACTCGGCCGACGGCTACAAGGCCGGCGGCGTGGTGCAGATCTACGTCACCCCCTCCGAGTCGCTGCAGTTCCCCGCGACCAAGGTCGGCAACGACGCCGACGTCGAGGTCACCATCGCCAGCCAGGGCAAGAAGGACCTGGTCGTCAGCAAGCTGGCCCTCGAGCCCGCGTCCACGCATTTCCGGATCGTGCCGACGACCGCGTTCGACCCTGCGAGCGACCTGCCCCTGACCCTCGAGCCCGGGCTGGAGCGGTCCTTCACGGTCCGCTACTCGCCGCAGCCGGGGGAGGAGCTGACCGCGGTGGAGCTGGTCATCGGCAGCAACGACCGCGTCCTGCCCGAGCTCCGCCTGCCGCTGGAGGTGCAGAGCTTCCGCCCGCAGCTCGAGCGCACGCCCTCCCTGCTCACCTGGGGCTACGACGATCCGCGCCCGACCAACCTCGGGTGCGACGAGATCCGCGGCCGCCAGAGCTTCACCGTGCGCAACGGCGGCTCGGGCGAGCTCTTCCTCAGCGGCTATCCCCTGGCCGGCAAGGGGCTGCCCGAGGGCGAGCAGGCCGCGGACCACTTCTCGGTCTGCCCCCCCGCGAGCTGGAACCTGCCCTTGCGCACCACCGACAGCCAGCAGTGGGACGTCGTCTTCCACCCGCAGACGGCCGGTCAGAAGAGCGCGACCCTCACCCTGCAGTCCGACGGCGGCAGCGCGACGGTGGAGCTGATCGGCGGCGGCGAGGGGCGCAGCAGCCTCGAGGTGAACCCCCTGGTCCTCGCCTGGCCCGAGCTCCAGGAGGGGCAGAGCGGCGTGAAGACCCTGGAGCTGGTGAACACCGGCTCGATCCCCATCGACGTCACCCTGATCCGGGTCGAGCCCAGCATCAAGCGGCAGTTCTACTCCCTGGACGGCGCGACCTTCCAGCCGGCCGAGGACGACGCCTCGGGCAAGCTGAGCCAGTCCATCCCCAAGAACGGCTCGGCCCGGCTCGAGGTCACCTACTCGGCGCGCCAGCCGGTGGCGGTCCAGGCGACCCTCGAGATCTACCACTCGGCCAGCACGCCGACGAGCCCGGTCCTCGTTGCGCTCGAGGGCAACTCCGCCACTCCCCAGCTCCTCGTGGACCCCCCCCAGGTGCTGTTCTCCGGCACCGGGCTGGGCGCCTCCCAGAGCCGCACCCTGCTCGTCCGCAACGGCGGCTCCGCGGTGCTCGAGATCAGCAAGATCGACATCGGCCCCGATGGCGAGGCCCTCGGCGCCGAGAACTTCTCCTGCGGCCCGGGCGACTGCTCCGCCTCCCTCGCGCCCGGCGAGTTCGAGAGCTTCACCGTCACCTATACGCGGCCGGCCGACGCGGTCCAGCTCGAGGACCGGGCCTGCGCCAACGTCCACAGCAACGATCCCGCCCTGCAGCCGGCGAAGTGCGTCTCCCTGTACGCCAAGAACCTCGAGGGCAACACCCGGCCAGTGGGCGTCATCACCACCGATCCCGAGAACACCACGGTCGACGTCGGCACCCCCGTCTCCCTGTCCTGCGCCGACTCCACCGACGTCGACGATGGTCAGACCATCAGCCGCTGCGACTGGCTGCTGACCTACTGGCCCGCGGGGAGCCGGGCGACCCTCTCCGCGACCACCGGCGATCCCGCGACCCCGGTCACCCTGACTCCCGACGCCGCGGGCACCTACCGCGTGGCCCTGGTGGTCACGGACTCCAGCGCGGTGCAGTTCGTCAGCCAGGAGGTCGCGGTCGAGATCAACGCCCGATGACGGTGGGCCAGAGCTCCCGGCGACGGCCGGCTCCCCGACGGCCGCCCTTGGTCCTGGATCCCCCTGGCGAAGGTCACGACAGAGGCGCAGAAGCCGCCGGTGAGGCGGTACCTTCGTCCAGTCCGGCCGAGGTCTGGATGCCCTGCCTGTTCAAAGGGGCCCGGGTCCTCGCCCGGGGGGACGGCCAGGGCGGGCTGCTCCTCGACGAGCGGGGCCTGGCCGCGATGGTCTATCGCCCCCACGCGCGGGTCTACAGCGCCCGGCCCGAGAACCTGGAGCTCGCCCCGGAGGAGCCGGCCCCGGCCGCTTCCCCGGCGATGCCGCGTGCGGTCGCGGCCGCGGTCGCCCTCGACGGCAGCGGTCCGGCGACCTCCCGGGAGGCGGCCCGGCCCCCCCGGCCGGTGTTCGGCCAGACGAAGCCGCCCCCGCCCGCGGCTGCAGCCTCGGCCTCGGCCGGCGCCGGCGCCGGCGTCGTCGCCTGGACCGACGGCGCGTGCACCGGCAACCCGGGCCCGGCGGGGGCCGGCGTGCTCCTCGTCGTCGATGGCCGGCGGCGAGAGATCTCGCGGTACCTCGGCCAGGGCACCAACAACATCGGTGAGCTGACCGCGGTGAAGCTGGCCCTGGAGGCGATCGACGACCCGACGCAGCCGATCGTCGTCCACACCGACAGCGAGTACACCATCGGCGTGCTCACCAAGCCCTGGAAGCCCAAGAAGAACCAGGAGCTCATCGCCGAGATCCGGCAGCTCATGCGCCGGTTCCGCCGCCTGAAGCTGGTCAAGGTCGCGGGCCACGCCGGCGTCCCCGAGAACGAGCGGGTCGACGGCCTGGCGCGTCGAGCCGTCAGCACCCGCGCCTCCTCCGATCGCTGGCTCGACTAGACCCCTGCTGCCCTCCCGTCGCCGGCCACCAGCCTCGCAGCCGCCTCGCCCGCCGGGCCCCGCTCGCCTTTTGCCAGCGCCGTCGGCACCTGCTAGCTTATGAAGGGGCTCTGCCTGGCCGTTGTCCGGAGCCGGGAGGCCCCCGGGAGGCGACGATGCACCTGACCGGTCGACGATCCGGCCAATCGTGGTGGTCCTGGCTGCTGGCCCTCGCGGTCGGCCTGCCCCTGCTGGCTCCGGCCGGGCCGGCCGAGGCCCTGGTGACCCCCTTCGGCCGGCAGGTCAACGCGTCCATCGCGAAGGGGATCCAGTGGCTGCGTGACAACCAGGGTGCGGACGGGCTCTGGGGTGGCGGCGGCGACCAGCGCTGGTCCACGGGGTTGTGCCTGCTCGCCTTGCTGGAGCAGCCCACGGGGCCGGACTGGGGCGCGCCGGCCAAGGGGTACAACGGCCTCGACGCGGCCGACCAGGAGCGGGCCCGTCGTGCGGCGAAGTACCTGGTCAACCTCCAGCTCGTCAACGACGCGCGCTTCTACGCGTACGGCACCGGCGCCCTGATGATGGCGTTCTCCACCTACCTCGCCACGGGCGGGCCGGACGACGTGGGGCTCGGCGCGGGCAAGAAGGTCTCCGACGCGCTGGCCCAGGCGGTGACCTGGACCCAGGCGGCCCAGGTGCCCAGCACCGCGTCCTACCCCTCGGGGGGCGGGAGCTGGTGCTATACCGGCTCGGGAGGCAACGGGCCGTCCAACACCTGCGGCGATCTCTCCACGACCCAGTACGCGGTGGCCGGGCTCTCCGCGGCCTCGGGGCAGATCCCCACGGCCGACGACACCCTGCCCCGGCTGACCAACTTCCTCGACAAGAACGAGACCGACAACGGGGGGCATGCCTACCGCACCGGCCGGGTCGCGTCCCACCAGCAGACGGCCTCGGGGCTGTGGAGCTACCGGCTGTCGGGAGTCGGGCAGACCGACGCCCGGGTGCAGCGGACCATGGGCTGGCTGCAGCGCAACTACTCCAACGGCAGCGGCACCTACGCGTACCAGGACAACTTCAAGTACGACTCCTGGCGGCAGGCCTACTTCTACTTCCTCTGGGCCTCGGCCAAGGGGATGGAGGCCATGGAGCACCCCGCGGACGGGGTCAACCTCTACTCCGCGGACATCGGCGGGGTCCGTGACCCCGTGGCCGATGGCTGGCCCGACGAGCCGAGACGTTGGTACTACGACTATGCCTGGCGGCTGATGCAGTTGCAGGACCAGCGCGCGGACGGCCGCTTCGCGACTCCCGCGGCCAACGGCACCTGGAGCATCTACGCGGACCACGCCTATGCGTTGCTGGTGCTCGAGCGCTCCCTCGGCGGCGCCTGCCTCAACGACGACGGCGACGACATCTGCGATCTCGAGGACAACTGCCCGGACGTGCCCAACCAGGACCAGATCGATCGGGACGGTGACGGACGAGGGGACGCGTGCGACAACTGCGACCTGATCCCCAACCCCGATCAGGAGGACACCGAGGGCGACGGAGTGGGGGACCGGTGCGACAACTGCCCCGCCGTCGGCAACTTCGACCAGGCCAACGACGACGAGGACACCCTCGGCAATGCCTGCGACAACTGCCCGGGGATCGCCAACCAGGACCAGCGGGACGGGGACGGGGACGGCGTGGGGGACGTCTGCGACAACTGCCCCGGCGTCGCGAACCGGGATCAGCAGGATGCGGACGGGGACGGGTTCGGGGACGCGTGCGACAACTGCGGCGGGCTCGGCAACCCGGATCAGGCCGACCGGGACGGTGACGAGGTCGGTGATCTCTGCGATCTCTGCCCGCTCCATCCCGATCCCGGGCAGGCCGACCGGGACCTCGACGGGGTGGGGGACGCCTGCGACAACTGCCCGGACGACGCCAACCGGACCCAGCAGGACGAGGACGAGGACGGGGTCGGGGACCTGTGCGACAACTGCGCGGGGCTCCCGAACCACGATCAGCAGGATCGAGACGGGGACGGGGTGGGAGACCGTTGCGACAACTGCCCGCAGGTCGACAACCCCGGGCAGGAGGACGACGATCGGGACGGGGTCGGGCAGATCTGCGACAACTGCCTGCTGGCCTTCAACGCGGATCAGGCCGACCGTGACGGGGACCTCGTCGGCGACGCGTGCGACAACTGCCCCGCCGACCCCAACCTCGACCAGGCCGACAGCGATCAGGACCGGGTGGGGGACCGCTGCGACAACTGCCTGCTCACCGCCAACCCCGATCAGCTCGATCAGGACGAGGACGGGCTGGGGGATCTCTGCGACAACTGCCGGCACGTCGCCAACCCGGACCAGCAGGACGCGGACGGGGACGACGTCGGCGACCGCTGCGACAACTGCCCCGCGCTGGCCAACCGGGAGCAGGCCGACGGGGACGGCGACCGGGTGGGGGACCTCTGCGACAACTGCGTCCTCGTCGGCAACCTCGACCAGGGGGACGGGGACGAGGACGGGGTGGGGGACCTCTGCGACAACTGCCGGGAGGACGCCAACCGGGACCAGCGCGACGAGGACGGCGACCGGGTGGGGGACCTCTGCGACAACTGCCGCGCCACGGTCAACCCCGAGCAGCAGGACGGGGACGAGGACGGGGTGGGGGATCTCTGCGATAGCTGCCTCACCGTGGCCAACCCCGAGCAGGAGGATGCGGACGGCGATGGGGTGGGAGACGCGTGCGACAACTGTCGGCTCGCGGTCAACGAGGGGCAGCAGGACCGGGACGGGGACGGGGTCGGCGACGTCTGCGACAACTGCCTGACCTCCAGCAACGCCGGGCAGGAGGACGAGGACGAGGATGGGGTGGGCGACCCCTGCGACAACTGCCGCCACGAGCCCAACCCCGAGCAGCGGGACCGGGACGGGGACGGGGTGGGCGACCTGTGCGACGACTGTCTGATCGATCATGACCCGGAGCAGCTCGACAGCGACGGCGATGGGGTGGGGGACGGCTGCGATAGCTGTCCCGCGGTGGTCAACCCGCTGCAGGAGGATGCGGACGGGGACGGGCTCGGCGACCTCTGCGATCTGTGCCCGGAGGACCGGGACCCGGAGCAGCAGGACACCGACGGGGATGGGCTCGGCGACCTCTGCGACAACTGCCCGGACGTGTCCAACCCCGGACAGGCCGACGACGATTTCGACGGGCTCGGCAACGCCTGCGACGAGTACTTCTGCCTCGTCGAGGGCGCGGAGAGCTGCGATGGGCGGGACAACGACTGCGACGGCCTGATCGACGAGGGGCTCGAGGACGGGCCGGCCTGCGGCACCGGCTCCCTCGGCGTGTGTGCGGTCGGCCACCTCGGCTGCCAGGCGGGCGACGAGCTGTGTCAGGCCGACACGGTGGCGAGCGAGGAGGTCTGCAACGGGCTCGACGACGACTGCGACGGGCGGATCGACGAGGGCGTCCGCAACGCGTGCGGCCGCTGCGGCGAGCTGCCGGTGGAGGTCTGCAACGGGCTCGACGACGACTGCGACGGGACCGTCGACGACGGGGCCCCCTGCGCGGCCGGGCTCGACTGCCGGGGCGGCCGCTGCGTCGAGGCCTGCGGCGCCGGGGAGTGCCCGGCCGGCGAGGAGTGCGTCGACGGCTACTGCCTGCCGGCCTGCCTCGTCACCCCCTGTCCCCTGGGGCAGGTCTGCGACGTGGCCACCGGGGTCTGCTTCGATCCTTGCGCGGCGGTCTCGTGTGGGGCGGGGGAGGTCTGCGAGGACGGCGTGTGCCGCGGCGGCGACTGCACGGTCAACGGCTGCCCCGCGGGGCAGCGCTGCCGTGGTGGGGCCTGCGAGGCCGATCCTTGTTACGAGAAGTCGTGTGATCCCGGGATGTTCTGCCGTGACGGCCTCTGCGTCGGGTCCTGTGCGGAGACGAGCTGCGCGTTCGGGCAGGTCTGCATCGACGGTCGCTGCGTCGACGAGCCGTGCGCCGGGGTGGTCTGCCCGGAGGGCGAGGTCTGTGTCGACGGACACTGCGCGGACGACCCTTGCGCCGGGGTCCAGTGCGCGGCCGGTGAGGTCTGCCTGGGCGGCACTTGCGAGCAGGATCCCTGCCTGGGCGTCGTCTGCCCGGAGAACGAGCGCTGCGAGAACGGCCAGTGCGTCCTCGACTGGCTCCCGGGTGAGGGCGAGGGCGAGGGTGAGGGTGAGGGCGAGGGTGCCGAGGGCGAGGGGGCCGAAGGCGAGGGCGAGGGCGACGTGGGCGAGGGCGAGGGCGAGGGCGAGGGCGAGGGCGGCCCGGGCGAGCCCGACGCTGGCCTGGGAGGCGACGCGGACTCTGGTCTGGGCCCCCAGCTAGGCGGCGGCTCCGCCGCGGAGGGCTGCGGCTGCACCGTGCCGGGCGCGGGCGCAGCCCGCGGGGCCTGGCCGTGGATCCTCGTCCTTGGTGGCCTGCTCGGGCTGCGCGGCCGGGGCCGGCGGGGCTGAGCCAAACCGGGGCTCTCCGCGAGATTGGCGATCAGGCACCTACCTGGGGTTTCGGCCCCTGGATGTCGCGTTGGGGGCTGGGTAGAGCTCTACCTCCGTCCGAACGCGACGTTTCGGCCCCTGGACGTCGCGTTGGGGGCTGGGTAGAGCTCTACCTCCGGCCGAACGCAACGTTTCTGCCCCTGGATGTCGCGTTGGGGGCTGGGTAGAGCTCTACCTCCGTCCGAACGCGACGTTTCGGCCCCTGGATGTCGCGTCGGAGGCTGAGCGGAGGAGCTCGAGGCCGCCATCGACCAGGGAGCGCGGCCCCCCCGGCCGGATCCCCGGCGTGGTCCCTGGTCCGCGCCTGTCCGCGGCCGGTTGCAGATTCCGTCCCTTCGACTACACTGCCCCCCCATGGGCAAGTACATCGCGGTCGCCGGCAACATGGGAGTGGGCAAGACCAGCCTGGTGGATTTCCTCCACCGGCGCTTCAACCTGCAGCCCTTCTTCGAGCCCAACGAGGAGAACCCCTTCCTCGGCAGCTTCTATCAGGACATGCCCCGCTGGGCCTTCCACAGCCAGATCTACTTCCTCACCGCCAAGTACCGGGTGCACCTGAAGCTGGAGCAGGTCGGCGAGACCGTGGTCCAGGACCGCACCCTGTACGAGGACGCGGAGGTCTTCGAGAAAAACCTCTATAAAATGGGGTACCTGGACGAGCGCGAGCACAAGGTCTACCGGGCCCTGTACGAGTCCATCGCCCCGCGCATCCGCCCACCCGACCTGATGCTCTACCTCAAGTGCCCGGTGCGCGGGATCCGTCAGCGGATCAAGAAGCGGGGCCGGCCGGAGGAGCTGGTCGTGCCGGCCGATTACCTGCGGCGCCTCAACGACCTGTACGAGGCCTGGTTCGAGCACTACGACCTCTCCCCGGTCGTGGTGATCGACACCTCGAAGCTGGACTACCTGTCGGACCTCGTGGACCGGCTCGATCTGTTCGGCACCATCGAGCGCGTCCTGTGATCGAGGAGCGACGCGGCCGGATCCCGGAGCGGCTCGCGGGCACGCGGCTCGACCTCGCGGTCTCCGAGCTGCTCGGCCGCACCCGGCGCTGGGCCCGGCGGACCATCGACCTCGGGGGCGTCTACCTCGACGGTCACCGGGTCCGCACCCAGTCCCACGGCGTCCTGGCGGGCGCCCTGCTCCAGGTCGCCTGGGCCGAGCCCCCCGAGCCCGAGCCCGCCCCCCTGCCGTCCACGGCCCTGCTGCGGCGCAAGCCGGGCTGGGTCGCGGTCGACAAGCCCGCGGGCATCTACTGCCAGGCGGCCCGGCACCGGCTGCGGGGGACCTTGCCCGAGCTGGTCGCGCGCCTGCTCGGTGACCACCACCTCCCGGAGCCGGTCCACCGCCTCGACCGCGACACCTCCGGCGTCGTCGTGCTCGCCCGGGAGCCGGCCTGGACGGCCCGGCTGACCGAGCTGTGGCGCACGGGCCGCGCCGCCAAGGCCTACCTCGCGGTGGTGCAGGGCCAGCCCGAGGAGGCCGCGGGCCGTCAGCAGGGCTGGCTGGCCCCCGACCCCGCCCGACCGGGCACCATGCAGCTCGTCTCCCGGGAGGGCCAGCCCTTCGCCACCCGCTGGACCCGGCTCGCTTCGGCCAGCGGCCGCTCCCTGCTCCTGCTCGAGCCCGAGACCGGCCGCATGCACCAGCTCCGGGTCGGCTGCCGCGCCCTCGGCTGGCCGATCCTCGGCGACCCCCGCTACGCCCCCCCCGAGATCGCCACGGCGGCCCCCCGCCTCCTGCTCCACGCCTGGCGCCTGGTCCTCTCACCCCCGGGCCACGAGCCTCTGCCCTTGCTGGCGCCCCTCCCCGCGGATTTCCTGCGGGCGGTGCGCGAGGCCGGGCTCGAGGAGGGCCTGAGCGCGCTGTCGCGCTGAGGCCGGACCGCCGAGGGCGAGGTGGGCGCTCGATAATCAGGGCGCGGGCGCTGGCCAGGCCGCAGGGGGAGGCGGGGAAGTGTCTTGACCGGGTGGATCCGGTACGACCCCCCGTGTCAGGTCCGCCAGCACGCCGCCTCCAGGTCCAGCCGCGGTTCTGCTGACCCCCGTGCCTCCCCGCGCGCGCTCCCCCGACGCGAGCGCCATCTCAGGGCACGAGCTGGTACTCCCGCTCGATGACCAGGGCCAGGTCGGGACCCTTCCAGTACGGCTCGATCCACCGCGGCCGCTGGTCCTTGTACTTCGGCGTGGCACGACGCCAGTGGCCCCGCACCAGGAAGCGGTGCATGAGGCTCCCGCCCCCGGGGCAGCGCTCCACCGACTGGAGCTGGCGGAGCCGGGAGATGGGGATGCGTCCGGGCAGCCGGAAGACGTGGTCGGACCGCGGCGCCGTGGCTGGCGGCTTCTTCCCTGTCCGGGGCTCCTCCCGGCCCCCGCCCGCCGCGGCCACGCCCGGGCTGGTGGCGTAGAGGATTGCGTTGATGACCAGGTGTACGAGCCGGCGCAGGCGCGGCGAGGTGAAGAACGGGTCGCGAGGGGCCTGTCGCACATCGGGCGCCCGGCTGTCCAGGATGGCGTCGAGCCGGGTACCGGGCTCGAGCCAGAGGTCGCGGCCGACCAGGTAGGGCCACTGCCCATCCCGGGCGTCGAAAGTGAAGGCCAGCCGGAGCATCCGTCCGTCCGGCCGTGGGACCTGCGTGACGTGCGCGGTCAGCACCTTCAGGATCCGGCCGCGGTGCGTCCCGGGCTCCTGGCCCAGCAGCCGCTCGCCCAGGCCGAGGGTGTGGCGGTCGTCGAAGGCGACGGCGAACGCGGCGAAGGGGGGGCGCAAGAGGTCCGCCTCGAGGTCGAGCGTCGTGTGGTCGAGCTGCCAGGCCAGCGACTCCTCGACCCAGAACGTCTTGCGGTGGTAAAGCTCCCAGTTGACGAGGGCCGCGAGGTGCTCCCCGAGCAGGTTGGCGTCGGCGACCGCGTCTTCCGGCGGCACGCCGCGACGGGCCTCGGCCTCGGCCCGGCCACGCAAGAAGCGCTGCACCGCCAGATCCCGGGAGAGCTCCTCGGGGCCGACGACGGTCGCGAGGTCGAAATCCGCGCGGGCGCGGAGCCGGGTGGCGATTCCGACCGCGAGATCCCCGAGCTCGGGCAGGAGCTGGATCAGCGCCTCGGCACCGACTGGCAGCGGGCCCGGCTCGCTGCCGGGGGCGTCGGGCTCCTCGGCGAGCCCGAGCTCCTCCCAGAGCGGGGTCGGGTCGTAGCCCGGCGCGTCCATGCCCAGCGCTCGCTGGTAGGCCAGCTCGAACTCCTCGAGCAGCGCGACGAGCCGGGGGCGCAGGGTGCTCGACCGCGCCGCGACGCGGGGCGTGGCTCCGTCGAGCGCGGGGACCGGTTCGTCGACCCAGCGGCGGTAGTAGGCCTCCAGGTGCGCGGCGGTGAACTGATCCAGCGCATCGTCGTGCGGGACAGGCTTCGGCGTGGGCCGATCCGCCTGCTCGAGCGCCGCCTGCCACGGATCCCGGAGCTGGGTGGCGCGGTGATGCACCGTCCCTGGGGCGATCTGCTCCAGGAGCTGCTGGGCCCGCGCTGCGCGCTCCCGGGAGAGCCCTTCGTACAGTAGGAGCTCACCCTGTAGGCGGAAGGTACCCCACAAGACGGATGTCCCGTCGGGTCGGAGCGGCGAGCTCCAGCGGTAGCTCTCCCCGTCCTCCTGTCGCTCGAGGCCGTCTGCCGCCTCGAGCGCGGCGACGAGCCGGTCCCGGTCGAGCACGGCGAACCGGCTCGCGGCGAAGGCCATCTCCTCGCCATCGGTGGTCTGGAGCTGCGGGCGGTGAGTCAGCGGCCGGGTCCACTCCCCGTAGAAGCGGGGCGGCATGGTGGCCCAGAACTCGCTCTCCGCCAGGTCCGGATGCTCCTGGCGCCACTCGTCGAGCCCGTAGCGCAACGCCATCGCCAGTCCCGGCGCACCGTCCTCCGGGGATAGGAGGAAGACGCCGCCGTCCAGCTCCGGCCCTCCCGAGGGGCCGAGCGGGTTGACCCGGGCGGCGAGGATCTGGAACCGCCGCAACGACTGCGACGCCAAGCGCTCCCGGACGGTCACGGTGCCGCGGTCGAGGATCTCGCGCAAGGTCACCCACTCGCCCGGGCGCACCGCGACGACCTCGTAGGCTCGCATGCGTGCGGTGGCCAGGCGTTGCAGGTAGGTGCGCTCGCCCGGGCCCAGGGCCGACCCGGCGAGCAGGTGGTCCACCGGCCGCCAGCCGTCGAGCAGCCGCCAGTCGAACGCGAGCCAGGCCCAAAACGCGCCATCGGCCATCTCCACCATTCCGGAGCTGGGGAGGTCGGCCAGCCCGGGGCCCTCGGCGAAGAAGACGCCCTCCGCGTCCGCTCGCTGGCTGGCGAATCCCGGGGCGTCGAGCAGCCCCCGGAGCGCCTCCCAGGCCCTGGCCCGATCCTCCGGCGAGATGGCCGCGCCGCTCGCGGTCGATCCACAACACTTCTTGTACTTCCGCCCGCTTCCACACGGGCAAGGGTCGTTCCGGCCGATGCGTGACATGCCTCACCTCGTGCGCTGATCGATCCGCTCCGGCGACTCCGCATGGACGCGAAGGGCTTCCTGGGTTCAAGCGGTGCGCGGGGCGGCGACCGGGCTCCGTCCCGGAAGGCCATCAGATACTGAGGGATGGGGCAGTGGTTCGAAGGGCCCGAGGTACCACGAGGCCGCCGACGGTGGACTAGTTCCCCCCGCCCTTGGGGACCCGGGGGACCCCCGGCTTGCCGGGAGGTCCGTCGAGCTTGCGCAGGTTGAGCTTCTGCAGCAGGGGCGCCTTGGGGCCGGGGCGGCCGCCATCGAGCTTGAGCATGGTCGCGGGCCGCTTCAGCTCGGCCTCCACCGCGGCCTGCAGGGCGTCGTAGCCGCCGTCGACGGCCCGGCCGTTGACGTAGAAGCTCGGGGTGCCGTCGACGCCCAGGGCCCGGCCCTGGGCCATGTCGGCCTCGACCGCGGCCTTGAACTTGCGGGAGTCCATGGCCGCCTTGTAGCGGTCCATGTTCAGCCCGATCTCCCGGGCATAGCGGGTCAGGTCGTCCGGGGAGAGGGCCTTCTGGTTGGCGAAGAGCCGGTCGTGCATCTCCCAGAACTTGCCCTGCTCCGCGGCCGCCAGGGAGGCCTCGGCCGCGCTGAAGGCGTTCTTGTGGAAGGACAGGGGGAAGTGCTTGAACGCGAACTTCACCCGGTCGCCGTGGGCCTTCAGCACCTGCTCCACCGCGGCCTCGCCCCGGGAGCAGAAGGGGCACTCGAACTCGGAGAAGACCACGATCTCGACCTTGGCCTTCTCGTTGCCCTTCACCGGCGCGGCGCCGATATCGACGACCTTGCGCAGGGCGGGCCGCGCCGGGGCGTCGCCGTCCTCGCCGTCGGCGTCGGGCAAGAAGACGGCCGCGGTGGCGCCGCCCGAGGTGATCTTGCCGTAGAGCTTCGCGGGGGGCGTGCCCTGCGCCACCAGGGCCCGGGCCTTGACCAGCTCCTCGTCGATGAGCGCCTTGAAGGCCTCGAAGGGCTGGGCCCCGGACAGCTTGCGGCCGTTGATGAAGAACGCGGGGGTGCCCCGGGCGCCGAGGCTGTTGGCGAGCTGCTGATCCGCGGCGATGCGCTCCTTGCCGCGCTCCTGCTGCATGGCCTGCTGGAACTTGGCGATGTTCAGCCCGGCCTGCGCGGCGTAGCCCTCCAGCTTGTCGGCCTCGAGGGCCTTCTGGTTGGCGAAGAGCACGTCGTGCATCTCCCAGAACTTGCCCTGCTCCGCCGCGGCGAGGGAGGCCAGCGCGGCTCCCGGCGCGTTCTTGTGGAAGCCCAGGGGGTTGTGGCGGAAGATCACCCGCACCTCCTTCGGGTAGGCCTTGGCGATCTCGTCCACGGTCTTCGCGGCGCGGGAGCAGTAGGGGCACTGGAACTCGGAGAACTCCATGATCGTCACCAGGGCGTCCGCCGGGCCCTTGGCGTAGGTCTCGCCCACGGGCAGGGGCACGTTGTAGACCGCCTGGGGGTCCTCCTGGCGGCGCTTGGCCTGGGGCCGGTCGGGCTTGGCCGCCGGGCGAGCCTTCTCCAGGCCCTTCTCCGTCAGCTTGTCGTAGACCGCGGCCACGGGAGTGCCGGCGTCCACGAGGGCCTGGGCCTTCTTGATCTCCTCGTCGACGATCTGCTGGAAGCTCTCGTAGGGCTGGGCGCCCACGAGCTTGCGCCCGTTGATGAACAGGTTGGGCGTGCCCTGCGCGCCGATCTTGTTGGCCAGGGCCTTGTCCTCGTCGATGACCTTCTGGAAGGTGTGTCCGTCCAGGTCCGCCTTGAACCGGGCCAGATCGAGGCCGATCTCGCCGGCGTAGCGCTCCAGGTCCTCCCGGCCGAGGGCCTTCTGGTTGGCGAACAGCTTGTCGTACATGGGCCAGAACTTGCCCTGGGCGCCCGCGGCCAGGGCCGCCTCGGAGGCCAGGGTCGCGTTCTTGTGGAAGGGCAGGGGGGTGTGCTTGAACGCGACCTTGACCTTCCCGGGGTAGCTCTCGATGAGCTTGTCGAGGGTCGGGTTGACCCGGCCCGAGAAGGGGCACTCGAACTCGGAGAAGTTGATGATCGTCACCAGGGCGTCCGTCGCGCCCTTGGCGTAGGAGGAGCCCAGGGGCACCTTGTAGACCGCGTTCGCGTCGTCGGCCGCGGCCTCGCGCTTGGGGGCCGGCGCCTTGAAGTTGGCCTCGACCCGCTGGGCGTAGACCTCCTCCCGCTTGCTCCCCGCGGCCAGCAGCCGGTCGACCTCGGCCAGCTCGGCGTCGATGGCCGCCTGGAACTTCTCGGCGGGCTGGGCGCCGGAGATGAGCTGCCCGTTGACGAAGAACGCGGGCGTACCCCGGGCGCCGAGGGACGCGGCCAGCTTCATGTCCGCCTCGATCGCAGCCTTGTGGACGTGGTTGTCGAGGTCGGCCTTGAACTTGCGCATGTCGAGCCCGATCTGCTCCGCGTAGCGATCGAGGTCCTCGCGGCCGAGGGACTTCTGGTTGGCGAACAGCTTGTCGTGCATCTCCCAGAACTTGCCTTGAGCGTTGGCGGCCAGGGAAGCCTCGGCAGCCAAAAAGGCCTGCTTGTGGAAGGAAAGCGGGTTGTGCCGGAAGACGAGGCGGGTATCTTTTGAACTATTGACGACCTGCTTGATCGTCGCTGCCCCGCGGCTGCAGAAGGGGCACTGGAAGTCGGAGAACTCGACGATGATCACCTTGGGGGTCTCCGACCCCATGGCCGGTGCGCCGGCCGCCGGGATCTTCGTGGAGTCGGTGAGCGCGAGCGGCGCGTCCCCGGCCGGGCTCCCCGCCTGGCAGCCACTGTCGGGGCCGGTCAGCCGGCCGATGAAGAAGCCGATCACGGCCGCCGCGATGACCGCGATGATGAGCTGCTCTCTCTTGACCATGGGTTCCCTTCCTCCCTGTGCCGGTCTCCATCCCGGTCTGTCGGAAAACCGGATGAAGTGGCAGTTTCTTCCACAGATCGGGGGGCGACGCAAGGCCTCCGCGCGGCCGTGACCCGGCTACCGCCAGCTCGCCTTCATCTCGTAGACGAGCCGACCGCCCCGGAGGGAGAGCCCGACGAGCCAGACTCCGGGGCGGAGCACGGGGATCTCCACCTCGTAGGCCTCCTGCTCGGGGAGCAGCTCGAGGGCCAGGACATTGACCTTGTGCGGATTGAGGATCTGCAGGTGACCGCCCTGGCGGGGGGCCTGCTGGTCCCGGTACAGCCGCAGGGAGAGGACGAGCTGGCCGGTGCGGCCGGCGTGCAGGCTCCGCCAGTCGGTGTGGTCGCCGGCCGAGACGTCGAGGGTGTCCTGCTCGACCCGACCGAGGGGCAGGGGGACGGCCTCGCCCCGCCAGGCGTCCGCGGGGTAGCGGTCCGCGGGGAACCGCGGGACCCGCTCGCCGCAGCCGAGCAGCCCCACGAGCGCCAGGACCGCCAGGGACGTCCAGGTCAGGCGCCGTCTCGAGCTCATGCGCCGAAGTAGTTCAAGGTCTTCTGGAGCTCCTCGGCGAACAGCGGCGCGTGCTCGCCGTACGTGCCGACCAGGGTCCGCTGCTCCCGGTCGATGACGAAGGAGGAGTGCTCGCCGCAGACCCGGTCGAAGACCACCGCCAGCTCCCGGCCGTCGGGGTCGACCATGGCGATCACCGCCAGCCGGTCGTTGAAGGGCGCGGTCAGGCTGTGTCGGCAGTGCGGACACGAGAAGTGGACCAGCGCCCCGGGCCGCAGGACCACCTCGGCCGCGGGGACCGCGCCGTAGGCGCCGAGGGTGGCCGAGAGGGTGAAGGTCGTCGTCACGGAGAAGGTCGGGCAGCTCAGCTCGCCGCGCAACTGGATGAGCGTGTGCTCGACGTGCGACAGCACCCCCCGACAGGCGGGGCAGAGGAAGACCGCCGGCCGGTTCGGGGGTGGGGTGGGGCGCTCCGGGTCCATGATCGCCTCCTGGGAGCAGCCGCGTCGGTCAGGGCTCGACCCGCTGCTCCTCGCCGTCCTCGTTCACGAGGAGGATGTCTCCCTGGTAGCCGTGCTGGCGGGGGTCGTCGCCCAGGCGGTGCAAGGCGCCGGCCGCCCACTGCGCCGCCCAGCGATCCGGGTCGGCGAGCAGCCGCCGCAGCGGGGCGCCCGCCCGCCCGTCGCCCAGGCGCCCGAGGGCCTCCGCCGCGTAGCGGCGCACGTCGGGGTGCTCGTCCGCGAGGCAGTCGATCAGGCGGGTCACGGCGCGGGTGCCCCCCTCCTTGCCCAGCCGCGAGGCTGCGTGCAGCCGGACCTCGGGGTCCGGGTCGTCCAGCTCGGCCAGCAGGCGGCCCTCGGCGAGGCTGCCAGCCCGCTCCGGCGGCGCCGTCGGCTTCCCGCCACCTGCCGGCGCCGGATCCTGGCCGGCCGCCCGGGCGGGCGCCGCGAGCGAGGCCGCGAGGCCCGCGAGGGGCCAGCCTCCAAGCTCGGGGGCGGCGTCCAGCTCGGCCACCGGGCGGGCCGGCTCGAGGGTCACCTGGTAGCCGGTCGCCGCTCCGGCCCCGGGGGCCGCGGCCACGGTGAGCGGGTGCAGGCGGAGCGGTCGGCGGGCCTCCCCGGCCGTCGTCTCGAGCACCAGGGGCCCGGCGGTCGCCAGGTCCAGGGCCAGCCAGGCCTCCTCGTCCGGGGTGGCTGGCGGGTCGAGCGGCCTCAGCAGGAGCAGGCGTCCGTCGAGCAGGGTGAGCGGGGGGGCAGGATGTCGCACGGGGTCCATTCGTCGCAGCTCCTCAGTCTCCCAGCGCCGCGCGCCGCACGGCGATGGCGGCCTGGTGGCGGTTGAACGGGGCGGCGACCTGGACTCCCTGGACCCGGTCCCGCACCCGCCGCAAGATCTCGATGGCGATGTCCTCTCCCGTCTGGCGCTCCTGCTCCGGGTCGGTAGCCTCGGCCATGCGCCGCAGCACCTTGTCCGGGATGGAGACGCCCGGGACCTCGTTGGCGAGGAACTCGGCGTTGCGCAAGGACTGCAGGGGCCAGATCCCCGCGAGCACCGGGATGGAGAAACGCTGCTGGATCTCGTCCAGGAAGCGCAGGAGCTGGTCCGCGTCGAACACCGGCTGGGTGATCGCGTACTCGGCCCCCGCATCGACCTTCCAGTAGAAGCGCCGCAGCTCCCGGTCCGGGTTGATGGCGGTGGGGTTGACGCCCACCCCGACGAACCAGCCGGTCGGGTCCCCGATGGAGCGGTTGCCGATGTCCCGGCCCTCGTTCAGGCGACGGACGACGTTCACCAGGCCGATGGAGTCGACGTCGAAGACCGCGGTGGCGCTGGGGTAGTCGCCGAGGATTGGCGGATCGCCAGTGATCACGAGCAGGTTGCGCAGGCCGAGCGCGTACGCGCCCAGCAGGTCGCCCTGCATCCCGAGCAGGTTGCGATCCCGGCAGACGTAGTGCAGCACCGTCTCGATGCCGACCTCCCGCTCCACGCCGACGGCCATGGCGAGGGCGCCGACCTTGGCGCTCGCCTTCGGGCCGTCCGGGATGTTGATGCAGTCGAAGCCCGCGTCCGCGATCTGGCGGGCCCGCGCATAGATGCCCTCCAGGCCCCAGCCGCGGGGCGGGGTCAACTCGCAGGAGGAGACGAACTCGCCCCGGGCGAGTCGGGCCGCGAGCCGGGACTTCTTCTCTGGTGGAATGACCTGGACGGTACTTTCGCTAGGGATGCTGATGGTCGCTCGCGGCTCCGGCGGCAGCACGCCGCCCTGCAGCATCCGCACCGCGCTCGCGATGGCCTTGATGTGCTCCCAGGTGGTGCCGCAGCAGCCGCCGACGACGCTCGCGCCCACCTCGAGGAAGCGGCGGGCGTAGGAAGCCATGTAGTCGGGCGAGCACAGGTAGAGGGTCCGCCCCTCGACCTGGGAGGGCTTGCCCGCGTTGGGCTGCACCGATAGCGGTCGCTGGGTGACGGGGCGCATCCGCTGCAGGGTCTCGAGCATGCCCTTGGGCCCGACCGAGCAGTTCAGGCCGATGACGTCGGCCCCCCACTGATCGAGCTTGGCGGTGAAGATCTCGGGCTCCGTGCCGAACAAGGAGTTGCCGTCCTCCTGGATGGTCATCTGGGCGATCACCGGCAGGTCGCGGCCCGCCTCCGCGAGCACCTCCTGCACGGCCTCGAGCGCCTGCTCGATCTCCCGCAGGTCCCCGAAGGTCTCCAGGACGAAGAGGTCGACGCCGCCCGCGAGCAGGCCCTCGGCTTGCTCCCGGAAGGCCACCCGCACCTCGTCGAGGCTCGCGGGGCCCCAGGGCTCGATGCGGATCCCCAGGGGGCCCATGGCGCCGGCGACGAAGACCGTCTCGCCGGCCTCTTGCCGGGCCAGCTCGGCGGCCGCGCGGTTGATCGCGTGGACCTGCCCCTCGAGGTTGTGGTGGCCCAGCTTGTAGCGGTTGGCCCCGTAGCTGTTGGTCTCGATCGCCTGCGCGCCGGCCCGGACGTACTCGGCGTGGATCTCCCGGATCTGGGCGGGAGCGCTGAGGTTGAGCGCATCGAAGCACTGGTTGATGTACACGCCACGGGCGAACAGGGTCGTGCCCATCGCGCCGTCGAAGACCACGGCCCCCTCCTGGAGCCGCTTGCGGAAATCCCTGCCCATGGTCGGCTTCCTCTTGCCCGCCTCGCCGCGGGTGGCATAGTGAAACCGATAGTAGGCCCGCCCTCGGGCCGTGGTCAATGCGCGGGGCGGCGAGGTCCGAAGTCGGGCCCCGGGCGAGCCGCGTGAGCAGGAGCGCGAGATGGCCGAGAAGAACTGGACCCTGACCGGCTGTCGGGACCTGGCGGGCGATCCGCTGCTGCAGGCCGGCGACGGCGGGCTGTGGTCCGTGGATTCGGCGGTCGGCACGCCCGAGCAGATCCTCGAGCGCCTGCGGCACGGGCCGCCCCTGCCCTGGTCCAAGCTCGAGCGGGTCGGCAGCGTCCAGGACTGGGCCTTCGTGGTCACGAGCCTGCCCGGCGTGGAGACCCCCTGGGCCGAGCAGCTCGCCGGGTGCGCCGAGCGCCTGCGCGCCCTCGGCGAGGACGTGAACTACCACGACTGGGATCGTCAGCAGGCCGGGATGCTGTGGCGGGGGCGGCTCACCGAGAGCCAGGCCCGCACCTTCGCCGCGGCGCTGGAGGGGGCCGCGGGGCTGCGGGTCCGGGTGCTGCCTTTGCTGGACTTCTTCCGCGCCACGGCCGAGACTCCTTGAGCTCGGCCTCCGGCTCCACCACCCGGCGCCGTGAGCCAGGCGGCGGGCCCTCGGCCCGTCCCGGCTGTTCGGGCGTCCACCCCCCGGCGTCGGGTCCGGGCGAGGAAGCGAGCGAATGGTCCGGCGTACCACCTACCTGAGCGCGACGGCCGAGCCCGGTCCCGCGCCGCTCCGGCCCGACGTGGCCACGATCTGCTCGGCCCAGGCCGCGGCCGCGAGCCTCGGCCCGGAGGACGAGCTGCCGGCCATCGGTGGGGTCTTCGGCGGCACGCGGCGCCTGCTGCGGGCCGATCTGCAGGCCGAGCTCGCGGAGGCCCGGCGCTTCGCGGCCGAGGGAGAGCCGCTCTGCCTCGAGATCGGCTTCGGCGACGGCAGCTTCCTCGCGGAGTTCGCCGCGGCCCAGCCCGAGGCTCGCTGTCTCGGTCTGGAGGTGCGGCGCAAGCTGGTCCTGCTGGCCCGGGCCAAGGCCGCGGCCCGGGGGGTGACCAACGTGCGGGTCCTCGAAGGGGACGCCCGGGTCGTGCTGCCCCGGCTGGTCGCGCCGGGCCGGCTGCAGCAGGTCTTCATCCTCTTCCCCGACCCCTGGTGGAAGGACCGCCACTGGGCCCGGCGGACCCTGGTGACCCCGCCGTTCGCCCTCCTGCTGCACGGGCTGCTCGCCTCGGGGGGCGTCGTCACCTGCAAGACCGACGTGCCCGCGGTCGCCGCCCAGATCCAGCAGGTCTTCGACGAGGCTCCCGGCTACGTCCGGACCGCGCAGGACCGGGTCGTCGCGCCCCCTTCGGCCACCACCCGGCGCGAGCGCCGCTGCCTCTCCGAGGGGGCGCCCTTCGTCGTCTTGCGCTGGGCGCAGCAGGAGCTGCCCTCCCCGGGAGCCGGAGCCTGAGCCCGGCGTGGCCGGCCGGGATGACGGAGGGTGGCGCCACGCGCCCACCCCGAGAAGGTGCTGTTTGGACCTGAAGATCGATTCCCAGACCGTCCTCGACCTCTTCGCCGAGCACCCGGAGGGAGCCCTCCTGCTGGAGGCCATCCAGTCCCGGCTGGGCCTCCCGCGCCCCCTGCGGCCCCAGCTCCGCCGCTTCCTCAAGGACCTGGTCCAGGAGGGGGTCCTGCTCCGCTCCGGGCGCCTCTTCCGGCTGCCCGCCCAGCCCGCGACGATCCGCGGCCTGTACCGAGGGAGCTACGGCGGCGGCGGGCTGGTCGTGCCCGACGACGGCGGCCCCGTGATCCAGATCCGCCCGCAGCGGGCCGGTGGGGCGCTGGATCGGGACCAGGTGCTGGTGCAGCTCCTCGGCGAGAAGCGGAACACGACGCCTTTCGGGACCATCGTCTCGATCCTCGCCCGGGAGCGCCGCCTGGTCGCGGGCACCTTCGAGCGCCGCAAGGGCGTCGCCTGGCTGCTCCCGGATGATCCCCACCTGCCCGATCTGCTGCCCGTCGTCCCCGGTGCGGAGGGTGAGGCGGTCTCCGGGCAGGCCGTCATCGCCGAGCCGATCAGCGAGGAGGGCTTCACCCGCGTGCGCGTCGTCGAGGTGCTGGGCGAGCCGGGCACGGCCAAGGTGGAGGAGGCGAAGCTCGTCCACCTCTTCGGGCTGCACGAGGATTTCTCGGCCGCCGCGCTCGCCGAGGCCGCGGCCCTCCCCGCCGAGCCGCCCGCGGCCGGGCGGGAGGAGCGCGAGGACCTGGCCTTCGTGACCATCGACCCCAGCGACGCCCGCGATTTCGACGACGCCCTCTGCCTCGTCCCCGCGCCTGGCGGTGGCTACCACCTCTGGGTCGCCATCGCCGACGTGGCCGCCTACGTCCGTCCCGGGTCGGCCCTCGACCAGGAAGCCGCGTCCCGTGGCTGCAGCGTCTACCTGCCGGGACGGGTGGTGCCCATGCTGCCCCCCCGCCTCTCCGGCGACCTCTGCTCCCTGAAGCCCGGCGAGCGTCGGCTCGCGCTCGTGGTCGAGCTGGTCTTCGACGCGCAGGGGGTGCGGCAGGGCCGCCGCATCTTCCCCGCGGTCATCCGCTCCCGGGCCCGGCTGACCTACGAGGAGGTCGCGGCCGTGCTCGACGGCTCCCCCCGGTCCGGGGAGCCCGCGGCCGAGCAGGACGCACAGCTCCGGCTGCTCGAGGAGCTCGCCCGCCTGCTCTACGCCCGGCGAGTCGCAGCCGGCGCGCTCGACCTCGAGCTCCCCGAGGCCCGGGCCGTCTACCTCCCCGAGGTGGCGCGGGTCGTGGACATCGCCCGCCGGCAGCGCACCTGGGCCCATCGCCTCGTCGAGGAGATGATGATCGCGGCCAACTGCGCGGTGGGCGAGGAGCTGACCGCGCGGGAGCAGCCGACGCTCTGGCGGGTCCACGAGCCGCCGGACCCCGAGGAGCTGCGGCAGCTCGCCGCGCTCGCCGACGCCCTGCGGCCGGGCAGCAAGCCTCCCGCCGCGGGCGGCCCTGCACCGGTGCCCTCCCTGCGGGCCCTGCTCCGGCGCTTCGAGGCCACCCCGCTGCAGGAGCTGTTCTCCCAGCGCTTGCTCCGGACCCTGAAGCAGGCACGCTATCGTACTGAAGACATTGGGCATTTCGGGCTGGGGCGCGCCTCGGGCTACCTCCACTTCACCTCGCCGATCCGGCGCTACCCGGATCTGCTCGTGCACCGACAGCTCCACGGGCAGGCGATCCCCTTGCCCGAGCTGGACGAGCTGGCCAACCAGTGCTCCGCCCGCGAGCGCGCCGCGATGACCGCCGAGCAGGCGGGGCTGGCGCTCCATGCGGCCTTGCTGCTCGAGGGGCGGGTCGGGGAGCGCTTCGCGGGGACGGTCGCCGGGATCACCCGCGCCGGCCTGTTCATCCAGCTCGACTCGCCCTACGTGCAAGGGCTGCTGCCCCTGGCGAGCCTGGCCGACGACTACTACGAGGTCGCCGAGCTCGGGCACGAGCTCGTGGGCCGCAGCCGCGGCCGCTCGTACCGCCTCGGCGACCGGATCCGGGTCGCGATCGCCAGCGCCTCGCCCGCCCGCCGGCAGATCGACCTGCGCCTCGCCTGACGCGCACGGCCCCTGGCGGTGTGAGCGGGAGTGGTCGACGGCCAGACCGTCGGGCGTCTTGACCTCCTCCGGGCGAACCTCCATAGTCTCCTACCAGGTTGGCTGATGGCTGATTCCGGTGGCGACAAGAAGGAGCCGCGGTTGGGAGAACGTCTCCGGGACCTGCTGTCCGAGGAGCCAGTTCTCCGGCGGGCTACTCCCCTGGCCGCGGAGAGCGGGTGGGACGAGCTGCTCAGCCTCCCGCCGCGTCCGCGTGCCACCACCCGGACCCGGACTCCCCTGCCGGACACGGCCTCCCCCCCGGCCGCCGCCGGGGCCGCCGACGCTCCCCCCACGGCGCCACCGCCGGCGGTGGTCGAGGGCTTCGGGCCCCCGTCGCAAGCTCTT
>JAVEVO010000141.1:0-17376 GCA_034005005.1 Myxococcota bacterium
TGCGGCGGCGGCGGCGGCAGCGCCGAGAGCAACGACGCGGCGTGCCAGGTCGGCCAGGACAACGATGACGACGGCCTCGTCGACTGCGACGTCTATGACTGCTCCCGCAACCCCAACGTCACCGTCTGCGGCGGCGGCGGCGGCGGCGGCAGCGCCGAGAACACCAACGCGGCGTGCCAGGACGGCCAGGACAACGACGACGATGGCCACGTCGACTGTGACGACTACGACTGCTCCCGCAACCCCAGCGTCACCGTCTGCGGCGGCGGCGGCGGCGGTGCCGAGAACACCGACGCGACGTGCCAGGACGGGCAGGACAACGACGACGACGGCCACGTGGACTGCGACGACTTCGACTGCTCCCGCAACCCCAGCGTCACCGTCTGCGGTGGCAGCGGCAGCCCCGAGAACACCAACGCCACATGCCAGGACGGCCAGGACAACGACGACGACGGCTACGTGGACTGCGACGACTTCGACTGCTCCCGCAACCCCAGCGTGACCGTCTGCGACTGACCGCAGGCGCCGGGTCGCCAGTCGGCTCGAGCATGACCTTCGACCCATTCCACAAAGATATCCAGTTATTTAGTCCTATCTCGCTACCCTCCCTTCCCGACCCGCACCGTGGCTCGGTGACCCCCTGCAGCCAGGATCCTCCCAGGCCACCGCCATGACCTTCGTCCCTCGGGCCGGGGTGCCGGCGACGTCATGATGAGGACGCGGTGGGACTTCACCTGCGCCAGGAGCAGCGCTAGATTGCTGTCTGGGCAAAGTGTTCGTCGCGGGGCACGGCGGTACGCCCGGCTCGACGAGGGGGTCCTCGGGCCGAGTCGGCGACGAGGTCAGGAGCCAGCGAGATGAGCAGGGAGTGGGCACGGGATCCCGACGGACCGGTGCTGCTGGTCTTCCCCCCAGCCTGGGAGCCCGATCTCCCCTACCTCGGGCCCGCCCAGTTGGCGGGCACCCTGCGCGCGGCGGGGATCGACACCCGGCTCTGGGATCTGAACATCGAGGTGTTCGAGGCGCTCCTCGAGCCCGAGCGACTCCACGCGGTCGCGGCCGGAGAGATGGCGCTGCTCGAGGCGGTGGCGGAGCGGGAAGCGCTGCCGCACGCCGAGGTCCCCCGCTACTCCCGGGCGGTCGAGGCGACGCTGTTCGCGGGCACCCTCCTCGAGACCATCCAGAGCTCCTTGGACGCCCTGCGGGAGGAGGAGGCCTGGCAGGATCCGGACGTCTTCTCCCAGGCCCAGCGGATCCTGCGGCGCGGGCTGCAGCTCGCCGTCGCCGGGCAGAGCTCGACCCGCCTGGACCTGGACGGCCCGCGGGGCCCCTGGGACACCCGCAGCCTGGCCAGCCTGCTGCACGTGGCCGTGGACCCGGCGCAAAACCCGTACTACCACCTCCTGCGCCGGCTCGCGGCCACGCGCCTGGAGCGAGACCGCCCGCTGCTGCTGGGGATCACCCTCGTCGACCCCCAGCAGTGGCTGGGCACCCTGACCTTGCTCCAGGCCTGCCGCGAGATCGCACCGGCGCTGCCGGTCTTCATCGGCGGTCCCCTGGTGCGGGTGCTGGCCGACCGCCTCCCGGGGGCCACGCCGCTGCTGGAGCTCGTGGACGGGCTGGTGGTCGGCGAGGGCGAGCTCCCGCTCCGCCAACTGGTGGACCGGCTGCGGGCCAACGCCTGCTTCGACGACGTCCCGGGCCTGATCCGCCGGCCGGCCACCGGCCCGGTGCTGGTCAACCCGCCCGCCACACCGGGCCTCTGGCCCGTCCCCGCCCCCTCCTTCGTCGGCCTGCCCCTCGACCGCTACCTGCTGCCCGAGCTGGTGCTGCCCCTGCAGTTCTCACGCGGCTGTTACTGGCGCCGTTGCGCCTTCTGCTCCCTGAGCGTCGAGCAGCCGCAGCACACCCGGGTCCAGAAGCCGGCGACGGTGCTCGCCACCATGAAGGAGCTATACCAGGCTCACGGCTGCACCCGCTTCTTCTTCACGGACGACGCCCTGCCCCCCGCGCCCCTGCGGCAGCTCGCCGCCCGGATCGCCGCAGAGCAGCTCCCCTTCACCTGGTTCGGTGAGATCCGGCTCGACGACTCCCTGTCCCCGGCCCACATCGCCGAGCTCGCGGCCGGCGGCTGCCGGATGCTGGTCTTCGGTCTGGAGAGCGGGCATCCGCGCACCCTGACGGCGATGCACAAGGGGATCCGCCTCGAGCACGTGGATCGCCTCCTGCGGGCCTGCGTGGACAGCCAGATCGCCGTGCACCTCTGGCTGATCGCCGGCTTCCCCGGCGAGAGCAGGGCCGAAGCGCTGGCCTCCCTCGACTTCCTGCGCGATCGCCCCTGGCTGCTCGCCTCGCCCAACTTCAGCGCCGCGTTCAACCGCTTCGTCCTGCCCCGCCACGCCCCCCTCGCGCTCCGCGGCGGGGAGGGGCTCTGCCAGGTCGGTGTCGACGACCCCCACCTCGACCTGGACCAGGAGCTGGACTTCACCCCCCTGCCCCGCGCGGACGGCGCGACGCCGATCCTGCCGGCCGAGGCCGAGGCCCTCGCCGGAGAGCTGCAGGCCCTGCTCGACGAGGCGATCCCGCCGTCGGTGCGCCAGAACGGGCGGGCCGACAACTTCCTCCGCCAGTCGCGGTGGGTGGCGGCCGCGGCGCCGGCGGGCCGCGCCACGTCGGCGGCCCCGGACCCCGGCGCGGCCCCCGCCCCCCCGGACGAGACCGGGACGGATGCCCCGGCGGTCGCCCGGCCTCCCGACCCGTGCTGGCCCAGGGGGCTGAAGATCGCCCGGCCCCCGGAGGCCGAGGTGGCCTGGCTCACCCACCCGCTGCCGCGCCTCGGCCCCCTCGGCCCGGACCCCTGCCCCCGCTACCCGCGGGCTCGCCCGATCCTGCTGTACCACGCCAGCAGCGACGCCTTCGTCGCCCTGCCCGACCGGCTCGGCGCGCTCGTCGACCTCGCCGCGCGCCCCGCTCCGCTGGAGCCGATCTACCGTGCGCTCGACGCCCGGGAACGCCGGGTGCTGCTCGACCTCGTCGGCCTGGGCGCGCTCCGGCTGCAGGATGCCCACGGGCCGCGGGACCCGGCGACCACCCTCGAGCTGGGCTGGACACGCCAGCAGGCCGCCGAGCTCCTGCAGGAGCTGGACGCGCGGCAGGAAAGCCGCTGCCCGGAGGGCTGCGCCCGCTGCTGCACCTCCACGGTACCGGTCTGGCCCAGCGAGCTCGCGCTGCTCGAGGAGGGATTGCGCGGCCTCGCCCCCGCGGTCCGCCAGCAGCTCCTGACCGCCGGCCAGGGAGCGCCGGACGTCCGGGGTCTGCCGAGCTGCCCGCTCCTGGCGGACGCGCGCTGCCTCGCGTATGCCTGCCGCCCCCTGAGCTGCCTGCTGTACGGCCATCCGACCGCGGCCCGGCCGGGCAACCACTGCGCGCTGCGGGACGCGCACCGGCCCCGGGAGCCCCAGGCGATCCCGGAGGGGCTGTTCTACCTCTTCAGCCGGGTGCCCGAGCTGGCCGCCGGCTCCCACCCTGGCTCAGCGCCGGTGACCATCGGTGAGGCGGTCACGGAGATCCTGCGACGGCTGGCGGACGAGGAGCGCGTGGCGCAGAAGGAGCCCCTGGCGAGCTGAGCGGGTGCTCACCGCTCCCGACGGCGACCGAACAGCAGGTAGCCCAGGACCAGGCCTCCGAGCAGGCCCGCCCCGCCCCAGACCCACTCGCGGCTCGCCGGCTCCAGTGCGACCAGGGGCTGCGCGCCGGCGGTCGCCGGGCCGCCGGCCACGGCGCCGGCTCCCGGGCCATCCGGGGGCGCGGCCGCCGGTGTGGGGGTCCTCCCCGGCTCTCCGGGCTGGTCCGCCGGGGGCGGGACCGGGGCGAGGGGCGCGGGCGCCGGGGGAGCGAGCGCGGACGTGGGCCCGGGCGGCTCGGGGGTGGCCCCGGCAGGCCGGGGCAGTCCCGCCGGTACCAGGGGCAGCGCGGGCGTGGGCGCGGCGAGCTGCCGGAAGGCCCGCTCCACCAGCGCGGCGGCCTGCCGATCCCGCTCCTTGCGGTCGCGGCTGCCCAGCACGACCACGACCACCCGCCGCCCGTCCCGCTCGGCGGTCGCCGCGATCGAGAAGCCCCCCGCCCGGATGTAGCCCGTCTTCAGGCCATCGCAGCCCGCGAGGTTCCCGAGCAGGTGATTGTGGGTGCGCATCGAGAACTTCCCCTCCCGGAAGCCGCGCTCCCGGGTCGCGGCGTACCGCAGGGTATCGGGCGACTGCAGCACCTTGCGCGCCAGGATGGCGAGGTCCCGCGCCGTGCTCTGGTCGAAGGCCTGCCCCGGACCTGGCGGCAGCCCGTGCACGGAGGAGAAGCGGGTGGCGATCAGGCCGAGATCGAGGGCCCGGCGGTTCATCCGCTCGATGAAGGCCGCCTTGGAGCCCGCGAGGTGGATCGCCAGGGCCGTCGCGGCGTCGTTGGCCGACTGGACCATCAGCGCGTACAAGAGCTCGTCCACGGTGAAGCTCTCGCCCTCCTTGAGGTAGACCTGCGAGCCTCCCGTCCGCGCCGCCTCGGCCGTCACCGTCACCGGGTCGTCGAGGCGCAGGGTGCCTTGCTGCACCGCCTCCAGCACCAGCAGCAGGTTCATCAGCTTGACCACGCTGGCCGGATACCCGGGGGAGTCGGCGTCGGCCTCGAACAGGACCTCCCCCGAGGTCGCCTCGACCGCGATCGCCCCGATGTAGGGGGAGCGGGAGATGGGCTCGGCCCGGGGAGCGGCCAGGGAGGGCCGAGAGCCGGCCACGACCGCCCCGGCCAGCAAGAAGGCCAGGACCAGCTTCGAGGTGCTCCAGGAGGTCATGGGATCGCTCCAGACTGGCGAGGGCTGCGATTCGAGGCTCTCCTAGTCCGATCCCGGGCCGGTGTCAACCGCCGGGAAGGAGCCAGAGGCAGCCACCACCCTCGCCACCTGCCTCCTCGTCTCCCTCACCCGGGAGGGCCCCGGGCCGGGATTCCCCTCGCCCGGCCCGGCGGATCGGCTATGCTCCTCCCGCCTGCAGGGAGGAAGCCGTGAAGCCCATCCTGGTGCTCGGTGACATCAACCTCGACCTCGTCTGGGGGCTCCCGCGCTTTCCGCACGAGGGCGACGACTGCCCGGCCGACTCCCTGACCTCGGCCCCGGGCGGCACCGGGCTGAACGCCGCGACCACGATCGCGGCCCTGGGCGGTCGGGTCCGACTCATCGGTCGGGTGGGGTGCGACCCCGCGAGCGCGCTGGTCCTTTCGTTTGCCAAAGAGCGAGAAATCGACTGCTCTCTGGTCCAAAAGGACCCAGAGCTGCCCACGGGCCTCTGCTCCGTCGCGGTGCCCCCGAGCGGGCAGCGGACCTTCTTCAGCCACCGCGGCGCCAACCCGCAGTTGGCCCTCACCGCGGCGCTGCTCGACGCCGTGCGCGAGGCCAGCCTGCTGCTGCTCGGCGGCCACGCCCTGCTCACCGGTCCGCAGCGCGCGACCGCGCTGCAGCTCTGCGCCACCGCAGTAGCCGCCCAGGTCCCGGTGGCCCTGGACCTGGCCTTGCCGACCGTGCGCGAGTGCCCGGAGACCCTCGCCCGGCTCCTCCCCGACCTCTGGCTGCTGACCTGCAACCGGGACGAGCTCGCCGCGTGGCGACCCGGCCAGGACGCGGCCCACGCGCTCCGCGAGCTCGTCCGGCAGGGGGTCGGCCAGGTCGCGCTCAAGCTGGGCGCGGACGGCTGCCTCGTCGGTCGCCACGCCGAGCTGCTCCACCAGCCGCCCCCCCCGGTGGCGGTCGTCGACACCACCGGCTGCGGCGACGCCTTCGCCGCGGCCTTCGCCTGGGCGCTCCGACGGGGCGCGACCCTCGCCGCGGCCGCGGCCCTGGCCAACACCCTGGGGGCCCTCACGGCCACGGCCTGGGGCGGTGCGGCCGCGGTGCCGACCCGCGCGCGGCTGGCCCAGATCGTCCCCCGGGAGCTGCTCGCGCTCGGCGAGCCCGCCCGCCCATGAGAGGAGAGACGCGGATGGTCCCACCCTGGAAGGAGCGTCTCGACGCGCTCCAGCTCCGTGAGCTGCGCGAGCTATTCGGCACGAACAAGCCCGTCATCGGCATGGTCCACTGCTGGCCACTGCCCGGTGCGCCCGGGTACACCGGCTACGGCATGACGACGATCCTCGAGCAGGCCCTGGCCGACGCCCGCGCCCTGCGCGACGGCGGCTGCCACGGGCTGATCGTCGAGAACATGTGGGACGTCCCCTTCCGAGCCGGCGCCCACATCGCCCCGGAGAGCATCGCCGCGCAGGCGGTGGTGGCCAAGGCCGTGGCCGACGCGGTGGACCTCCCCCTCGGGGTCAACCTGGTGCACAACGGCGGCGTCGCCCTGCTGGGGATCGCCATCGCCGCGGGGGCCCGCTTCATGCGGGTCTGCATGTTCACCGGGGCGGGCGTCTGGGACGCGGGGAGCTGGGACGAGGGCTGCGCCGCGGAGCTCTTGCGCCGACGCCACGAGCTGCAGGCCGAGAAGATCAAGATCTTCGCCGACGTCGACAAGAAGCACTCGGTGCGCTTCCCGGGCATCGACCTCGCCACCCATGTCGAGTGGACCCGCTTCTTCGGCGCCGACGCCCTGATCGTCTCCGGCCGGATGACCGGCGACGCGCCCCTGCTCGCGAAGGTGGAGGAGGCCAAGCGCCTCGCGGGGGACCGCCCCGTGCTCCTGGGCAGCGGCACCACCGCCGACAACGTCGGCGCCTTCCTGCGCGTCGCCGACGGGGTGATCGTCGGCAGCAGCATCAAGGTCGACGGCGAGATCGCCAACCCGGTGGACGTCGACCGGGTGCGCGGCTTCGTCCGGGCCGCTCAGGGATGAGCCCCCGGCGACCGGCGCCCAGCCGGTCAGCAGGGGTCGCGCCAGACCGGGAGGACGTCCTGACGGCCGGCCTGGCGGCCCTGCTCCCGGCCCGGGCCGACGCGCCGGCCCGTCGCCAGGCGGGGCTGTTGCTCATCCGGCTCTACGCGGCGACGAGCCTGGAGCGGCTCGGGCTGCTCCCCCCCGGCACGGTGGCGGCCCTCCTCGGCTCACCCGCCTCCCCGGACCAGCGAGACGCCTGCGGGCTCGCGGCCGGGCTGGACGCGCAGCTCGGCGACTGGGGCCTCGCCGCGCCAGGGAACGGACTCTCGCTGCCCACCGTGGGGCGGGCTGCTGGCCAGCTCGGCCAGGCGCTCGCGACCGCCGGCCAGGTGGGCGCCGGGCTTTTCGCCCACACCTACGAGGCCTGCTGCCTGCAGGGCCGGCGCAGCGCCGGCGCCTACTACACCGACGCGCGGGTCGCCCGCTACGCCGTGTCCCGCTGCCTGGAGGCCGCAGCCGCAGAGTCGGCGGCCGGCCCCCGGCGGATCGTCGATCCGGCCTGCGGCAGTGGCGCGTTCCTGGTCGCGGCCCTCGCGGCGCTCCAGGGTGCTGCGCACCACCCCGCGCGCCCGCCGCTGACCGACCTGTCCCGCCTGTACGGTCTGGACCGCGACCCGGACGCGGCCGCGGTCTGCCGCCTGGAGCTCTTGCTGCAGTGGGCCCGCGCCTGGCCCGCCGCTCAGGGCGCGGCCGCCTGGCGCCTCGTGGTGGAGCGGGTCCGGCCCCTGCTGCACGCGCAGGTCCAGGTCGGCGACGCCCTGCTGGGTCCCTGGAGCGCCGGGCCGGACGCCGCCACCCTCCCGGAGAGGTTACCCGGCCTCGGTGAGTACGACCTCGTCCTCGGCAACCCGCCCTACCTCGGGGAGGAGGACCACGGCGCGCTCTTCCGGCGCGTGGCCGAGACCCCCCTGTTCGCCCCCTGGTACGAAGGTCGCATGGACCTCTCGGGCTTCTTCGTCCACCTCGGGCTGTCCCTGCTCCGCACGGGCGGACGGCTCGCGCTCTTGCTCCCCGCCTACTTCCCGACGGCCGCGGGCACCCGTCGCCGCCTGCTCCCGCGCCTCGTGCGGGAGACCACCCTCGAGGAGATCGTCGACTTCGGCGAGCAGCGCCTCTTCGCCGCGACGGCCCCCGGCCACCACAACCTGCTGCTGCGGCTGCGCCGGGGGGAAGCCCCGGGTACCAGCGGCCTGGTGCGCCGCCTGGGCCCCGACGCCCCGCCCGACGCGCTGGACCGGCTGCTGGCCGGCGCGCGGGGGGCCTGGGTGAGCGAGCACCCCTTGCCGCCCCGCCCCCTGCTGCTCGACCCGGCGGGCGCGCTCCGCCTCGCCCCGCCCCAGGGAGAGGCCCTCTGCCAGCGGATCCTGGCCGCGGGACGCCCCCTGCGGGAGCTGCTGCGCGTCAGCCAGGGGATCGTGCCCGGCCCGGCGAACCTGGGCCGCAAGGCGGTGGCCAAGCTCCTCGCGGCCGAGGACGACGCGGCCCCGGAGCCGAGCGCGGCGCGCATCGCGGCCTGGTGCCGGCAACGGGGGCTGCGCCTGGGGCAGGGGGTCTTCGTGCTGACGGCGACGGAGGTCGCCGCGCTGCAGCTCACAGCCGCTGAGTGGGAGCTGCTGCGCCCCTTCCACCACGCGGCGGAGCTGCGTCCGGGAGAGCCCCTGGGCCCGGCCCGGAGCTGGCTGCTCTACCTGACCCGGGAGACCTGCCCCACGCTGGCGGAGTACCCCAACGTCTCCAGGCACCTGCAGCGATTCCCGGAGCTGCTCGCGCGCCGCCGAGAGACGGCCCAGGGGACGCGCGCCTGGTACCACCTCCACTGGCCCCGGGAGGAGGCGCTCTTCGTCGGCGACAAGCTGCTCGCCCCCCGCCAGACCCCCGACCCGACCTTCGTGCACGCCCCGCGACCGGCCTTCGTCGACCTCGGGGCCAACGTGCTCACCCCCCGCCAGGCGGGCCTCCCCCTGGCCGCGCTGGCCCTGATCCTCGGCTCCACGGTCGCGCGCACCTGGTTCTACCACCAGGGGAAGCGCAAGGGCCGGGTGCTGCAGCTCGACGGGGAGCCGCTGGCCGCCTTCCCCCTGCGGCTGCCCGCGTGCCCCGCCCCCTTCCTCGAGCTGGCGGCCCGGCTGGCGGCGTCACCGGCCGACCGGGTCGCGCTGCTCCACACGGCCGACAGGCTCACCGCCGAGCTGTACGGGCTCGCGGACGTGCCCGCGGCGGTGCTGGCCCACCCGGAGCGAGCCGGCGGCGAGGAGCGGCTTCCAGAGCAGGAGCCCGCCCCGGACGCCCCACCGACGGGCTGAGCCACGGGACGGGAGGGACCGCGGGACGGGAGGAGCCGCGGTCCGGGAGGAGCCGCGGTCCGGGAGGAGCCGCGGTCCGACGGTTCAGAAGTCGGCTTGCTTGGGCGCCCGGGGGAAGGGGATGACGTCCCGGATGTTGTCGATGCCGGTGGCGTACATGATCGCGCGCTCGAAGCCGAGGCCGAAGCCCGCGTGGGGCACCGTGCCGTAGCGGCGCAGGTCCCGGTACCACCAGTAGTCGTCCCGCTTCAGCCCGAGGAGGTCGAGGCGGCGGTCGAGGACCTCCAGGCGCTCCTCGCGCTGGCTGCCGCCGATGATCTCGCCGATCCCCGGTGCGAGCACGTCCATCGCGGCCACGGTGCGCTCGTCGTCGCTCAGCCGCATGTAGAACGCCTTGATCTCCTTGGGGTATTCGAGCACCGCCACGGGCCGGCCGACCACCTGCTCCGTGAGGTAGCGCTCGTGCTCGGCCTGCAGGTCGCACCCCCAGAAGACGGGGAACTCGAAGGGGACCGTGGCCCGCTCCAGGTGGGCGATCGTCTCGGTGTAGGTCATCCGGGCGAACTCGGACGCGACCAGCTTCTCGAGCCGGTCGATGCACCCCTTGTCGACCCGGTCCCGGAAGAAGGCCAGGTCGTCGGCGCGCTCCTCCAGCAGGTCGCGGAAGATCGCCTTGAGGAAGTCCTCCGCGAGGGTCGCGTCGGCCGCGAGGTCGGCGAAGGCGATCTCCGGCTCGATCATCCAGAACTCGCTGAGGTGCCGGCGGGTGTTGGAGTTCTCGGCCCGGAAGGTCGGGCCGAAGGTGTAGACCCGGGACAGGGCCAGGCAGTAGCTCTCGACGTTGAGCTGCCCGGAGACGGTCAGCCGCGCCTCCTTGCCGAAGAAGTCCTGCGCGAAGTCGACGTCGCCCGCGGGGGTGCGGGGGAGGTTGGCGAGGTCGAGGGTCGAGACCCGGAACATCTGGCCCGCGCCCTCGCAGTCGGACGCGGTGATGATCGGGGTGTGGACCCAGAAGAAGCCTCGCTCGTGGAAGAAGCGGTGGATCGCCTGGGCCAGACAGTGGCGCACGCGGGCGACCGCGCCGATCAGGTTGGTCCGGGGACGCAGGTGCGCGACTTCGCGCAAGAACTCCGGCGAGTGCGGCTTCGGCTGGATCGGGTAGCTGTCCGGGTCCTCGACCCAGCCGACCACCTGCAGCCGCCGGGCGCGCACCTCGACCTGCTGCCCCTTGCCCGCGGACGCGACCAGCTCGCCCTCGACCGTGACCGCGCAGCCCGCGGTGAGGCGCAGCACCTCGGTCGCGTAGTTGTCCAGGTCCCGGGGCACGACGACCTGCACGGGGGCGAAGCAGGAGCCGTCGTGAACCGCGAGGAAGGAGACGCCGGCGTTGGAATCCCGGCGAGTGCGCACCCAGCCCTCGACCGTGACCTCGGCCCCCAGGGGGGCCTGACCTGCGAGGATCTCGGAGTTGCGGAGCTTCATGGATCGACCCCTCGGCACGGAAGTTGTGTCTATCGAACCAGATTCACGCGCGACCCAGGACTTCCAGACTAATCCTGGACACAGAGGATCGCCCGTTCGCAGAAATCGAGATCGTCCCCACAGGCCCAGACGTAGCCGAGTCCGTAGGCGAAGCCCGGGAGGCCGACGGCCGCGGCGCCACCTTCGGCGGCGCAGTCGGGATGCCCCGTGACGCTGACCGTGTGGTAGTCGCTGCTCGGGGGACGCCAGCCGGCATCGACGATGTCGACATACTCGTCGTTGGTGATCACCCGGCCATAGGACATGCAGTACGCGGCGGCCGACCCCCTGACGCAGCGGTCGGAGAGGTGGGTGACACAGACGCCCCCCCACTCCTCGCCGTCGCAGCCGAAGTCGCACGCGTCTCCCCGGCCGTCCCAGTCGCTGTCGCGCTGATCAGGGTTGGGGACTGCGGGGCAGTTGTCGACCGCGTCGGCGATCCCGTCGTCGTCCAGATCGCGCGGGGCACCGTCCGAGAGGCTGAAGACCAGCCGCTCCCAGTTGGGAGAGTCGTGGAACTCGTCGGCCCCGCAACGATAGCCCGGCGCGAGGGTGTTCTCGCTGGTGTGCCAGCACATGCGCAAGGCGGCCTGCTCGTAGTAGCCGATATCGCAGGTGTTGCGGTTGACCTGGACCCCCACCGGGGCGAAGCCCCAGGAGGTGGATTCGTCGAAGTACCAGGCGACGTCGTTGGCCTCGTGCACGCAGTTCAGGGAGCTGCCGCAGTCGAACAGCACGTCTTCCCGCCAGCCCATGGCCGCGAGGGTCAGCCGGGAGGAGCCGACGGGGCGGCAGCCGAGGAGCAGCCGCTCGCCGGCGCAGGTCCGCAGGAGCGTGGAGAGATCGGAGGTGTCGGAGTACAGATCGGACCAGCAGAGGTCCCAACCGACCAGGTCGTCCTCCGCCAGCTCCTGGCGGATGCCCGAGAAGATCAGCGGCTCCACGTCACAGCCCTCGTCGGTCGTGCCGTCGCAGTCGTTGTCCAGATCGTCGCAGCTCGTCTCGACCACCTCGTGATCCGCGGAGAAATCGCAGCCCCAGCCATCCCTCCCGAAGCAGGTCGCCTGCACCCCCCGGCAGACCCCCTGGGTGGGGCAGACGCCGGCCGGAGGGTTCAAGCCCTCGTCGGCGGTGCCATCGCAGTCGTTGTCGACGCCGTCGCAAGCCTCCGGTCGCGGACCGATCTGGCCGACGCAGGAGCCCCACTGGCCCTCGGGGGAGCACGTCTGCTGGCCCGGTTCGCACGCCCCCAGGGAGGTGCCGTCGGGGCAGGGGCGCCGGTCCCCGGAGTCGCAGACGGGCTGGCCCTCGCCCTCACCCTCGGCCCCCTCGCCCTCACCCTCCGAACCTTCGCCCTCACCCTCGGCCCCTTCGCCCTCACCCTCCGAACCTTCGCCCTCACCCTCGGCCCCTTCGCCCTCACCCTCCGAACCCTCGCCCTCCCCCTCCGAACCTTCGCCCTCACCCTCCGAACCTTCGCCCTCACCCTCCGAACCCTCGCCCTCCCCCTCCGAACCTTCGCCCTCCCCCTCCGAACCTTCGCCCTCACCCTCCCCTTCACCGCCGCCGCTGAACCCGCGCCGGCGGGGCTCCTCGCAGGCGACGAGGGTCGCGACCAGGGTGACGACGAGCAGCACCAGCGCCGGGCGTGAGAGCGAGCGGATCACGGGCAGGACCTCCCCGGACGACCCTGTCGGCCGTCCTCTGCGAGTCGACGTTGCAGGGATACGCCGGGGAAGGCTCGCGCGCAAGGGCGGCGACCACTCCCGCACAGCTCCCTGGCGGGCGCCACCCAGCCGGCTACAATCCCCGGGAGCGCCCCAGGGCGCAGGAGGGGCGGTGACCCAGGACCGACGACGACGGAGGCGCTGGCTGCTGCTGGGCGGCGCGGGGGGCGGCCTGCTGCTGCTCTGGGGCTTCTTCGCCGGGCTGGTGACCGCGGACGACCTCCGCCGGCTGCAGCAGCTCGGCGCGCACTTCGCCGGGGAGCAGCCCCTGGCCACGGCCCTGCTGCTGGCCCTGCTCCTGGCCCTCACCATGGCGCTCTCCCTGCCGGCCAAGGCGGCGCTCAATCTCCTGACGGGGGCGCTCCTCGGTCCCCTCGCGGCCGGGGCGGTGACCCTGCTGGGCGCGCTCGCCGGCACGTCGGTGCTGTTCGCGGTCGCACGCCACCTGCTGCGCAGCCGGGCCGCAGCCGAGCTCGGCGAGCAGGTGGCCCGCCTGCAGTCCCGGATCGAGCGCCACCCCGTGCTGGCCATCGCAGGGCTCCGGCTGATGGTGACCTTCCCTTATGCGCCCATCACCCTCGCGGCCGCCCTCACCCGGATGCGCTACCGGGACTTCCTCATGGGCTCCGCCCTGGGCGACCTGCCGGTCATCCTCCTGTACAGCCTGGCCGGAGCCCGGCTGGCCACGCTCCGCTCCCTGAGCGACGTGCTCTCCCCCGGCACCCTGCTGCTGCTCACCCTGGCCAGCCTCGGGCTGCTCGCCGGCGCCCTGGGGGGCCGGTGGGGTAGGAAGGCCCCCGTGAGCCAGGGCCAAGAAGGAGCCTGAGATGACGCGCCGTCCTCCTCCAGCCCGGGAGCGGTCGCGGCGGGACGATCCCCGGCGCGGCCCCGAGCAGGCCGCCCCACAACCGGGGCCGCCGCCCACCCGCCCGCGGCCCGCGGCCCGGCCCGCCGCGGCCAGCGAGCCGTCCGGGCCGCGTCCGGCCTCCTACCCCCGGCTCGACGAGGTGGCCATCGGCGGGGTCAAGGCCTGCCGGGCCCTGTTCCGCCATCGCCCCGAGGCCATCCTCCGGGTCTTCTACCGGGCCGACCGCCGGGCCGAGATCACGGATCTGCTGGGCTTCGCGGCCGCGCACGGGCTGGTGCGACGCGAGCTGGACGAGGAGGGGCTGCGCAAGGTCAGCGGGAGCGTGCACCACGAGGGGCTCACCCTGGTGGCCCGCCCCCTGACCTTCGCCCGCTGTGCGCCGGCCGAGGCGGCCGCGGCCGGGAGCTGGCTCGCGCTCGACGGGGTGGAGAACCCACACAACCAGGGGGCGATCGCCCGCTCCGTGGCCTTCTTCGGCCTGGCCGGGCTGCTGGTGGGAGGCCCGCGGCCGGGCAGTCGGGTCAGCGCGGCCCTGCTGCGCAACGCGGAGGGCGGCGCGGAGACCATCCAGCTCGCCGCGACCGAGGACCTGGCCACGACCTTGCGGGAGCTCGGCGAGCAGGGGTTGCCGGTGATCGGCGTCGAGACCGGCTGCGCCCTCGGGCTCACCACTCCCCCCCTCCCCACTCCCTGCGTGCTGGTCCTCGGCAGCGAGGCCCATGGCCTCTCGCCCGCGGTGCGCCGCGGCTGCCGGGAGCTGCGGGCGATCGAGGGCGCCGGCGAGATCGGCTCTCTGAACGTCTCCGTCGCCGCGGGCATCGCCCTGGCCGAGCTGACCCGTCCCCGCCCGTCCCGGCCCACCCCGGCCGCGACCGGGCCGCGACGGGCCTCATGAGCCCCCGGGGAGCCACACGGGGAGGCGGCCCGGGCCGGGGCGGGAAGGAGGCCGCCGGCGGGGCGCGGGGCCGCGGCCCGGGCCCGCGACGGGACGACCAGCGCCCGCCCCGCGGGCGGGGCCCGGCCGGACCGCCCCCCCGGGGGCGGCGTCAGGACACCCCCCCGAGCGGCCCGGCCCGGTCCGCAGCGCGCCCCTCGCCGGGCACCCCGGCCGGCCCCGAGCGAACCCCGGTAGTGCGCGGCCAGCCGCTGCCCGGTGACTGGCTGCTGACCTGCCGCCCGGGCGCCGAGCGGGACCTGCTCGACGAGCTGGCCCTGATCCGGCAGCGCCCGACGGACGCGACCCCCGCCGGGCCGGCCCTGGTGCGCGCCCGGCTCGCGCCCTGCACCCCCGACGGGAGCCTCGACCTGACCTTCGCGCGCCAGGGGTTCCGCATCGCCCGCCCCCTCACCGGCGACCTGGCCGCGATGGCCGCGCAGGCCGCCACGGCCCTGCTCCCGACCCTCGCCGCGGAGACCGCCTGGTCGCTGACGGCCTGGGTGCCCGACCACGATGCGACCAACCCCCTCGGCCCCCAGGCGAGCGCGCTGGAGCGCCTCTGCCTGGCGCACCTGGCGGAGCTGGCGCCGGCCGCGACCGCCCGGTGCGTGGACCCCGGCGAGCTGCCCCGCACCGACGGCCAGCTCCTGCAGCTCGCCCTCACCAGCCCCACCACCGGCTGGGCCGGGTGGGTGGGGGCGGGCGAGGCCCTGTCCCTCGCGCCGGGGGGCCGGGACCGGATGCGGGCCACGCGCGACCGGCCGTCCCGGGCCGCGCGCAAGGTGCAGGAGGCCCTGAGCTGGCTGGGGATCGCACCGGGCCGGGGCGAGGTCTGCGCGGACCTCGGCGCGGCCCCCGGCGGCTGGTCCTGGGTGCTGCTGGGGCTGGGGGCCCGGGTCGTCGCGGTCGACCCCGCCAACCTGAGCCCCGAGCTGGCGAGCCACCGCGGACTGACCCACGTGCAGCGGAGCGCCTTCGAGTTCGCCCCCGAGGACGAGCTCGACTGGCTGTTCTGCGACATGGCCTGGCGCCCCCTCGAGGTGGCGCAGCTCCTCGCCAAGTGGGGGCGGCGCCGCTGGGCCCGGCTGCTGGTGGCCAACCTCAAGCTGCCCATGAAGCGCAAGGCGGAGACGGTGGAGGAGTTGCGGGAGGTGGTCACCGCGGGGGGCTGGAAGCGGGTCCGCACCCGTCAGCTCTATCACGACCGGGACGAATGTACCATGATCGCACACCTCTAGGTTCTTTGGTACTCATGCCCGTCATGCCCGCCGTGGACACCCTCTGGCTCACCTGGCCGACCTACCTCACGGATCCGGCCCTGCTCTTGCGCCTGCACGCGCTCCTCGACGAGGCGGAGCAACGGACCGCCGATGGGCGCCGGGTCCCCGAGGACCGACGGGCCTACCTCGCCGCGCACGCCCTGCTCCGCCTCGCGCTCGCCCGGCAGGGCGGGGCGCCGCCCGGCTCCTGGCGTTTCCGGCACAACCCCTACGGGCGCCCCGAGGTGGCCCTCCCCGAGGGCTCCGGCCTGCGCTTCAGCATCTCCCACACCCGCAGCCTGGTGGCCTGCCTGCTGGTCACGGAGGGAGAGGTCGGGCTCGACGTCGAGCGGATCGGCCGGGTCGCCGACCCCCACGGCCTGGCCACCCGCTTCTTCGCCCCCGCGGAGGCCCGCTGGCTCGCGACCTCGCCCGCGGCCCTCGTGCCCTGGCGGTTCACCGCGCTCTGGACCCTGAAGGAGGCCTACGTCAAGGCGCGGGGCCGGGGGCTCTCCCTGCCCGTCGACCAGTGCTGCTTCACCCTGGACGAGGCCGGACGCATCACCGCCCAGCTCGACCCGCGGCTCGGGGACGAGGCGCACCGCTGGCGCTTCGCGCTCGGCGCACCCGACCCTGCGCACCTGCTGGCCATCGCCCGCGCGCCGGCCGGCACGCGGCCGATCCGCTGCCGGGAGGTGGTGCCCACGGAGCGCGAGCAGGAGGTGCCGCTGCGCTGGCTCGCGACGAGCGCGCCGGTCGGCTGAGCGGTCGAGCGATGAAGGTTGGCAGCAAGTCGCGACCCCGCTACCTTGTCGAGGGAGGGTGCCGGGAGCCAGGAGGGGCTGTTGGGAGACGCGGACGAGCGCAAGGGGCTCTTCTCGAGGATCGGTGAGCGGCTCAACGCTCCCATCGGCGGGCGCGGCGACGGGCCCGAGCGCCGGGTGGATGCCCGGGTCGAGGTGCGCCTGCCCGTGGAGGTCAAGGGGACGGATGGCAGGGTCTGCCAGGGGCGGACCGTGAACCTCTCGGGCACCGGGCTGTGCCTGGAGGCCGACCTGGTCTGGAAAGAAGGGGTCCAGCTCGAGCTGCTGCTCCCGGACCTGGAGGCGGGCAGCACCGCGATCCCCCTGCGCGCCCAGGTGATCTGGGCGGCCTTGTACGGCACCCTGACCATGGGCCTGCGGCTCCTCAACGAGGCCAGCGGCGCCGCCGCCCTGCGCCGCTACCGCTACCTGCTCGATCAGTGCCAGAAGGGCAACCTGCCCGCCGCGGCCAGCGAGGTGCGCGAGCGCCCCGCGGCCGACAGCGGCGAGCGGGGGCTCCGGCGCCCCGGGGTGATCACCCGGGAGCGGTCGCTGCCGCCACCCACGGGCGACCCCCTGACGGACCTGAACCAACTCCTGCGCCAGCGCTCCCCCCGCCCCATCCGGCCCCTCCGCCCGCCGGCCCGCAAGGACCCGAGTCAGGGCGAGCGCTGAGCCCCCGCGTCGCGGGTCCCGGCCCCACGCCGACCGCCGTGGTCCCACCCCCGCCGCTCATGATCCAACACATCTCAGCGATCGCCCTTTCGGAGCGGGTTCGCGACCATGGCCGCGGATCGCGCATCGGCGCGTCGAGCCAGCGGGATGATCGCGATGCCGAAATCGGCTGGGTGCAGCCGGTCCGAGTGGGCGGATTCCTTGCCAATCTCCTCCTGCACCCGGCTCGAGCTGCAAAATCTCTCGCCGAGCCGCAGAGTTCGCAGAGAAAAGTGCTCAGCTGGCTGAGCCCTCTGCGGCTCTGCGGCTCTGCGAGAAAATTCTTTTCGTGCGGGGAGTTGTGCCAAGGCCTCGCTGCTCGCTCACCGGGATGAT
>JAVEVO010000142.1:0-17298 GCA_034005005.1 Myxococcota bacterium
GGGATCGCCGCCGGGTACCGCCACGCGGGCGAGGTGCTGCTTTTGCCGGCCGACGAGCCCGGGGAGCCCCTGGTCTTCACGGAGCGCGCCTGCTGCCCGGCGCACCGCGTCCGCCTCGATGCGCCCCTCTCCCCCCGGCGCTTCTCCTTCAACCACCACCAGGGGGCGTGCCCCGAGTGCGCGGGCCTCGGCCTGGTGCCCCGGGACGGTCGCCGCCCGCCGGCGCTGCGGCCGGACCCGGACCAGCCGCCCCGACGGCCGGAGGAGCCCGATCCCTGGGGGAGCTGGGCGTCCACCGCCGGCGCCGGGGCCGTGATCTGCCCCGCGTGCCAGGGCGAGCGGCTCGCCCCCCTCCCTCGCCGGGTCACGCTCGGCGGGGCACGGCTGCCCGAGCTGACCCGGCTGAGCGTCACCGCGGCCCGGCAGGCGCTGGCGGAGCTGGAGCTGGGCCCGGAGCAGCGGCTCATCGCCCGGGACCTGCTCGGCGAGGTCGACTCCCGCCTGCGCTTCCTCGAGGAGGTGGGCCTCGGCTACCTGACCCTGGACCGGACCGCCGCGTCCCTGTCCGGCGGCGAGGCGCAGCGGATCCGCCTCGCGTCCCAGCTCGGCGCCTACCTCACCGGCTGCCTGTACGTCCTCGACGAGCCGACGGTGGGGCTGCATCCCCGGGACACGGACCGGCTGCTCCACACCCTGGAGAGCCTGCGCGACCAGGGCAACACCGTCGTGGTCGTGGAACACGACCTGGACACCATCCGCCGGGCCGACTGGCTCCTCGACCTCGGCCCGGGCCCGGGGGAGCTGGGGGGCCGGGTGGTCGCCGCGGGCACGCCGGACGAGGTCGCCCGGACGCCCGGCTCCCTCACCGGCGACTACCTCGCGGGCCGCCGCGGCCTCCCGCTCCCGACCGAGCGCCGCACGGGGACCGCGGGCCTCGAGGTGCGGGGGGCGCGGGCCAACAACCTGCGCGGCGTCGACGCCGGCTTCGCCTGGGGGCTGATCACCTGCGTCACCGGCGTCTCGGGCTCGGGCAAGTCCTCCCTCGTCCTGGAGGTGCTGCAGCAGGCCGCGGCCCGGGCCCTCGGCCAGGAGACGACCGCGTCCCACGACTACGACGCGCTCCTTGGTACGAAAGACCTGACCAGGCTCGTGGTCGTGGACCAATCGCCCCTCGGCCGCACGCCCCGGTCCAACCCCGCGTCCTACACCGGGCTGCTCGATCTGCTGCGCACCCTGTTCGCCGGGCTGCCGGAGAGCAAGACCCGGGGCTACGGGGCCGGTCGCTTCTCCTACAACCGGGCCGAGGGGCGCTGCCCGACCTGCGAGGGGATGGGCGCGCTCCAGGTGGAGATGCACTTCCTGTCGGACGTCTGGGTCCCCTGCGACGCCTGCCAGGGCGCCCGCTACAACGAGGCGACCCTGCAGGTCCGCTACCGGGGGCTGAGCTTCGCGGACGTGCTCCGCCTGACCGTCGACGAGGCGGCCGAGACCTTCGCACAGCACCGCCGGATCGCCAGGATCCTCGGGATGTTGCAGGACGTGGGCCTCGGCTACCTGCGCCTCGGCCAGGCCGCCACGACCCTCTCCGGCGGCGAGGCCCAGCGGCTGAAGCTCGCGACCGAGCTGGGGCGACGGGGCGGCCCCGGCACCCTCTACCTGCTGGACGAGCCGACCACGGGCCTGCACCCCGCGGACGTGGAGCGGCTGCTCGCGATCCTCCAGCGCCTCGCGGCGCGGCAGGCCGCGGTGGTGGTGATCGAGCACAACCCCGAGGTGATCCGCCTCGCGGACCGGGTGCTCGACCTCGGCCCCGAGGGCGGCGCGCAGGGCGGGGAGCTGGTCGTCGCGGGCACCCCCGAGGAGGTGGCCGCGTGCGCCCGCAGCCACACGGGCCGGTACCTCGGTCCCCTCCTCGCAGGGGGACGCGACCCGCGCCCGGCCAGCGTATGCGACGGCAGACGGGCTGCGGCCACGAGGCGTCCGCGCCCCACGCGGCCGGCGGGGGTGGATTCCCCCGACCGGCTCGGCTAGAATCCGGCGCGTGTCCAGCACGAAGGTCGGCGTCCCCCCCCGGCGGGAGTCGGCGCCCGGCCCTCGAGGAGAGACGATGTCCCGCGGTATGGGCCAGCGACGGAGCCTTCCAGGCACCCCCGGGTGGGGCCGGCAGTTGCTGGCCGTGGCGATCCTGCTCGGCGTCGGCCTCCCCGAGGCCTCGGCGAGCGTCCCCCGGCGGGTGGCGGTGCTCGGGCTGGAGGTCGTCGACCTGCCCGCGCGGCTGGCCGAGCAGGCGACGGCCGCGGTCCGCAACCAGATCTCCACCCTCCCCGGGCTGATCCTCGTGGCCCGGGACGCGGTCGGGCTGGGGGAGGCCGCGCTGACCTTCTCCTGCATCGACGAGGCCCCGGCCTGTCTGGCCCTCGTCGGCAAGGAGCTCGGGGCTCAGCTCCTGGTCTACGGCCGGCTGCGCAGTCACCGGCAGCAGGCCCACCTGGTGCTCCACGCGGTCGACACCGCGACCGGGCAGGAGCTCGCCACCGAGGAGAGCATCGTCGACCTCCCCCTGGTCCAGGAGGGCGCGGCCCGGCTGAGCTCCCTGCTGTTCAGCAGCGAGCGGTCCCCCTCCCAGGGCCGGATCGGGCTCGCGGTGATGCAGGCGGGTGCGCACATCTACCTCGACGACCGGCTCGTCGACCAGGCGCCCCTCGCGACCCCCCTGGCCGTGGACCCGGGCGTCCACCGACTGCGGGTCTCCCTGGAGGGTTTCGAGACCGCGGAGCTGACGGTGCAGGTCGCGGGCGGCGAGACCAAGGAGCTCGCGGTCAACCTCCTCCCGAAGGAGGAGCTGCTCGGCGCGCCGGCCCTGCCGGCCGAGGCCCTCGCCCCTCCCCCGCCGCCCCGGGCCGCCCCGGCCCCCCGGGGTGGCGTGCCCGTCTCCACCGCGCGCCTGCTGGGCTGGGGCCTGCTCGGTGGTGGCGTCATCGTGGCCGCGGCCGGCGGCGCGTTCGGCTACGCCACCTACCAGGTCCAGCAGGACTACGACGCCGAGACGAGGCAGGAGCGCGCGCAGGAGCTCGAGGCCGACGGCAAGAGCTACGCCCTGACCGCCAACATCCTCTTCGGCATCGGCGGGGCGATGGCCCTGTCGGGCGCGATCCTGCTGCTGACGAGCCACGGCGACAACCCGCCGGTCGTGGCCCACCGCGGCCCGGCCCTGCGGCTGGCGCCCCTGGTCGCCCCCATCGACGGAGCGCTCGCCCCGGGCGCGTTGCTGCTCGGTACTTTCTGACCACGGTGGACCCGCAGCCCGGCCTCCCCCCCGACCTCGGCGCGGCCCTCGCGGCGGCCCGGGACCAGTTCACCAGCCTCGCCGCAGAGCTGCCGGTCTGGCCGCACCAGATCGCCGCGGCCTACGCCGGGGCGCGGGTGCGCGAGCTCGCGGGGGAGCCCGGGGCGGCTCACGACCAGCTCCTGGCCATCCTGGGCGACTCGCCGCCGCCGCCGGGCACCCGCGGCAGCTCACTGCTCCTTCGCACCCTCACCCGGCTCGCCCGGGCCCAGGGCTGCCCGGCCCGGACCGCGGCCGCCCTGGCCGGGTGCGCGGCCGCGTGTCCACCGCCGGCAGGGCTCTGGCGCGCCGAGCTCGGCCTCTGGCAGGGGCACCTGCTCGTCGCGGCCGGACGGCCCGCGGAGGCGGTCATCGTCCTGCGCGCGGCCGTGGACGAGCTGTCCCGGGTGCCCCCGCTGCACTTCGCCGCGCTGGTCGAGCTGCTGGGGGCGCTCGCCGCGGCGGGCGCTACCAGCGAGGCGGTCCGCGTCTGCCGGGAGGCCGTGCGCACCCGCCCCGAGCGGGCCGCAACCTTCCGGGCGAGCCTCGCGGGCCTGCTGGTCGGGCAGGGGGACCCGGTCGGGGCCGAGCAGGAGGCGCGCCTCGCCCTGGCCGCGGCGCCGGACCTGGCGCCCGCGTGGCTGCACCTCGGTCAGGCCCTCCTGGCGCAGGGCCGGCGGGACGAGGCGTGCCTCGCCCTGGGCCGGGCCGGCGACCTCGACCCGGAGCTGGCCGCGCTGGCGGCCAGCGAGCTGGCGGAGCCGCCGGGATGAAGCAGCCGGTCACCCTGGTCAACCTGTTCCGCAGCGACCGGCCCGGCGAGGTCCTGCTCCCCCTGGGCTGTCTGGCCCTGCGCGCCGCCCTGGAGGCCGCCGGGCATCCCGTCGAGCTGCGGGACCTGCAGCGGCTGCCCCTCGACCTCTGGCAGGACCTCGACCGGCTCGCCGCGAGCCTGGACGACTCCGCGGCGGTGGTCGGGCTCAGCCTCATGGCCGACATGCTCCCCCTGGCCGTCGCCCTGACCCGCCGGCTGCACGAGCGGCGCCCCGAGCGCACTCTGGTGCTCGGCGGCCCGGGCCCCAGCTCGGTCGCGCAGCCGCTGGTCGCCGCGTTCCCCTGGATCGACTGCGTCGTGCGGGGCGAGGGGGAGGTCACCTTCCCCGAGCTGCTCGCGGCCCTGGACGCGGGGGCCCTCCACACGGTGTCGGGGATCGCGGCGCCGGCCCGGCCCGACCGACCCCTGCTGTACACCGCGCCGCGTCCCCTGATCGCAGACCTCGACGCCCTCCCCGAGCCCCGGCTCGACGATCTGAACATCAAGGATTACAGCTATTTCACGACGGTCGCCTCCCGCGGCTGCCGCTACCGCTGCACCTTCTGCGAGATCCGCGGCCGGCAGCGCGGGACCGCCCGCTTCCGGAGCCCGGAGCGGGTCGCCGACGAGCTGATCCGCCGCCACCGGGAGCAGGGGATCGAGTACGTGGCGTTCCAGGACGACCACCTGCTCCACGACCGGGCCTGGCTCGACCGGCTGCTCGACCGGGTAGAGGGGGCCGGGGTCCGGCTGCGCTGGGCCTGCTTCGCACGGGTCGACCTGGTGGACCAGGCCTACCTCGCCCATCTCGTCGGGCGGGGGCTGCAGACGATCACCTTCGGCCTGGAGGCGGGCACCGACCCGCTGCTGCAGCGGCTGCGCAAGGGGTTCTCCGTGCGCCAGGCCCTGTCCGGCCTGACCGCGGCCCTCGCGGAGCTGCCCGCGACCTGCTTCTTCATGTGGGGCTTCCCCGAGGAGTCCCTCACGGACTTCTTCGGCACGGCCCAGGCCATCCACCACGCCGAGTTCCTCGGCGCCGAGGTCCAGGTCGGCCAGGTGGTGCCCCTGGCCGGCTCCCTGCTGTACCGCCGCCACCGCGACGCCTTGCAGTACCACGAGCAGTACCCCTTCTGCCGGGTGATCCGCATGCCCGCAGCAGACGAGCTGCGGGAGCTCATCCGCCGGCACCCGTCGGTCTTCCCGGCCCACCACTCCTTTCCGACCCCGGCCCAGACCGAGAAGTGGCGGCTCGCGGGCGGTCTCTGCTGCCGTGCCGGCTGACCCCTTGGCGCGGCCCGAGGCCGACCCTATATCTGGGGGGAGCCGGGAGCAGTCGGGCGTCCATGACGAACGTGCCAGCCAGGCTGCCCGCGCGAGCGGCGCCCCCGAGCGGACGGAGACAGACGATGGTGGGTGACGATCCTCTGCGGGGCGGACCGCGTGGCTGGTCCGATCTCGGCGCCGGGCGGGCCACCGGGGCCGCCGCGCCGCGCCAGTTCCAGACCCTGCGCGCCTCCGAGCTGTACTGCCCCACCTGCCGGCGCGCGATGCCCGTGCGCGAGCGCCTGCTGCTGCTGCTGCTCGACGGGGAGCTCCACGAGTTCCGCTGCGCCCGCTGCGGCACCTCCCTGGGCACCCGCCAGGTGCGCGAGGAGCAGGCCTCGCCGCTGCTGATCCGCTGACGCGGCCCCTCCCGGCCGGACCATCGCCCGAGCCGGTCCGACCCGCCGCACCGCGTCCCCGAGCCCGGATCGCGCGTCTTCGCGATTTCCAGCGCCGGCAGCCGGTGCTACAGAATGGCGAACCTTCGGGAGGCTGCCGATGATCCTGACCCAAGACGATATCCGCACCGAGATCGCCGCCGGACGCATCCTCGTGGACCCCTACGACCCGGAGGCGGTCGGCCCCGCGTCCATCGACCTGCGGCTCGGCAACGAGATCCGCATCTTCTCCCCGGTGCCCCAGGTGATCTCCATCACCCACGCCAGCAGCTACAAGGAGATCACCTACAAGCTCGAGCTCGGGGACTCGGGCTACGTCATCAAGCCGGGCGAGCTCGTCCTCGGCATCACCCAGGAGCGCATCACCCTGCCCGACGACATCGCCGGCTGGCTGAGCTCCCGCTCCCGGTTCGCCCGGCTCGGGTTGATGGTCCACATCTCCGCCCCCTTCATGCAGCCGGGCATCTCCAACCACCAGGTGCTGGAGATCTTCAACACCGGCCCGAACTTCCTGCGGCTGGTCCCCGGGGAGCGGATCTGCCAGTTCGTCTTCGACCGCTGCACCGGGCGGGCGACCTACACGGGCACCTTCGCCAACCAGCAAGAGGGCCAGTGGTGAGCGCCGGGCCGCAACCGCCGCGGCCGCGCCGGATCCTGGTGATCGAGGACCACGCCGACGCGGCCGAGGCCTTGCGCTTCTTGCTCGCGTCCTGGGGGCATGAGGTCGAGGTGGCCCGCACGGGCGAGGACGGGATCGCCGCGGCCGAGCACAGCCGGCCCGAGCTCGTCCTCTGCGACCTCGGCCTGCCCGACCTCGATGGCCACGACGTGGCGCGCCGCCTGCGGCAGACCCTCCCGGCCACCACGACGCGGCTGGTGGCCCTCTCCGGCGGCCTCGCCCCCGGGGCGCGGGCTCGCTCCCAGGAGGCCGGCTTCGACGCCCACCTGGTGAAGCCGGCGAGCTGGCGCGTGCTCGAGGAGCAGCTCGCCCTCTTGCCCGCCGGCGCGTGAGCCCCACCCGCGCGACCGGGGATCGATTGACCAGAGCGCTGCGGCAGGCTACGGTCCGCGGGGGTCTGGCGGAGGTGAACAGGGCCGATGCGGGTGCTCGTGACTGGTGCGGCGGGGTTCGTGGGCTACCACCTGGCGAAGCGGCTCGTCGAGGAGGGCCACGAGGTCGTCGGCCTCGACAACATCAACGACTACTACGATCCGGCCATCAAGTACGGCCGCCTCCTCGACCTCGGCATCGCCCGGGCGCGGATCACCGACGACTCCCTCCTGCTGAGCGATAAGTACCACCAGCTCTCGTTCACCAGGACCGACGTCTCGGATCAGGCCGCGATCGACGCGCTCTTCCGGGACCAAAAGTTCGATCACGTCGCGCACCTCGCCGCGCAGGCCGGCGTGCGCTACTCCCTGGTCAACCCCCACGCCTACGTGCAGAGCAACCTCCACGGCTTCATCAACGTCCTCGAGGCCTGCCGGCACCACGCGGTGCGGCACCTGGTCTACGCCTCGAGCTCCTCGGTCTACGGGTTGAACCAGCAGCTCCCCTTCTCGACGCACCAGTCCGTCGACCACTCCATCAGCCTGTACGCGGCGAGCAAGAAGGCCAACGAGCTGATGGCCCACACGTACAGCCACCTCTTCGGCCTGCCGACCACCGGGCTGAGGTTCTTCACCGTCTACGGCCCCTGGGGCCGGCCGGACATGGCCCTGTTCCTGTTCACCCAGGCGATCCTCGCCGGTCGGCCGCTCGACGTGTTCAACAACGGCGAAATGTCCAGGGATTTCACCTACGTCGACGACATCGTCGCCTGCCTCACGCGCATCCTGCCCAGCCCGCCCGCGGGCAACCCGGCCTGGGACGGCCACCAGCCCGACCCCTCCTCCTCGCCCGCGCCCTACCGCATCTACAACATCGGCAACTCGAGCCCGGTGCGGCTGCTGGACTACATCGAGGCCATCGAGCAGGCCCTGGGGCGCCAGGCCGAGCGCCGGCTGCTGCCTTTGCAGCCGGGGGACGTGCCGGCCACCTGGGCCGACGTCTCCGAGCTGGTGCGGGACTTCGACTACCGCCCGAGCACCCCGGTGCAGGAGGGCATCCGTCGCTTCGTCGAGTGGTACCGCTGGTTCTACGGCGTGCCTCGTTGACCTCCGCCCCCGCCTCCCCCCCCCGCCCACTGATCGTCGCCCTCGTCTGCGGCGCCGCGATGCTCCTCGTCGAGCTGCTCCAGCTCTCCCTGACCCGGACCACCTTCCGCTGGCAGCCCGCCCTGCTCCCCCTCGCCCTCCCGTACCTGCTGCTCCCCGCGGGCGCGGCGCTCGTCGGGGGGCTGCTCGACCGGCGGACGGCCCCCCCCGGGTCCACGCCCTGGGCCTGGCGCCTGCTGGAGGGCTACCTGGTGCTCGCGGCCGCCTGCGGCCTGGCCCTGCAGGCCTTCTTCGAGGTCAGCATCCTGCCCGAGGGCGGGCGGCGGGCGGTGCTGCTGGCGACCTTGCTGCTGGTCCCCGCGGCCTGCTCCCGGGCCGCGTCCCGGTGGCACCGGCTGCGCACGCCGCTGCCGCGCCTGATCACCTGGACCTTGCTGTACGGGCTGGCGGTGGCCGGCAACCGGCTGCCGCGCAATTTCCTGCTCGCGGTCTGGAACCACCAGCACGCGACCGCGGCCTGGCTGATCGGCCGGACGGTGCTGCTCGTGGCCCTGGCCGGCCTGCTCGGGCTCGGGATGCGCGCCGCGGTGCGACGGCCGGGCCGGGCCGGGCTGCTTTTCCTCGGGGGGCTCGCGGGGCTCGCCTGGCTGACCACGCCCGCAGCCCCCCACCGCGCGCTCCCCCGACCGGCCGAGGCCGGGGCGCCCGCGCCGGCGGCGGCCCCGGGGACCTCACCCGTCCCGGGGACCCGGTCGCCCGCCGGCGACATCTTCCTGGTGATCCTCGACTCCCTGCGCTTCGACGCCACCAGCCTCTCTCCCCACGCCCCCGGCTCGACTCCCCGCCTCGAGGCCCTGGCGCAGCGGGGCACCTCCTTCGCCCAGGCCAGCTCGCCCTCGACCATGACCGAGTTCTCCCTGCCCTTGCTGACCGGGCTTGTGCCCGGAGACGCTCCCCTGCTGCGGGTGCGCTCCGCGCAGGGGGCGCGCCGCTGGCGCGAGTCCCTCCCCGGGCAGCTCCAGGCCGCGGGCTACCGGGTCCACCTGCTGAGCGACTACCAGTACACGACCCTGCAGGGCCTCGACGTCGGCCGCTGGGACACGGTGGCGCTGGCGCCCGATCGCTGGCTGCGGCTGCCCGCCTTGCCGGGGGCCCTGGCCGCGATCGCCGCGGGCCGCGAGGACGAGCTGCCCGCGCGCCTCGGCGACAAGCACCCCTTCGGCCCGGGTGGCCCGGCGGGCCGGCTGGCCGAGCTGCTGGCGACCGAGCGGGCGCCGGGCTTCTACCTCATCCACCTGGCCGTGCCCCACGCCCCCTTCAACCTCCCCCCCTACCAGGCCCGCTCCCTGCCCTCCTGGCCCGCGGCCGAGCAGCAGGAGCTGGTCCGCCGCTTCGAGAAGCTGTCCGCACCGCCCACACCCGAGCTCACCGCCCGCTTCCGCCAGCTCTACCTGCTGGCGGTGCGCGCCGCGGACGAGCAGGTGGCCGCGCTCGACGAGGCCATCGCCCGGGCGGGCCGCCCCGCGCAGAGCCTGCTGGTGGTCACGGCCGATCACGGAGAGCCCTTCGGCGAGCACGGGATCTTCGGCCACGGCCGCACCCTGCACCTCGAGGGGCACCAGGTCCCCCTGGTCGCGGTGGGACCGGGGTTCCCGGCCGGCCGGACCGTCCAGGCACCGGTCTCCAACGGCGACCTGCCCGCGACCCTGCTCGGCTGGGCCGGGCTGCCCACCACGGAGCCCCGGCTGGACCGCGTGGCGCGGGAGGAGCAGCCCGCCCTCCCGGTCCTGGTCTGGCACCCCCGCGGCCTCCGGCTGCAGCAGGACTCCTGGGCGTTGATCTGGACCAGCGAGGACTACCTGCTGACGCGGCCCGCGGCCTGGGCCCACCGGCGCGAGGTCGAGCTGTACGATCTGCGGCAGGACCCCGCCGAACGGCACGACCTGTTCCCCGGCCCGCCGGGAGTGGCCGCGCGGCTCTTCGCGGAGGTGCTCCGCAGCCCGCGGCTCCCGGAGCAGACCCGGCAGCGCCTGCGCGCCCGGCTGCCCCTCCTGGAGCTGCCCTGACGCGGCGAGGAGGGGGGAGCGGCGGCCCGCTCAGCGGCCGAGCAGTTGGCCGAGCTCCAGCTCGAAGAGGCTGACGGGGCAGCGCAGGTGGAAGGACTCGAGCACCTCGGGGTGGACCTCGCCCAGCTCGCCGATCACCAGCTCCTGCGCGGCCCGCCGGGCGACCAGCGTCGCGCCCCGGCCCGGCAGGTAGGTGGGCGAATCGCTCGGCCGGGTCTGCAGCTCCCAGCCCAGCTCCGCCAGCAGGGCCTCGGCGATGGCCCGGAGCTCGGCGAAGCCGGCGGTCGCCGACGCCACCGCGCCCGCGACGTGGCGCAGCTCCTGCGCGCCAGTCTCGGCCTCGGCAGAGAGCAACGTGATATCGCCTATCTCGAAGATCCGCTGCGGCAGCTCACGGCCGGTGTTGCGCTGCAGGGTCTGCAGCAGCCCGGGGATCAGGCTGACCCGCAGCATGGTCTCGTCGACGGAGATCGGGTTCTCGATGGCCACGGAGCGGTCGTGCTCCGGCCGGCGCAGGGCCGCGAAGGCCATCGCGGGCGAGGTGAGCTGCAGGGTCATGGTCTCCTGCAGCCCGAGCCCCGTGAGGGACCGCCGGACGACCTCCGCGAGCTCTTCCACGGGCTGCGCCCGGCCGACGGTGAAGGCCGGGTCGAGCCGGGGGGGGATGCGGTGGTAGCCGTAGGCGATGGCCACGTCTTCCATCAGGTCCCGGGGGTGCAGCACGTCGTTGCGGTAGGCCGGCACCGCCACGCTGAGCATCCCCTCGGCGAAGCGCCGCACCTCGTGGCCCATGCGCTCGAGCAGCTCCGCGGTCGCGGCGTCGTCGAGGGGGATCCCGACCAGGCGGGAGGTCTCGCCCACGGAGAGGTTGACCCGGGTCGGCATCAGGTCGGGCGTGACGACCTCGGCGCCGGGGTAGTCGATGGTCACCGCCTCGAGGGTCACCGTCGGCGAGAGCTCGGCCAGGGAGGTGGTCAGCACGTTGAGCGCCTTGCCGACGACCCGCCGGTCGGTGCCGGTGACGTCGATGAGCAGGTCGCGGGTCTGCCCGGTCACCCGGGTCCGCTCGCCGTTGATGATCGGCGGCATGGAGAGCACCCGCCCCTCACCGTCCTCGAGCAGGGGGACCAGGGTCCAACCCGCGAGCAGCCGGGCGAACGCGACCCCCTTGGGGTGCCGCTCGAGCACCTCCCGGGGCGTCATGCCCGCGGCGGGGTCCTCCGGGTCGTAGCCGAGGGGGACGAAGCGCAGCTCGTCGAGCCCCACCGGCCGGTAGCGCAGGGGGCGGTCCGTGCAGATCCGGGCCAGGTCGTGGACGCCGATGGCCGCGTGCTTGCGGTCCCGGCCCAGGGCCCAGTGCAGGTTCTCCTGCAGCTTCATGATGACCTTGATCAGGTCGTCGTTGAAGGCCAGGTTGCGCACCACCGCGCCGGCGATCGCCCCCCGCGGGCAGGCCGTCCCCAGCATGGCCTCGTCCACCTCGATCCGCAGCCGCGGGGACGCGACCTCGTAGCGGGGCGGCAGGTGGGTGAGCCGCAGGTAGGACCGCAAGGTGCGGGCGAGGCCGCCCGGATCGAACATGTCGGGGCGCACCGCGAGCAGCTCCATGCGGAGCACCTCCACCTCGCCGGCCGCGAGGCGCAGCTCCGGCTGCTGCCGGTAGTCGACGCCGCAGCGCTCGCAGGCCACGGGCGGGTCCTGGCTGGCCAGGGTCTCGACGATGCTCCCGCAGCGCTGGCACTTGAAGCGCGCGAGGGTCGCGTAGCCCTCGACGTCGCAGCCGAGGTGCTGCAGGTGCTCGACCAGCTCCTCGCGTCCGAGGGTCGCGCCGAGACAGCGCGCCAGCAGGTCCGTCTGAATCCCGATCACCGGCATAGCGGGGCCCCCTTGAGCCAGTCGATGTCAGCCAGGTACAGGTCGCGGATGTCCTTCAGCCCGAAGCGGAGCATGGCCAGCCGCTCCAGCCCCAGGCCCCAGGCGAGCACGGGGTGGTGGCAGCCCGTGGGCTCCGTCACCTCGGGCCGGAACACGCCGGCGCCGCCCATCTCGACCCAGTCCTTGCGCTCCTCGAGCCAGACGAAGATCTCCACCGAGGGCTCGGTGTAGGGGAAGAAGGCCGGTCGGAACTGGAAGCGGGCGAAGCCCATCTTGCGGTAGAAGGCGTCGAGGATCCCGAGGAGCATGGCGAAGGAGGCCTTCTCGTCGATGACCACGCCGTCGACCTGGTGGAACACCGGGAGGTGCTTGTAGTCCACCGTCTCCCGCCGGAAGACCTGGCCGACGAGGAAGATCTTGCGGGGCGCGTGGGGATCGCTGGCCAGGCCCCGCACGGTGGCCGCGGTGCTGTGGGTGCGCAGGACCGGACGGCTCGCCAGCTCGGGGTTCCAGCGGTACCGCCAGCCGACGGAGCCGGTCTTGCCGCCGTGCTCGTGGGTCCGGCCGACCTCCGCGACGTAGGCCGGATCGGGCAGCTCCGTCCGGGCCGGGCGCTGGACGTAGAAGGTGTCCTGCATCTCGCGGGCCGGGTGGTCCTGGGGCTGGAACAGGGCGTCGAAGTCCCAGAAGCTGCTCTCCACCAGGGGGCTGACGATCTCCGAGAAGCCCATCTCGAGGAACACCCGCCGGGTCTCGGCGAAGATCCGCCGCAGGGGGTGCTGCTTGCCCGGATGGACCCGGGCGGTGCCGAGGGTGACGTCGTAGGGCCGGAAGTCGACCTCGCGCCAGGAGCCGTCCTGGAGCATCTCCGGCGTGACCAGGTTGACCTGCCGGCGCAGGACGAGGTCGGCGGGCGTTAGCGCCCGGCCCCGCACCGTGAGGGAGACCAGCCGCTCGGTACGGTTCTTGACCCGGACGAGCCCCTTGCGCTTGGTGAGCAGCTCGAGGGCCTCCGCCACCACGATGCCCGCCCCGGTCAGCTCCTCCTCGCTGGCCGGCGCCCCCCGGCGGGCCAGCTCGGCCAGCAGCAGCTCGTCCTGGCCCCAGGCGACGAGGGCGACCCGCCCGCGGTCGGTCAGGGCCAGCTCCCGGCCCTCCTGCGCGGTCCAGCCCTTGGCCTTCAGCCAGCGGAGGGTCTGCCCGACGGCCTGCGGATCGAGCCCGCTCGTCGCGGCGACCTCGGCCAGCCCGGCCTGACCGCCCAGCCGCTCGAGGGCCTCGATGATCCGGCGCTCGGGCAGAGGGCGGCCCCCCGCGACCTCGCTGGCCTCCTCCTCGGCCACCTCGCGGAAGCCTCGCTCCTCGAGGGTCACGAGCTCACGCCCGGCGAGGGCGAGGCAGGCGGCGTGGACCCGGGACTGGTCGAGGCTCAGCTCGCCGGCCAGGGCCGCGGTCGAGCGCGGGCTGGCCGTGAGCAGGCCCTGCAGCACGCGGTATTCGATCTCGGGAAGCTGGATCATCGAGAACTCCTCGCTTGGGCGAAGACTGCAAGGCCGAGTATTCCAGGCGCCCGCGGGTGTCAAGCGCGGGGGGGGCGGCTGTCGGGGGCGAGGCGCCTGCCGGCTCAGTCCCCCTGGATCGCCACGTGCGCGAGGATCTTGGCGTCCGCGAGCTGGTTGGGCAGGTCGGTGAACTCGTTGGGCTGGTGGCAGGTCTCGTGGATCGTCCCCCAGACCGCCGCGGGGTAGCCCCGGCCCCGGAAGAACGCGGCCACGGTGCCGCCGCCGATGCCCATGGGCTGGCCGGGCCGGCCGTGGACCGCCGCGATGCCCCGGGCGAGGGCCAGCACCACCGGCGCGTCCGTCGCGGTGGCGGGCGCGGCGTCGTGACGCTGGACGATCTCCACGTCGATCGTCACCCCCTGGGCCGCGGCGACCCGGGCCGCGAGCTCCTCGATGGCCGCGAGCACGTCGTCCAGCGGGAGCTCGGGCAGCACCCGGCAGTCGAGGCAGAACACGTCCTCGCCCGGGATCGTGTTGATGTTCGGGACGTTGGCGTCTTTCTTGGTGGCCTCGAAGGTGGAGGTCGGCGGATCGTAGACGGGGTCGGTGCGGTCGAAGCGCCGGTACAGCTCGCGCAGCTCCACCACCAGGTGGGAGGCCGCGACGAACGCGTTCTTGCCCTGGTCCGGCGTGGACGCGTGGCACTGCTTGCCCTTGGTGCGGAAGCGGACCCAGAGGATCGACTTCTCCGCGACCTCGATCATCGTGCCCTCGGGGTTGCCGGCGTCGGGGACGATGATGACGTCCTCGGGCGAGAACAGGTCCGGCGCGGCCTGCAGCACGTGGGCGATGCCGTACTCGTTGCCCGTCTCCTCGTCGGCCACCAGCACCAGGCCGAAATCGCCCGCCGGGGTGATCCCGGTCTCCCGCAGGGCCTTGAGGGCCAGCAACCCGGCCACGACGCCGTGCTGGTTGTCCTCGACCCCGCGGCCGTAGATCCGCTCCCCCTCCACCACGACCTCGAAGGGGTCGGTCTTCCAGAGGCTCAGATCGCCGGGGGGCACCACGTCCAGGTGGGCCATGACCCAGACCCGGCGCCCCACGCCGGCGCCCTTGATCCAGGCGACGAGGTTCGGCCGGCTGCCCTCGGGGACCCGGCTGTCGGGCGCGTTGACCTCCTGCAGCCCGTCGACGCCCACCTGCTCGAGGTAGTCGCGCACGAAGCGCGCCTTGGGCCACTCGCCAGGGCCGCCGTTGCTCGGGCCGATGGCCCGGAAGCCGGTCAACGCCCGGTGAAGGCGGACGACCTCCTCGCGGTAGGAGTCGATCTGCGCACAGAGTCTGGAGAATCGGCTATCTTCACCCATGCAGGCCTCCTTCGCGTCACGAGAGCCGGCCCGGCCGGTGACCGGAGCACGGCCGGGTGACCATAGCACGAAAGGACGCGCCCGAGGAGCCTGGGGAGGCGGACGATGAAGATCCTGCAGAGCTTTCGCGACGTGGCCGGGGAGCCGGTGACCATGGCCGGGGCCGAGGGCGCGACCCGCCGGCTGCTGCTCGGGCCGGCCGACGGGGCGCCGAACTTCGCCCTGCGCGTCTTCAGCCTGGCGCCCGGCGGCTTCACGCCCTACCACCAGCACCCCTTCGAGCACGAGAACCTGATCCTCGAGGGCCGGGGCCTGCTGCGCACCGCGGACCGGGACGTGCCCCTCGCGCCGGGGATGGTGATCCTGATCCTGCCCGGGGAGCAGCACCAGTTCCGGGCCGCGGCCGAGGAGGGGCTGTCCTTCGTCTGCCTGGTACCAAACGCCTATGCCTAGCCGGTTCTTGCCCCGCGGCCCGGCTCCGCTTACTGTGGCCCGGTGTTGAAGACCGCGACGCGCCTCCTCCTGCCCCTGCTGCTGCTGCCGGCGTCACCGGCCGGGGCCGCGGGCCTCAGCAGCGACGACCTCGCCGACCTGCTGTACTCCAACCAGTTCACCTTCGACCACGACGGGGTGCCGATGGTGAACATCGGCCTGATGGACGGGCAGAAGCAGGTCCAGTTCATGGCCCCGGGCGGCCTGGTCTTCTCGTCGGACATCGAGGGGGGGACCAGCATGGCCACCCCCAAGGAGCGGGTCTGGACGGCCCGGGTCAAGGGCGGCAAGCCGGCCCGGCTGCGCTACTGGGCCGTGGCCGAGCAGATCCGCCCCAGCGTCCCGGAGAAGGTGGCCGCGGCCGTGGCCCTCTGGCAGGCCCGCGGCTTCCCGGAGGCGACCGCGTTCGAGCTGGGCGCGGTCTTCGGCTTCCAGGGCGAGGTCTTCGACAACCGCTACTCCGTGATCGGCGTCGGCGGCCAGGAGACACCGGCCGCGGCCGAGGAGGTCGCCCGCGACCTGTACGCCCGGCACCAGGTGCCCATCTCCCTGCACGAGGAGGTGGTCCGCCCCCCCGAGGGCCACGTCGTCGTCGAGGATCAGCAGAGCGAGCTGGTGATCGACAGCAACCGGGTGCTGGTCGCGGTGCCGGCCGACCACCTCACCTTCCGCGTCTTCCGGGTGGAGCAGGGCCAGGGGACCCGCTGGCACACCTTCCGGGACCGCACCTACCGGGGCGCCCTGATCCTCGCGGTCGACCGCCAGGGGCTGCTCGCGGTGGCCAACCAGGTGGACGCCGAGCGCCTGCTCGCGGGGCTCGTGCCCGCGGAGACCTACGCCGACGCGCCGCCGGAGGCGCTCAAGGCCCAGGCGATCGCGGCCCGGGGCATCCTCCTCTCCAAGCTGGGGACCCGCCACTTCGCGGACCCCTACCTGCTCTGCTCCCAGGTCCACTGCCAGGTCTACAGCGGCGTGGAGCGAGAGGACCCCCGCACCACCCGGGCGGTCGCGGCCACCCGCGGCGAGCTGCTGTTCTCCCCGCAAGGGCTGGTGGACACGGTCTACCACGCGTGCAGCGGCGGGCACACCGCGGACAACGAGACGGTCTGGACCAACCTCCCCGATCCCGCCCTGCGGGGCCGCGCGGACCTGCGCAGCGGGGCTGCGGTCGTGGCCGGCCCGGACGACGCCGCGACCCGCCGGTTCCTCACCCAGCCCCCGGCCGACGCGTTCGCCGCGCTCTCCTCCCGGGGCAAGGGCCACTTCCGCTGGAAGGTCGAGCTGGCCGCGGCCCGGATCGACGAGCTGGTCCGGGCGAGCCACCCCGAGGTCGGCCAGGTGCAGGACCTGCGGGTGACCGAGCGGGCGAGCTGCGGCCGGGCGATCCGGCTCGAGATCCTCGGCACCAGGGGCCGGGTCACGGTGCACCGGGAGCTGCCCATCCGCCAGCTCCTCGGCGGGCTCAAGAGCGGGCTGTTCGTCATCGACGTCACCCGGGGCCCCGACGGCCGACCGACCTCCTACCTCTTCACCGGCGGCGGCTTCGGCCACGGCGTGGGCATGTGCCAGGTCGGCGCCATCGGCCGCGCCGAGGCCGGACAGGACTATCGAACCATCCTCGGCCACTATTACAACGGTGCCGAGGTACGAAAGATCTACTAATACCTCGACACCGCGAAGATGACCGATTGGCCGACAGAGGGGGACTGGTGGCGACCGGCCTCCGCAGGGTGGCGACCGGCCTCCGCAGGGTGGCGACCGGCCTCCGCAGGGTGGCGACCGGCCTCCGCGCCGGTCGCATGGTGCCGACCTGTCGGCCGGCACCCACCAGGCAACAGCTTCGCCCGGGCTGTAATTCGGGTGGCGACCGGCCTCCGCGCCGGTCGCTGGTGTGCCGGCACACCGGCCGGCTCCCACCAGGCAACGGCCGGCACCCACCCGGCAGCCGCTTCGCCCGGGCAGCCATCCGGGTGGCGACC
>JAVEVO010000308.1:0-3638 GCA_034005005.1 Myxococcota bacterium
CGACACAGCGAAGATGACCGGTTGAGCTTCGGGTGGCGACCGGCCTCCGCGCCGGTCGCGCAGGTGCCGGCGCGGAGGCCGGCACCCACCAGAGCAACTGATCAGAATCCCTGTGACGGGGTACTAGTACCTCGACACAAGGATCTCGACTGGTTGCCTGCTGCCGGGTGGGTGCCGGCCGCCGCGCCGGCACCGAGTGGAACCTGGACTTTGGTACTATGCGGCCCCTGGCCAGGCGCCGGGCCACGCGTTGCCAGCCGGCCCGGAGTGTGCTAGCTTGCTCGTCGGCCGCGGGCCCGGACGCGCTGCGGGGCTTCCGCCACAGGGGCGGAGCCGGAAGGCCGGGCGCTCTCCGAGGACCGAGGCACCATGGCGCGGTTGCGACTCATCGGCCAGGCCGGCCATCCCAACAAGGAATTCGATCTCAAGGATTCCACGTCGCTGGGGCGTCATCCGAGCCAGGACATCCAGGTCCTCGACCGGGTGGTGAGCAAGGAGCACGCCCGCATCGTTCGCCGGGAAGGCCTCTACTACCTGGCCGACCTCGGCAGCCGCAACGGCACCTTCCTCAACGGCACCCGCGTCACCCGCACCATGGAGCTCCACCCCGGCGACGAGATCCGCATGGGCGGGAGCTCCCTGGTCTTCCTCGGCGAGGCCGGGCAGGACCCGACCCTCCTCGGCCAGGTGACCATCGCCAGCGAAGGCGAAGAGACCAACATCCAGGAGCGGCTCGCCGGCGCGGGCGGCTTCAGCTTCCTCCCCGAGACCCAGATCCACGACGAGCAGCAGCTCCGCCGGGACTACGAGAAGCTGCGCATCGCGATGGAGCTCTCCCAGGACCTGGGCATCGAGCGGGACCTCGACCGGCTGCTCAACCGGATCCTCGATCGGGCGTTCTCCCTGTTCGCAGCGGATCGGGCCGTGATCCTGCTGATCGACGAGGCGAGTGGCCAGCTCGTCCCCCGCCACGTCAAGAACCGGGCCGTCCAGTCTGCGAACGAGAAGATCAACATCTCCAAGACCGTCCTGCGCGAGGTCTTCCAGGAGAAGGCCGGCGTGCTCTCCTCCGACGCGGTCATGGACAAGCGCTTCGCGTCGGCCCACAGCATCATCCTCTCCGGCATCCGCTCGACCATGAGCGTCCCGCTGCTGTTCAAGGACAAGCTGCTCGGGATCATCTACCTCGACAGCCTCATGTCCACGGGCGCGTTCACGGAGCGGGACCTGCAGCTCCTCTCGGGGTTCGCCAACCAGGCCGCGGTCGCCATCGAGAACAGCCGGCTGGTGGCCAGCCTGGAGCAGGAGGCCCTCGCCCGCAGCCGGCTCGGCCGCCTGCTCAGCCCGAACCTCGTCAACCAGGTCGTCAGCGGCGCGCTGGAGGTGAAGCAGGGCGGGGAGCTGCGCAAGGCGACGGTCCTCTTCTCCGACATCCGCGGCTTCACCTCCATGACCGAGCGCACGCCGGCCCAGGAGGTGGTCAGCCTGCTCAACGCCTACTTCGAGGTGATGGTCGACATCGTCTTCAAGTACGAAGGTACCCTCGACAAGTTCGTCGGTGACGAGATCATGGCCATCTGGGGCGCGCCCGTGGCCCAGGACAACTGCGCCTTGCGGGCCGTGCTCACCGCCCTGGAGATGCGTGCGGCCCTCATCGAGTTCAACAAGGTGATGACCGCGGACGGCTTCCCCAACCTGGAGGTCGGCATCGGGGTCAACACCGGCGAGATGGTCTGTGGCTACATGGGGTCGAGCAAGACCATGGAGTACACGGTCATCGGCGACTCGGTGAACCTCGGCGCCCGGCTCTGCTCCGCGGCGACGCCGATGCAGATCCTGATCTCGGAGAGCACCTTCCTGGCAGTCCGTGACAAGATCCCCATCGAGCAGAAGCTCTCCTTGAACCTCAAGGGGAAGACCGGGATGATCCCGGTCTACGTCGTCGGGGAGATCAAGAAGACCTGACCGGCCGCCGAGGCCTCCGCCCCAGGGGCGCCAGGCCGGGCCCGAGGGCAGGAACGTGAGCGAGACCCCAGCCCCCCCCACAGCCACCACGACCTCGCCGATCCCGCCATCGGGAGCCCCCATGCTCCTGATCGTCGACGACGAGCGCGCCAACCTCGGGAGCCTGGAGCGGATCTTCGCCCGGGAGGGCTACGTCGTCCGGGGCGTGGCCACCGGCGAGGAGGCCCTCGACCTGCTGCGGAACACCCGCGTCAACGTGCTGCTGACCGACCTGAAGCTGCCCGGGCTCTCGGGGGTCGACCTCCTGCGGCATGCGCGCACCCTCTGCCCCGAGACCGAGGTCATCTTGATGACCGCGTTCGGGACCGTGGAGACCGCGGTCCTGGCCATGAAAGAGGGCGCCTACGACTTCATCACCAAGCCCTTCAAGCGCAACCAGGTCGTGAAGTCCGTGGCCCAGGCCCTCGAGCGGCAGCGCCTCGTGGCCGAGAACCGCGCCCTGCGTGCCGAGCTCGACGGGATGCTCCGGGACCGCGAGGTCATCGGGGCCTCCCTGGCCCTGCGGCGCACCCTCGACCTGATCCACCAGGCCGCCCCCTCCAGCGTCACCGTCCTGCTCGAGGGCGAGAGCGGCACGGGCAAGGAGCTGCTCGCCCGGATGGTCCACGATCGCAGCGCCCGGCGCGGGAGGCCCTTCATCGCGGTCAACCTGGCCGCCCTGCCCGAGACGATCATCGAGTCGGAGCTCTTCGGCCACGAGCGGGGCGCCTTCACCGGGGCCGCCGCCCGCAAGGAGGGGCGCTTCACCCTGGCCCATGGCGGCACCCTCTTCCTCGACGAGATCGCCGAGGTCCCCCCCCAGGTTCAGGTGAAACTGCTGCGGGTCCTGCAGGAGGGCGAGTTCGAACGGCTCGGCGGCACGGGCACGCTCCGGGTCGACGTGCGCATCGTCGCGGCCACCAACCGGGAGCTGCTCGAGGAGGTGGCCTCGGGACGCTTCCGCCAGGACCTTTTCTACCGGCTCAACGTGATTCACATCCGCGTGCCCCCCCTGCGCGAACGGCGCGACGACATCCCCCTGCTCGCGAATTACTTCCTGGGGCGGTTCTGCAGCCAAAACAACAAAAAAATCAAAGGATTCCAGCGAGAGGCCCTCGACTTCCTCGAGACCTACCACTGGCCCGGGAACGTCCGTGAGCTGCAGGGGGTGATCGAGCGCGCGGTGGTGCTCACCCGCAACGAATTCGTCACCAGCGAAGACCTGCCCGAGCACATCCGCCACAGCCAGGATCTGCGTGCGATCACCATCCCCCTCGGGACGCCGCTGGAAGAGATCGAACGGCAGGTGATCCGCGAGACCCTCCGCCTCACCAAGGGCGACAAGCGGCGTACGGCCCAACTGCTGGGCATCGCCACCCGCACCGTCTACCGCAAGCTGGACCGGCTGTGAGCCGCGAGGGCCCACCCACCGCCACGGTGGGCCGCCCCCCGGGCAGGCTCCTGCTGGCCTTGCTGCTGCTCGGGCAAGCCCTCCCGGTCGGGGCCGCGCCCCCCCCGACCACCGCACCCACACCACCGGCCGCAGCGCTGCGGCGGGTGCTCGCCACGTGCCGCAACCCCTCGGCCCAGCAGTCCCTGGCCGGCGCGGGGGAGAGCGCCATCCGGCGCATCGC
>JAVEVO010000143.1:0-17216 GCA_034005005.1 Myxococcota bacterium
TCGCCTTCGCCCTCGCCCTCGCCCTCGCCCTCACCTTCGCCCTCACCTTCGCCCTCGCCTTCACCCTCGCCCTCACCCTCGCCCTCACCTTCGCCCTCGCCCTCGCCCTCACCCTCGCCCTCGCCTTCGCCCTCGCCCTCGCCTTCGCCTTCGCCCTCACCTTCGCCCTCACCCTCGCCTTCACCCTCGCCCTCACCTTCGCCTTCACCCTCGCTCGCCCCGGCGTCGAGGCCCTGGTCGGGGTCGGTGCCGAGGTCCTCTCCGGGCACCTCGACGAGGAAAGAGACGACCTCGCTCGGCGCGGACTCGGTGCCGGACGGGCTGAAGGCGATCGCGACGATGGCGTGCTGCCCCTCGGCGAGGAGGGATGCGGGCGCGCAGGCCCAGCGCCCATCGAGGCCGGCCGCTCCCGCGCAGAGCAGCAGCTCTCCTTCGCCGACCTGCACGAGGCTGCCGGCGTCCGCGGTCCCCCGGATGGCGATCTCCGGGCCCACGACCGCGCCGGTCACCGGGCTGGTGATCACGGGGCGGGCCGGCACCTGGGTGTCGATCTCGACGATCAGCTCCTGCTCCGTGGCGTGGTCGGCCTCGTCGGTCACCCGCAGCAGGGCCCGGTAGGCGCCGTCGGCCACGATCGCGCCCAGCTCGTCGTCCCCTGCCCAGTCCAAGAACAGCTCGGCGGTCGTGCCGTCCACGGTCTCGCCGAGGGTCCGGACCGCCTGGTCGTCGACATCGAGGAGCAGGAGCTGCCACTCGCCCAGCTCGGTCAGATCCTGCACCCGGGCGGCGATCAGGCTGCTCGTCAGGTCGGGGTTGAACAGCGCCGGGCGAGCGGTGAAGGACAGCACCTGCGGGGAGGAGACGTCGGCCACCGTGACGCCGTCGCTGGTGACGATCGCCGACCGGCCGAAGGGGCCGGCCGCGCGCACCTGCACCTTGTAGGTCAGCCCGAGGATGAGGCTCAACCCGCTGAATTTCCATGTGGTTCGGTTCTCGACCGTGACCCAGGGCACGAGCTGCTGGTCGTTCTCGGTGAGCACCGCGACCTGGTAGGACGTCGCACCCGGGACGGCGTCCCAGGCCATCCCCAGCTCACCGAGGCGCTCCCAGACGTCCACGTCGGCGCCTTCGGCCAACGGCTCGCCCGCCGCGCTCAGCTCGACCTCCCGGACCTCGGCCGGCGCGGGGAGCCGGGCTTGCTCGTAGAGCAGCACCTCGCCGTTCGCGCTGCCGACCAGGATCTCGCCCTCCTGGTCGGGCTCGACGTCGGCGACCACCAGCTCCCGGGGGAAGAAGCCCAGGTTCATGCTCCAGAGCCGCTCGCCCGTCGGTGCTTCCAGCATGTACAGCCAGCCGTCCTCCGCGCCGAGCAGCACCTCGTCGCTCCCGCCCTGGTCGAAATCACCGGTCACCGGATCGGCGAGGATCCCGACGCCACCGTCGGCCGAGCTCGTGACCTCACCGCCGGAGAGGAGCTTCTGCCACACCACGGCTCCGTCGGTTCCCCGGAAGGCCTTGAGGATCGAGTCGTCCGCCGACATGACCGCCAGCAGGCCGGCGAATCCCTCCTCTCGGGCGACGGCGTGGAAGTTGTTGCCGCCCTCGTCACGGTAGCGGGGCTCCTTGCACCAGGCCTCGGCGCCGCGGGGCCCGCCCGACCAGAGGCACAGCTTGCTGGCCTGGGGCGCGAGGAAGTCGACCGTGCCGTCACCGTTCAGGTCGGCCAGCAGCGGGTGCTTGATCCAGTCGGAGCTTCTGGTCCCGAGCCGGGCTCCGTCCAGCCCCCCGAAGAACTCCACGGAGGTGTCGTCGACGTGGATCACGTCGTCGCCGCCGTCGTCGTCGAGGTCGAGGAAGAGGAGCGGTGTGGCGCTCGAGACGTTGCGGGCCGGGGGCACGTCCCAGAGCACGGCGCCAGTGGTTGCGTCGAGCACGGAGACGCGCAGATCCTCGCTCCCGGCGAGGACCCCGGAGCGGCCGCGCCAGGCGATGACCGTCCGCGGCTGGAGGCCGACCTGGCCGACCACCGGCGCGTCTGCGGCCACCCAGCGTTCCGGCTCGTGGCGCCAGAGTTCGTCCCCCGTCCGAGCGTCGAGCGCGACGATCCCCAGGTTCCCCGCGCGGTCCTGGACCTGCGCCAGCAAGGTCCGTTCGCCGGTCAGATCCGGCTCGAGCACCGTCAGCGGCGCGGCCAGCCCGGCGGCGAAGCTCCAGCGGAGCAGCGGCGCGTCGTCGGCTCCCTCGGCCGCGGGCAAGGAGAAGGCGCGGATCTCGCCGTTGGAGGTGGTGTGGAAGAGCCAGGAGGGGGCCCCGACGTCCAGGGTGGCGACCGCCAGGTTGGGGACGAAGCCCCCGCCGAGGGCGAACGCTCCGAGCACCGCCAGGTCGCGGCCACGCAGCTCGAGCTCGCCGTCGCCGCGGGCGAGCAGCAGCTCCGCACCCCCTGGCCCCACCTCGCCAGCCGGGACCGAGAACAGCCCGCTGGTCTGGGCGCCCGCGTGCAGCGGCTGGAAATCCTCGCGCTGCAGGCTGTTGCCAACCAGTTGGTAGCGTTCGAGGTGGTCCTCGACCTCGTCGTCGTCGGTGTCGCGCAGGAGAACGAAGCTCGGCTGACCCGCGCGGCCGGGGACCGCCATGAGGGGCTTGGTGAGGGTCAGATCGCTGAGGTGGGCCGGCTGGTCCCAGCGGGTCTCGAGGATCGCGGCCCGTTCGACCTGGCCCAGCAACTGCAGCCCCTCCTGTTCGAGGCGGAAGAGTCCGATATCGGCCATCCGCGGGGAGCCGGCGATCTCCGCTGGCGCCTTGCTGGCCAGGATCTCGGCCCGGCCGTCCCCGTCGAGATCGCCCAGGGCCCGGGGTTGCCAGCCCGGGACGCTCGCCTTGGCCTTGCCGGTCGCCAGGTCGAGCACGATCAAGGACCAGACGCCTGGCTGGTTCACTCCGTCATGGTCGCCCGCGGTCCCGGCTGCGTCCTGCTCCAGCTCCCGGTCGTTGAAGACCCCGACCACCAGCTCGGGCTTGCCGTCGCCGTCGAGATCGGCCAATGGTTGCACCGGGTTGTTCAGGCCGCTCTCGCTGGTCGGCAGCCACTCCAGCTTCCAGACGACCTGCTCCCGGGCCACGTCGAGGAGAGTCAGGGAGCGGGAGTAGGTGCGCCGGCCGATCACCAGCAGCTCTCGCGCCCCGTCGCCGTCCACGTCGATGGCCTCCAGGTGGTCCTGGCAGTGGCTCTTGAGGACGTTTGCCAGCTTGACCCGCAGGCTGCCGTCGTCGGCGTTGAAGACCCAGACGTTGGTCAGGGAGACGAAGGCGAATTCAGGCCGGCCGCCGTCGGTCGGGTCGCCGTCCAGTTCGGCGACGATCGGCGGGTTGATGTTGGAGTAGCCGGTGAAGCTTGCCTCCCAGGCCGGTGCCAGGCCGCCATTCGCCGCCCCGGTGAAGCTCTGGAAGGTCCCGGTCTTGGAGGCCGAGGCGAGGATTTCTGGCCGGCCATCGCCGCTGGTGTCGGCCAGCCGGACCATCTCCCGCCGGTAGCCGGAGACGCCCGCGGCCTGGGCCGGACTGCTCCAGAGGCGCTGGCCGTTGCGCCCGTCGAGGACGGTGATCGAGGTGGGCGCGGTCGAGCGGGTGACGACCACCTCCCGCGTGGAAGCGACCCCATCGAGATCGGCGACGCCGACGATCTGCTGGAACCCGAGCCAGGGAGTGTCCCAGAGGAGCTGTCCGGTCGCGCTGGCGAAGGCCAGCAGCCTGCCGCCGCGGATCAGCAGCAGCTCGGGGCCCGGCTCTCCGTTCAGGTCTGCAGCAAGAAAGGTGCTCGGGTTGTAACGCCCCCCGGCGGGGAGGGCCCAGGCGAGGGTGGGCTCGCCGAGGGTGCTCGTCACGCTCGCCCGGCCGGTGCGTGCCGGGTCGTGGCGCCAGGTGGGCCAGTCCCGGTCATCGGCCGCGACGGGCGCGCTCCCCAGCAGCGATCCCAGCAGGACGAAGGACGTCGCCAGCGGCCAGCGTGTCATGATGCCTCCTGGCCGGCTCCAGCCGCCGGCTCGCCTCCGTGAAAAACTCCCCGGGTGTCCCAAGGAAGATACACGATCTCTTCGCACTTGTTGCGCGCGCCGTCGGCGGAACGCGGATCCCAATACAGGAAGAGACAGGGCCGGCCCGCGCATCGCGCATTGACACCCCTCCGTCGGCGAGACTAGAAGGGCGCAGCGCCGAGGCCGGATCGGTGTGCGCCGGCCGCCTCCATGGCGCCGCCGGTGGAGCGGCGCCGGGAGCCGGCCTCCCGAGATCCCTGCGCCGCTCCCGAGTGGAGACCCCCGAGGCGAGCCATGACCAGCGTCCCTCCACCCTCGTCCTCGCCTGCTCTCCCCCAACATGAGGCAGGCCCGGGCGCGGGCGGGCCGGCGGCCCTCGGCGCCGGGCTTCTCGCCGGGGCCCTCGTCGGCGTGGGGGAGCTCGTGCGGGCGCTGGCGGGTTCTGCGGTCGGCGCGACCGCAGTCGGCGAGCTGCCGGCGGCCGCCCTCCTCGTCGTCTCCCTGGATCTGCTCCTCGGGGGCCTGGTCGCGGCGCTGCTGCTCGCGCTGCGCCGGGCGTGGCGGTCCTTGCTGGCGGTCCCGCCCGCCGAGGTCCTCGGGCGGCTGCTGGCCGTGGCCCGCCGCCACCCGAGCACCAGCCTCGCCCTCCTCGGCGGGGGCCTCCTCGGCCTGGCCCTGTCCCTCGCGCTGATCTGGCCTCGGCTGGTCGAGCTCCCGCAGCGCGTCCACTCGCCCACCTTCGCCGCGCTCGCGGCCTTGCTGCTCGTCGGCGGGGCGCTGGCCCTCGGCCTGCTGCTCTGGCCCCTGCTCGCCTGGCCGCTGGCGCGGCTTTTCGACCGCTGGCAGCCTCCCTGGTGGCTGGTCTTGGCCGGCACGGCGGGCCTCGGGGCCCTGGGGCTCGGCGTGCAGGGCTGGCGGGCGCGGGAGGTGCTGGTCCACCTGCCCCTCGGCTGGGTGGGCTGGCCCCTGGTGTTCCTGCTGCTCCTCGTCGGCTTCGAGCGCGGGCTGCGAAGCCGCCGCTGGTGGCCGCGCTGGTGGCCCGGGCTGTTCCTCCTGCTCGTGTTCGGGAGCCTGGGCGGCGCAGCGCTCGCCGGTGAGTGCGGCGCGGCCCGCCGGGTGCTCTTCCGGGGGACGCTGATCGCCGCGAGCTTCGCCGATTCGTTGAGGGATCTCAGCGACTTCGACCGCGATGGCGCCGCATCCTGGTTCGGTGGTGCGGACTGCGCACCCTTCGACCGGAGGGTCCATCCCGGGGCAGCGGAGATCCCGCGCAACGGGCTGGACGACGACTGCCGGGACGGTGACCAGCAGGTGCAGGCACCGCAGCAGGCCCTGGCGGCGATCCGTCACCCCTTGCCGTCCGCCATCCCGCCCGCGCGCAACCTCCTGCTGGTCACGGTGGACGCCCTGCGGGCCGATCACCTGGGCCTGTACGGGTATCCGCGGCCGACGAGCCCCGCGCTCGACGCGCTGGCCACGCGCGCCGTCGTCTTCGATCGCTTCTACACCCCCTCTCCGTGCACCCGCTGGGCCCTGCCGATGCTGCAACTCAGCCGCTGGCCGAGCGCCATTCGCTGGAACCGCCGGCCCTGGCCCCACGAGGTCACGCCCCAGGAGACGACCTTCGCCGAGCTGCTGCGCCAGGGTGGGGTGCTGACGGCCGCGGTCTGGGTCTTCCGCAGCACCTTCGGTCTCGACCAGGGGTTCGTCCACTGGCGGCCGGTGACGCGACTCGAGACCGCGAGCCGGGCTCCCGAGGTCACGGACGCGGTCCTCGCGCTGCTCGACGAGCTCGGTGACGGGCGCTTCTTCTTGTGGGTCCACTACTTCGATCCCCACGACCCCTACCGGCACCATGGCGCGGCCGATCTCCCGTCCTTCGGGGAGCGGCCCGTGGATCGCTACGACGAGGAGCTCGCGCTCGTCGACCGGGAGGTCGGTCGCCTGGTCAAGGCCCTGGAAGATCGAGGGCTTCTGCAGACCACGGTGTTCGCCCTGACCGCTGATCATGGGGAGGAGTTCGGCGAGCACGGTGGTCGAGCCCACTTCGGGAAGCTGTACGACGAGCTGGTGCGGATCCCCTTGCTCGTCCTCGCGCCGGGGGTGGAGCCCCGCCGCGTCCAGACCCCCGCCTCGCTCCTCGACCTGCTGCCCACGTTCTTCGATCTGCTCGGAATGTCCGGGCCCTTGCCCCGCGGCCTCGCGGGCCGCTCCCTGGTCCCCTTGCTCCTCGGACAGGAGCAGCCCGCGCGTGCCGTCTTCTGCTCCCTCGCCTTCAATCCGACCGACAAGGAGCGGGCGCGCGCGGTGATCGTGGGTGACCACAAGCTGATCCTCGATCCGCGCAACGGTCTCCAGGAGCTGTATAACTTCAGGGACGATCCGCGCGAGCGCCGCAACCTCGCCGCGGTCGAACCCCAGACCGTGCAGCGGCTGCTCGGGCTGCTGCTGCCCTGGATGGCGGCCCACTCCCCCGAAGGAGGAAGATGACCGGCCTCCCCGTGCAGTCGTCGCGCTGGCTCAGCGACCGGGGGCCGCGCTGGCTGGTCCCGCTGCTGGTAGGCTGTGCCCTCGCCCTGCTCCTCGGGCTGCATGCGCAGCGGTACTGGCCCCTGACCGTGGACGACGCGGCCATCTCCTTCACGTACGCGCGCAACCTCGCCGCGGGGCACGGGCTGGTGCTCGACCCCGGGGGGGAGCCCGTGGAGGCCTACTCCAACCCCCTCTGGGTCGGGCTGCTGGCCCTGCTGCACCTCTTCCGTCTGCCCCTCGAGCCGGGCGCCAAGCTCCTCGGGCTGGGCTTCGCCTGGGGCTCCCTGCTGCTCCTCCCGGTCGGCGCGACGCTCCTGGTGCGCAGCCGGAGCAGCCGCGTCCGCCGTCCCGCACCGGGGGCCGAGGGGGTCACCGCGTCGGTCAGCTTGCCCTTGGCGGGCGCGATCCCCGACTGGTGGCTCGCGGTGACGGTGGTCACGGCCCTGCTCGTCGCGGGCACCCCCCGCTTCGTCCTCTGGAGCGTGGCCGGGCTGGAATCCGGGCTCCACGGCTTCTTGCTGTGCGCGCTGCTCGCGGTGCTGCTGTTCGAGCGGGAGAGCGAGCGGGCGCCCTACGGCACGGCCTTGCTGCTGCTGCTGCTGCTCGCGACCCGCCCCGAGGCCCCGCTGTACTGGGCGGTGGTCGGTGCGGCCGCGGCGATCCGCCTGCTCCGGCAGCTCCCCGACCAGCGTCGGGCCGAGGGGCGCCGGCTCGGGCGCGCGCTGCTGCCGCTCCTCCTCGGGGGCGGCCTGCTGCTGGGCCTGCGGCTCTGGCTGTTCGACGCGTGGCTCCCCAACTCGTACCGCATCAAGGCCGCCTCCTTCCCCTTCGCTCCCGGCAGTCTGTTCGACCCCCAGGGCGCCGGCTGGCAGTACCTTGGTACCTTCGTCCTTCGCGAGACCTTGCTCCCGCACCTGGTCATCTTGCTGCTCGGGCTGCTGCCCCGCCGCGGCCGCAGCTCGTACCTGCTCGGCCTCGGGCTGCTCGGGGCCGGCTTCCTCTTCCCGCTGCTCGCGGGGGGGGACTGGATGCCGCAGCACCGCTTCCTCGCTCCGCTGCTGCCGCTGCTGCTCCTCCTCACGGCTGCGTCCCTCGGGCGGCTCACCCTGGCCTTGTCCCGCCAGCCGCTCATCCTGGGGCAGCCCTTGCTCGCGGGGCGCGTCGGCTGGGGCGCGCTGCTGCTGTTGGCCGTGATGGTCGTGCCCCGGGTGGTGCAGCTCCGCAGCGGCGCCCCCGTCGCCCTGTCCGGGTTCACGACCTTCGCCACGGTGGCCGAGCGAGGCCGGGCCTTCGGCTCCCTGGCCGGCACCCTGCAGCTCTCCCGGGCCTCCCTCCTCGACCCCGACATCGGCGGGACCTCCTTCGCCTCCGGCCTGGCGGTGCACGACCTCTTCGGCCTCGCGGACCGGGCGCTGCCCGGGATCCGCTGGCAGCCGCCCCTGGTGCGCGAGCACCTGCTGCACGAGCTGGAGCCCACGTTCGTCCACCTGCACGGGGCCTGGCTGTCGGCCTACTATCTGCATGAGTACCCCGAGCTGGACACCCTCTACCTGCCCCTGCCGGCCCGGTTGGCCGGGGTCGAGCTGGGCCCGGGCCGCCACTACCTGCGTCGGGGTGACCTCCTGTCCCCTTGGTTCCCGGTCGAGCCCAGCGGCCGGGGGCGCTTCGATTCCCTCGGCGTGCAGCTCGTCCACGTCGATCTCGGCGGTGGCGGTGGTCGTCCAGGGGACGTCCTCCAGTTGCTGCTGCGGTTCTTGGTGCTCCGTCCCCTCGTCGAGGAGCCGGAGGTCGTCGTCCGCCTCGGCTCGCGGGCGCTCTCGGGCACGGTCGGCGTCCTCGAGACCGAGACGGCCCTCCCCCTGGGGCGCGGGCTGCCCGTCGCGAGCTTCCGGCCCGGCGAGCAACTGTTGCTCCCCGTGCGGCTCAGCATTCCGGTCACGGCGGCCCCGGGCCGCTATGCCCTGCAGGTCGGGCTGCGCGCCTCCGCAGCCAGCGTCGGCCTGCAGCCCTCCCAGGCCGGCTTGCGGCTGCTGCCGGCGGGCGAGATCGACGTCGGGCCGGAGGCCGGGGTCGCGGCGCGGCAGCGGCTGCTGCAGGCCATCCGGGAGGCCCTCGTCTCGGCCCGGCAGGACCGGCTGCGCAGCCTGCTGCCGCGGCTGCGGCGACAGGATGGTGGTCAGGGCTCGCCGGAGCTGCGGCAGGCCGAGGAGGCCGTGGCTGCGGCCCTGAGCTCCTCGGCGCTGCTGCTCGCGGACGCGGGCGACCTGCTCACCGCGGCGACCAAGCTGCAGCAGGCCCGCACGGCCGCTCCCGGGCTGGCCAGCGTCGCCCACCTCGCCCCCTTGCTCGCGACGCGGCTGGCCGCGCGGGGGCGGACCGCGGCGAGCGCCGGAGACCCGGACACGGCCTTCCTGCTGCTCGACGCGGCCCTCGCGTTGACACCGTCCCGCGCCGCCTACCGCACGGCGCTGGAGCGGGAGCGCCAGGAGCGGACCGGCGCGCACGACCCGGAGCGCGTGCTGACCGCCTGGGAGGCTGGTCGGCGTCATGGTCTCGACCCGACCTCGGCCCAGCTCCAGGCCGCGCTCGCCCTGCTGGCCCGGGGGGACGGCGTCCTCGACGGGCAGGCGCTCGAGCTCTGCCCCCTGGAGGGGTGCGGCTTCTCCCTCGATCCGGCCGGTCGGACCTTGCTCGCCCAGGCCCATCGGCGTCTCGGTGACCTGAGCACCGCCTTGCTGCTGGTCGATCCCGGCTCGCTCCCCGAGGCGCCCCTCGAGGCCGGGCTGCTGCGCCAGGAGCTGACCGCCCTGCTCGGCCTCCAGCCCCGTCCGGGAGAGGTCTCCCAGCTCCTCGCCCGCCTGCCGGGCCAGTGCCAGGTGCCGTTTTTACCCGACCTCGAGATCCGGGGGGTCGCGCTCGCGCTCGACGACGACGAGCGGACCGAGCTGCGGCTCTTCCTGCACCGCACCGGCGCGTCCGTGAGCGGGGGGCGCATCCTGGTGCAGGTCGAGGCCGAGTCCTCTGGCCGCTTCGTGCGTCAGGTCCGGGACCTCCTGCTGCCCGGCGGTCGGATCGCCTCGGTGGGGCTGCCCCTGCGGCTCGCCGCGGGCACTCACCGCTTCCGGGTGTCGCCCCTGGAGCCGGCTGGCCCGGCGGCCGAGCTCGGGGAGCTGCGCGTCCGCAACCCCAACCTGACCTTCGAGCTGGGGACGATGGCCGGCTGGCAGGCCGAGGGCGCGGCCTTCGCCGGCTCCCCGATCGGGACGGGGAAGGTCGGCGACCAGGGGATGGTCACCGGCTGGCGCGGTCGCTACTTCCTCAACGGCTACGCCGGCGGGGGGGACCGGCCGACCGGCACCCTCACCAGCCCCGCCTTCACGCTCGTGCAGCCCCGCCTGGGCTTCCTCGTCGGCGGCGGCCGCCAGCCCGGGAAGCTGTCCGTGCGGTTGCTCGTCGACGGGGAGGTGGTGCGCGAGGCGACGGGCCCCGGGCAGGACCGCCTGGTGCCGATCCGCTGGGACGTCAGCCCCTGGGCGGGGCGGCCGGCGCGCGTGCAGCTCGTCGATCGGGCCACCGGTGCCTGGGGGCACCTGCTCTTCGACGACCTGCGGCAGCTCCCGGCCACGGTCCAGGCCGCGGCCGACGAGGCCGCCGCCGTGGATCCGGCAGTCGCACCCGGGGATCCCGCCTCCCCATGAGCGAGGCGTGGACGTCCCCGTCGACGGCTCCCACCTCGCCGGCACCGGCCGTGGCGACCGGCGGCCCCTCGCCGTCGGCCCCGCCCGCGGGCCGCCTGCGCTGGTGGAGCCGGCTCGCCGGGCTCTCGCCCGTCCTGCCCGCCACCCTCGCCGGCGCGTTCAGCCTGCTGGCCTCCCGGATGCTCTTCGGCGGCATCCCGCACATCCAGGATTCCATCAACTATCTCTGGCAGGCCCGGCTCTTCGCGGCCGGCCACCTCTCCTTGCCCTCCCACCCCCTGGCCGAGTTCTTCACCTTCCGCTTCATGGTCAACGACGGCCGCTGGTATTCTTTGTTCCAGCCCGGCTGGCCCGCGCTGCTGGCCCTCGGCGAGCTGTTCGAGGTCCCCTGGCTGGTCTCGCCGCTCGTCGGTGGGCTCCTCGTGGTGGCCACCTGGGGGCTGGCGCGGGAGGTCGCGGGGCGGCGGGTGGGGCAGCTCGCCGCGTGGCTGCTGGCCTGCTCGCCCTTCTTCCTCTTCCTCCAGGCGGAGTTCATGGCGCACGGAGCCTCCGCCCTGCTGGCCACCGGCGCCGCGTGGAGCTACCTCGCGGGCCGGCGCCGCGAGCGGCCCCTCCTGCTCGGGCTCGCCGGCGTCTCGCTCGGCCTCCTCTTCCTCACCCGGTCCCTGGATGCGGTGGTGCTTCTCGTGCCCCTCGGCCTCGAGGGGGTCGTTGCGCTCGGGCGTGCCCGGCCCCGCCCCTGGCGTGGCCTCGTGCTGTTCGCCCTGGGCGGGCTGGCCCTCGGCAGCCTTCAGTTCGCCTACAACCGGGCGCTGACGGGCGACCCCCTGGTCTGGCCGCAGGACCGCTACTTCGCCCTGACCGAGCCCCAGCCGGACTGCCACCGCCTCGGGTTCGGCCGCGACGTCGGCTGCGTGCGGGAGCACGGCCCCGACCTGCCGCCCGGTGGTGGCTTCACGCCTCGCCGCGCGCTCACGGTGACCGGCATCCGGCTGGGCTCCCTGGTCACCGACCTCTGGGGCCCCGGCCCGGGCCTACTCCTCGCCGTGCTGGGGCTGGTCGGTCTGCTGGTGACCGTCCGGCCTCGCCGGGGGGCGCTGCTGCTGCTCGCGCTGGCCCTCGGACCGGTGATAGGCTACTTTTTCTATTACTATCATGGTAATTGTCTAGGTGCCCGTTATTACTACAACTCTCTGCCTGCCCTGGTGACCGGAGTGGCCTACCTCCTGCTCCGGCTCGGGGGCTGGAGCGTTGGCCCGGACGGGGGAGGGGAGGGACCGGCCCCCTCCCGTCCTCGACGGGATCCGCTCTGGTGGCTGCGGCGGGCGAGCGCGCTCCTCTTGTTGCTGTCGCTGCTGGGGACGGCCCTCGTGCGGGAGCTCCCGGCCCGCTGGCCGCGCTACGCGGGAGCCTTCTGGGGCGTCCACGACGGGCTGGGCCGGCTGATCCGCGACACCGCGCTCACCGACGCGATCGTCTTCGTGCCCCGCTCTTCCCGGGGGCCGGACCTCGACGACCGGGACTACCGGATCGGCTTCGTCCAGGCCCGTCCCTTCCTGGAGCAGAGCGCGGTGGTCGTCGCCCGGGACCTGGGACCGGCCAACCCGCAGCTCGCCGCGGCCTTCCCGGGCCGTCGCACCTTCCGCTACCTGCCGTGGAGCCCACCGGCCGGGGTCGGCCAGCTTCGGCCCTTGCCCCTCGATGCCCGGGAGCCGGAGCGCTCCCTGCGCTTCGAGGCGGAGGACAAGTTCCCCCCGCCCCGGCGCTGGGGCGGCAGCGTGCGCATCCAGCCCCTGGGCGAGGGGGAGCGGTCGCGCCGGGCGCCCGCGGGGGTCTGGTTGCTCGCGTTCGCGCCCGAGCGGGAGGGCGCGGGCTTCTCCTTCCGGCAGCAGATCTTCGCGAGCGGGCGCTATCGGCTCTCCGGGGTCCTCGCCCGGGGCCCGGAGCACGGGCTCGTCGAGGTCGCGGTCGACGGCGTGCCGCTGGCGCCGCTGTTCGATGGCTTCGCGGGGCTGGCGACCCTGGGTGAGTGGCAGGCGCAGGAGCCGATCCAGTTGCATCCTGGACCGCACTGGGTCACCTTCACCGTGGTGGGGCGATCGCCTGCGTCGGCCGGGCTGCGTCTCGGGGTGGACCGGATGCAGCTCACGCGCGTGGACGCTCCGGGAGGGACGGCGAGGTGAGCGACGAGCCGGGAGCCAGAGGCCGCAAGGGTCGGACAGCCACCTACCGCTTCGGGGCCAGCCGCCGGGAGGCCCACGACTCCCGCGAGTTCTACGCGCGCTTCGCGCCCCCGCAGCTCGACGCGGGGGAGGAGTTGGCCACGGAGGTCCCCCGGGAGCTGCTCGTCTGCGGCGACTCCCGCACGATGCGCGAGCTGCCCGACCGCTCCGTGGCCCTGGTCGTCACCTCGCCGCCCTACTTCGTCGGCAAGGAGTACGAGGCCGCGGTGGGGCAGGGGAGCGTGCCGGCCAGCTACCTCGACTACCTCGGGCTGCTGCGGGACGTCTTCGCCGAGGCGGTGCGCGTCCTCGAGCCGGGGGGGCGGATCGCGGTCAACGTCGCCAACCTCGGGCGCAAGCCCTACCGGAGCCTCGCCGCGGACGTGATCGGCATCCTCCAGGACGACCTCGGGCTGCTGCTGCGTGGCGAGGTGATCTGGCAGAAGGGCATCGGCGCGTCCAACTCCTGCGCCTGGGGGTCCTATCGCAGCCCCGCCAACCCCGTGCTGCGCGACCTCACCGAGCGGGTGGTGGTGGCCAGCAAGGGCCGGTTCGACCGGGCCCGGTCGTCGGCTCGTCGTCAGCGGGAGGGGCGGCCCTGGGAGCGGACCATCGCCGCGGACGAGTTCCTCGCGGCGACCCTCGACCTCTGGCAGATCCCCGCGGAGAGCGCCCGCCGCGTCGGCCACCCCGCGCCCTTCCCCGTGGAGCTGCCGCGGCGCCTCATCGAGCTGTACACCTACCGAGACGACCTGGTCCTCGATCCCTTCCTCGGTGCCGGGAGCAGCGCGGTCGCCGCCTTGCGGGCCGGTCGGCGCTTCGCGGGGTACGACCTCGACCCCGGCTACGTCGCGCTCGCCCGCCAGCGGCTGGCCGACGAGCGCGCCCGCCTGGCCGGGGGTGTGGCCCAGGAGGAGGCCTACCGGAGCGCCGCGGTCCTCGGGGGCACCCTCGAGAAGCTCGCTGCGGCCCAGATGGAGGCCGCCGGTTTTCGCGAGCTCACCGTCGCCCGCACGGTCGGCCGGGGGCTCGGCCTCACCGCGTCCCTCGCCGCCTGGGACGCCACCGGCGAGGAGTGGTGCTGCGAGCTGGTGGGCGCCTTCTCCGTGGTCGACGCCGGGCTCGCCAGCACCGACACCCTCTGGAAGACCCTCGGGCGGCTCACGATGCTGCACCGCCACCTCCGGGAGCCCTTGCTGCTGCTCGCCAGCCGGCTGCCTCCCCCCGGCTCGCCGGCCGATCGGCTGCTGCGCTCCCTCGGGCCCGATCTGCTCTTCGACGCGGTGGAGCTGCTCCAGCCCGCGGGGGTGGCGCGCCTGCAGGCCTATGCCCGGCACGGGCGGCGGAAAGGACCGCAGCCAGGCTTCTGGACCGCGCCGGAGCTGGCCCGGCTGACCTTCCCCGGCGCGGGCTGAGCCGCGCGGCCGCAGGCGGGGTGGCGCGATCGTCTGCCCCCGCGCCCTACAGCTCAGCCGGCCAGCCGCTCCGACAGGACCAGCAGGGGCACGCCGACGGCCAGCACCGCCACCGTCGAGACCAGGCCGAACTTCAGATACTCCCGGAATCCCAAGGAATAGTGGGGGCGAGCCTGCTCCGCCACGATGAGGTTGGCCACGGAGCCGAGCAAGGTCAGGTTCCCTGCGACCGTGGTGGTGTAGGCGAGGAGGATCCAGGCCCCGCTGCCCCCGCCGAGCTCGGCGAGGTGGGGGCCGGTGAGCATGACCAGGGGGACATTGGAGACGATGTTCGAGCCCGCGACCATCAAGGCGGAGAACAGCAAGGTCCCCGAGGCGGTCCGCAGGTCCATGCCGGGAGCGGCCGCCCGCCAGGTCTGCTCGGCCAGCCCGGTGGTCGCGAAGCCGCCGACCACGATGAACAGCCCGCAGAAGAAGATCAGCAGCGGCCAGTCGACCCGGCTGAAGGCCTCCCGGGTGTCGCGGCGGTCGGCGAGGACCAGGACCAGCACCCCGGCGAGTCCGACGTACCCCATGTGCAGGCCGGCGATGAACCCGCCGACCACGCCCACCAGCACCAGGCTCTTGAACAGCAGCCGCCGGCCGTGGAAGTGCGCGGGGAGCGCGGGGCGGTCCAGGGGAGTGTGGGGCAAGCGGCGTCCGTAGTACAGCCAGAGCAGGCCGAGGTTGACGAGGAGCCCGGCCAGCGTCGCGGGCAGCGCCCGGGCGAAGAAGTGGAGGAAGGGCAGCCCGCTGAGGGAGCCGATGATCATGTTCTGGGGGTTGCCGACCAGGGTGCAGGCGGAGCCGATGTTGGCCGAGGTGGCCACGGCGATCAGGTAGGGCCCCAGGGGCAGGCCGGTGCGCCGGCAGGTGGCGACGACCAGGGGGGTCAAGAAGACGCAGACCGTGTCGTTGACCAGCACCGCGGAGAGGACCGCCGCGAGCAGCGAGATCGTCGCCAAGAGCTGCCAGGGAGTGCGGCAGAGGCCGAGCAGCAGGGCGGCGCTGGCATCGAAGAAGCCGGCCCGGTCGAGGTAGACGGTGAGCAGCATCATGGAGAAGAGCAGCAGGATCGTGTCGTGATCGACGGCCGCGAAGCTCTGCGCCGGGGTGAGGGCGCCGATGGCCACCATGCCGAGGGCACCGAGCAGGGCCCACGCCGGCCGGCCGATGGGCAGCAGGGAGAGCTGCCGCCCGCCCGCGATGAGCAGGTAGGTGAGCACGAAGACGATCACGGTGGCGAGCTTCATGAGGGCGCCAATAAGCGCCGCCCGTGGCGAGGAGTCAAGCGGCTGTAGCGGCGCGGTCCCTCCCGAAAAGACGCTCGGCCCACTTGCCCCGACCGTCGCTCCCCCCTATACAGACCACATGAGCGAAGAGCACGAAGGACAGTCCCCGTCCGCCGCGGATCAGCTCGTCCGGCTCCTCTCCGTCGACGGCTCCTTCCGGGTGGTCGCTTGCGTGAACACGAGCGTGGTCCAGGAGGCGGCGCGGCGGCACGACCTGACGGGGCTCGCCGCGGTCGCGCTCGGCCGGGCGCTCACCGCGGGGCAGCTCCTCGCCACCCTGACCAAGGGTGACGAGCGGATCTCCTTGCAGTTGACCGGCGACGGCCCCCTGCGCGGGCTGATGGTCGACGCCTGGGCCAACGGCGACGTGCGCGGCTACGTGCACGAGCCGGTGCTCGCCGAGCACGAGGGCAGTGGGCGGCCCTGGGTCGCCTCGGTCCTCGGCCGCAACGGGGTCGTGCAGGTCTTCCGGGACCTCGGCCTCAAGGACCTCTACCAGGGCACTGGCACCCTCACCGTGGGCGAGGTCGACGAGGACCTCGAGACCTACCTGCGGGTCTCCGAGCAGATCCCCTCGGCCCTCGGCTGCGAGGTCCTGCTCGACGAGGCCGGCGCGGTGATCGCGTCGGCGGGCGTGCTGGTCCAGGCGATGCCGGGGACCAAGGAGCAAGAGGGAGACCCGGTCCGGGAGGCCCAGCATCGCCTGCGCACCGGTGTTTTAAGGCGCAGCCTGAGCGAGGGCGCGCGGGATCCCTGCTTTCTGGCCGCGCAGCTCGTCGCGGATTTCCCGCTGCGGATCCTCTTCACGGGCCCCGTGCGGTTCCACTGCCCCTGCGACAAGGAGCGGGTTACCCGGGCCCTGATCACCCTCGGGCCCGTGGAGCTCGAGGGGATGGTGCAGGATCTGCACGGCGCCGAGGTGACCTGCCATTTCTGCGCCAACCGCTACACGTTCGGCGAGGCCGAGGTCCTGGCGCTGATCCAGGAGATCCGGGCGAAGCTGAACTGACGGCCGGCAGGTCTTCTCCGTCGTCCTTCGGCTTCGCCATCCCCCACCCGCGCGCCCCCACTCCCGGTCGTCGGGCCGGCGGTCCGTGGGGTGTCTCGCGTGCGCGTCATGGGCTGGCTTTCCTGCCGCGATCCATGTACAGTAGTCGGATATCCATTGCGGCCAGAGGAGTACTTTGGTCGGGCCCTGCCGAGGAGAGACGCCATGAGCAAGGCAGTCCGCTTCGTCCTTCCCCTCTCTGCAGCGCTCCTGCTGGTCGCCGGTGTGGCCCATGCCAACCTCGCGCTCGACGGCGACATGGAAGCGGCCTCCCCGGCCGATCCCGTCGTCTGGCAGCCGTACGCCGCCGGCGTCTTCGCCAAGACGGGCGACGTGGTCTACAACGGCACCCAGAGCATGGCCATCACCCAGGCCGGCGCCCTGGGTGGTTTCCACCAGGTGGGCCTGGCGGTCGAGCCGGGCAAGACCTACCGGCTGAAGTTCCAGTACTGGCGGGTGTCCGGCACGTTCACCATGCGGGTCGGGCTCGGTACCTCCAGCGGGGATTTCCAGAACAACGCGTTCCAGAGCACGGCAGCCCAGGCGGGCTGGTCCTCTTTCGCCCGGACCTTCACCCTCCCGGCGGCCCTCCCCGGCACCTTGCGGCTCGTCTTCCTCTGCTCGGGCACGGCCTATATCGACGACGTGTCCTTGACCGAGCACAATCTGGTCAAGGACGGCACCATGGAGGCCGAGGGCACAGCGAGCTGGGTCAACTACAGCACCGCCACCTATGGCAAGAGCGAGGACGCGGCATACAACGGCAGCCAGAGCATGTTCATCAGCGCCGCCGGCGGGTTCCAGCAGCGGGCCATCCCCCTGGAGCAGTACAACAGCTACCGGTTGACCGTGTGGTACCGGCGGGAGGCCGGCACCGTCTATGCCCGCCTCGGCAACAACACATCCAACGTCGACTCCTTCGGCGGCGGGCTCACC
>JAVEVO010000144.1:0-17191 GCA_034005005.1 Myxococcota bacterium
CCTCACGGCCTGCGCCGAGGCTCATCGCCGCGGGGGAGAAGGCGGCGGGGCCGAGGGCGAGGGCGAAGGTACCGAGGGCGAGGGTGAAGGTACCGAGGGCGAGGGTGAAGGTACCGAGGGCGAGGGCGAGGAAGGCGAGGGCGAGGAAGGCGAGGGCGAGGAAGGCGAGGGCGAGGAAGGCGAGGGCGAGGAAGGCGAGGGCGAGGAAGGCGAGGGCGAGGGCGAGGGAGCGGAAGGCGAGGGCGAGGGAGCGGAGGGCGAGGGCGAGGGCGCGGAGGGCGAGGGCGAGGGTGCGGAAGGCGAGGGCGCGGAGGGCGAGGGCGAGGGCGCGGAGGGCGAGGGCGAGGGTGCGGAGGGCGAGGGCGAGGGTGCGGAGGGCGAGGGCGAGGGCGCGGAGGGCGAGGGCGAGGGCGCCGAGCCCCTCCCGGAGGTCGCGCCGGGGGAGATCGCCATCGTCGAGGTGTACGGCAAGACCCTGGACGGGGAGCGCCAGTGGCTCGAGCTGGCCAACGTCGCCGGCGCGCCGCGCGAGCTCGCGGGCTGCCTCCTCGCCTACTCCCGGGTCGACGACCCGGGCTATGCCGAGGTCCGGCGAGCCCTGAGCTTCGGCGACTCCTCGTCCCTGCTGGCCCCCGGCCAGCGGCTGATCCTCGCCAAGACGAGCTGCGCCCTCTTCGCGGGGCACATCTGCGCCACCTACCCGGCCATCGTGCTCACCGCGAGCCTCACGGACTCCCTGGCCTTGTTCTGCCCCCGCGCGGACGGCTCGGTCCCGCTCATCGACCGGATCAGCTACAACCTGCGGAGCCAGGAGGTCGCGGCCGGGCAGAGCCTGAGCTTCCCGCAGGCCGCCGCGGATGCGGCCGTGGCCAACGACCGCACCGAGCTCTGGTGCGCCACCGCGCCCACTCCCGGAGCCCCCAACTCATGCCGCTGACCGGGACCCCGGAGGCGGCGCCCCTGCCTTCCCCGGCGCCACGCCGCCGCGGGCACCACGCCCCCCTGGAGTACCACCGCCTGCTGCTGGACGACCCGCTGCGGATGGCCGCCTACGAGCAAGCCCTGCGACGGCTCGTGCGCCCCGGGGACGTGGTGCTCGATCTGGGCTGCGGCACCGGCGTGCTCGGCATGCTCGCCCTCCGCCAGGGCGCGGCCCGGGTCCACGGAGTGGAATCCGCCGCGGTGGCCGGCCTCGCCCGGCAGCTCGTGGCCGCGAACGGCCTGGCCGCGCGGATGACCATCCACCAGGAGGACATGGTCGAGCTGGCGCCCGTGGAGCTCGTGGACCTCGTCGTCGCCGACTTCCTGGGCCGCTTCGTGGTGGACGATGGGATGCTGCCCGCGGTGCGGGCCGCCGGAGCCTGGATGAAGCCGGGGGCCCGCTTCTGCCCCGGGACCGTCGAGCTGCTCCTCGCGCCAGCCGGGGACTTCACCCACTATGGCCTGCAGGTCTTCACGGAGCCGTTTTACGGTCTGGATCTGCGGGCGGCGGTGCCCTACGCGCTCAACTACTGCTACCACGCGGAGCTGCCGCCCACGGCGCTGCTCGGCCCGGCCGCCACCTACGCCCGGCTCCAGCCCCCCGCGACCGCGGACGAGTTCGACCAGACCGTGAGCTTCACCCTGGAGCGCGACGGCTTGCTGCAAGGGCTGGCCGGCTGGTTCGTCGCCACCCTCGCGCCGGACGTGGTGCTGCAGACCGGGCCCGGCTACGAGACCCACTGGGGCCAGTACCTGTTCCCCCTGCCGCCCACGCCGGCCCAGGCCGGCGACCGGCTGACGGTGCGCCTCTGGCTCGAGCACCCGACGGGCGAGATGATCTGGCGCTGGACCGGGCAGCTAGAACGAAAGGACCAGCCAGTGCTCCGCTTCGCCCTGGAGTCCGAGCAGCGGCTCGGCCAGCGGCCGGCAGCAGCGGGAAGCCCGCCTTGACCGACGCCCGGGCGCGGTCCACGATCGGCAGCAGCGGGAGGCCCGCCTTGACCGACGCGCAGCGGGAGAGTCGGCTGCAGGAGCTCAACGAGGAGGGCAACCGCCTCTTTGACGCCGACCGGTTCGCGGAGGCGACGGCCGTCTATGGCGAGGCCGTCGCGCTGCTGACCCCGGCCGACGCCCACCACGCCCCGCCGCTGTACGAGAACCTCGGCCTGGCCCTGATCAATCGCGGCCGGTGGCGGCCCGCGATCCGCGCCCTGGACCGGGCCATCGACCAGGACCCGGCTGGCCGCGCGCAGGCTCTCGCCTTCCTGGTGGCGGCCCTGGCCCTCGAGGGTCTCATCGACGAGGCTCGCCGCCGGCTGGCCGAGTACGAGGGCCTCCATGGCCCGCACCCCCTCGGCTGGACCGCGGCCGAGCTGGACCGCCGGCAGGCCGAGCAACGACGGCGGCTGGCGCACCGGCGACCTGGCTGAGCCACGGGCGACGCGACGATGTCGTTGGATCTCTGCTCGAACTATGGTACGCTGACCCCGTTATCGACCAGCATCTGCGATGCCGATCCCCGAGGAGGGGTCCAATGGACGAGCAGCGGCCGCGTCCAGAGCCGCCCGTGTCACCAGGGAACGAGCCAGCCGGTGAGCCGGCCGTCGCCGACGAGCTGCTCCACCTCCAGCAAGAGCTGAAGCAACTCCGGGACAAGGTCCGCTACGCCCACCGCTTCCTCGATTCCCTGCCCGCGGTACCCTGGGAAGCGATCACCCCCAGCTTGCGCTTCACCTACGTCGGCGAACAGGCCGTCCGGCTGCTCGGCATCCCGGCCAAGGCCTGGGTGGCCGATGAGAATTTCTTCAAGAAACACCTGTATTTCGACGAGCGGGAGCGCATCCTCGACGCGATCGCCGACCACCTCCGGCACCGGGACCTCCGCTTCGGCCTGGTCCACCGGATGCTCGACGCCGAAGGTCACCTGCTCTGGGTCGCCAACCAGATCCAGATCAGCGAGGAGCCGGGAGGGTTCCGCTTCTCCGGCTTGCTCCTGGACATCACGGAGCGCCACCGGGGCGAGGAAGAGCTCCACGCCCAGTTGCAGTTGCTCAAGGCCAGCTTCGACGACGCGCGGGACGGCTTCTTCCTCCTCACCCGGGAGGGGCGCTACGTGCGAGTGAACGCGGCCGGCGCCCGGCTGTTCGGCTACCAGCCGTCCGAGCTGGAGGGCCAGGAGCTGAAGCGGCTGCTCTTCCCGGAGGAGGCGGCCCAGGTGGAGCAGTCGCCCCTGAGCATCTGGCGCAAGGGTGGGTTCTTGCCCGAATACCGGATGTGCCACCGCTCCGGCGAGGAGATCTGGATCGAGCTCACGGTCAGCCCCTTGCAGGTCGGGGAGCAGCGCTACGTGCTGGGCATCAAGCGGGAGATCACCGACCGCCGCCAGGCGCGGATGCAAAAGGACGAGCGCCTCGCCGCGCTCCACGAGCAGCTCCAGCGGCAGGCGCACGGGCCGGCCGAGCAGCGCTGCAGCGCGTGCGGGCGTTTGGACGACGGCCGCGGCAAGTGGCTGCGCCCCGAGGAGCTGCTGGCCCGGCTGACCACCGGCGCCGTCTCCCGGGAGACCTGCCCGGGCTGCGAGGACACCGGCTCCTTCCCCGACCTGTTCGTGCGGCCAGGCGGGGGCACGTCGGTCTCGGCGAACGGTCCCCCACCCGGGCCCCCCGTCCAGGCGCCCCGCCCCACCGAGCCGGTGAGCCGCGAGCCGTCCCACCTGAGCCCGGACAGCCCGCCCCCCGCCTCGCCCCGGGGCCTACCCCCAGCAGCCTCCCCGCCCCCGGCCCCCAGGGTCGTCGTACCACCGCCGCCGGGGGGTGAGTTGCCCCCGGGCGGCAGCGTGAGCCTCAGCCAGCGAGGGGGCTCGTCGCCAGCGCGGACTCCGCTGCCCGAGGGGCGGCCTCATCGCACACCAGCCGGCGAACCTCGTCGCCGCTGACCGTCTCCTGCTCGAGCAAGAGCTCGGCGAGCCGCTCGACCCGGTCCCGCCGCTCGAGGAGCAGCCGCCGGGCGCGCTCCAGCGCCTCATCGACGAGGCGACGGACCTCGGTGTCGATCTGGTCGGCCACCCGGTCGCCGTACTCGCCCCGCTCGTAGCCCTCCATCCCCGGCAAGAAGGCGCGGCGCTCCGGGCGCAACCGGACGGGACCGAGCAGCTCGCTCATCCCATACTCGACGACCATCGCCCGGGCCGCCTCCGTCGCCCGGGCCAGATCGTTGGCCGCGCCCGTGGAGGCCTCGCCGAAGAAGACCAGCTCCGCGGCACGACCACCGAGCAAAACGGCGATCTTGCCCTGCAGCTCGCTGACCGTCATCAGGTAGCGGTCCTCGGTCGGCGCGTGCCAGGTGATCCCCAGGGCGCCCAGGCCTCGCGGCACGATGGAGACCTTCTGCACCGGATCCGCCCCCTGCACGCAGGAGGACACGACCGCGTGCCCGGCCTCGTGGTAGGCGACGACCCGCTTCTCGTGGGGGTTGATCAGCCGATTCTTCTTCTCGAGGCCGGCGACGATCCGGTCGATGGCCAGCTCCAGGTCGGCGCTGCTCACCTGCTCGGCGTCCCGCCGGGCCGCGAGCAAGGCCGCCTCGTTGAGCAGGTTGGCGAGGTCCGCGCCGACGAAGCCGGGGGTACGGGCCGCGACCTGATCGAGATCCACGTCGGGAGCGAGCTGCACCTTGGCCGCGTGGACCTCGAGGATCGCCTGCCGACCCGCCCGGTCGGGGCGATCGACGAGCACCTGCCGGTCGAAGCGACCGGCCCGGAGCAGGGCCGCATCCAGGAACTCGGGGCGGTTGGTCGCGGCGAGGATGACCACCCCGGTGGCGGGATCGAAGCCATCCATCTGCACGAGGAGCTGGTTGAGGGTCTGCTCCCGCTCGTCGTTGCCGCCCATCCCGCCCGGGCCGCCCCGGGCCTTGCCCAGGGCGTCCAGCTCGTCGATGAAGACGATGCAGGGCGCGTTCTTCTGGGCCTGCTCGAACAGATCACGCACCCGGGACGCGCCGACACCGACGAACAGCTCGACGAAGTCCGCACCCGAGAGAGTGAAGAAGGGCACGTGCGCCTCACCGGCGACCGCCCGCGCGAGCAGGGTCTTGCCGGTGCCGGGGGGGCCGACGAGGAGCACGCCCTTGGGGATCCGGGCGCCGAGCTTCCCGTAACGACCCGGATTTTTTAGATAATCCACGACCTCCACCAGCTCGGTCTTCGCCTCGTCGACCCCCGCGACGTCGACGAAGCGGGTGATCACGTCGTTCTCTCCGTGGAGCTTGTACTTGCTCTTGCCGAAGGCCATGACGCCGTGGCCGCCACCCATCCGGCGCATCATCCAGACCCAGAAGAGGATCATCACGCCGATGGGCAGCATCCAGGAGAAGAGCCGGAGCAGCACCGGGGGCTCCTCGAGGTGCCCCCAGGCGACCGCGCCGGAGCCCTCGACGAGCTTGGGCAGCTCCTCGTCGCCGGGCACCCGCAGCGCTCGCAGATCCGGACGGGGCCCACCCCCGCCGAAGAGGGCGAAGGCGCCCTTGGCGCCCTCACCGCCCTGGCTCGCCCCCGACGCGGTCGCGGCGCCATCGGCCGTGGGCAGGGCCGGCTTGCCACGCCGGGCCAGCACCTCCTGCTCGCCGACCCAGATCTCGGCGATCTGTCGGTCCCGCAGTTGCTGCTTGAGGGAGCTGTAGGACACCGTGCGCGGCCCCTCGTCGGTGGCCGAGCGGAAGGCGAACAGCAGCAGCACGCCGAGCAAGGCATAGCCCAGGGAGAAGCCCAGCCGCTTGCCGCCGAAGAGGGAGCTCCGGCCGGGCCGGTCCTGGGGGATCTTCTCTTCCGACAACGACTCCTCCTTGGGGCGAACCTGGCGCGCCGCCAGGCCAGAGCACACGATCAGCCAGCGGCAAGCTCGGCCGCCCCCCGAAATGTAGGGACGACTGCTCCGGCTGCAACCGACTCCGCTCGCCTCCGGGGCGGTGATCGACCGAGCCGGCGGGGCAGGGAGGTCGCCCGGGGCCCGCGACCCGTCCCCCCACCGCCCAGGCGGCCAACGGGCCAAGCGGTGCGGGGTTGCCGCCGCGGCCGGGCCGGGGTAGTGTCGGAGCTGCTCCCGCGTCCCCCGCCCCGGGCGGGGTGGGCTACCCGGCAGCACGGAGAGGTATGGGGATGAGCGACGTGCAACCTGGGGCCGAGCTGGCCATCCTGACTCGTTTCCGGACCTTGCTGGACGCGAGCAACGACGCGTTCCTCCTGCTCGAGGTCCCCACCGGCCGGCTGGTCGATTTCAACGCCACCGCGTGCCGGCTGCTCGGCCGAGAGCGCCAGCAGCTCCTCGAGCTCCCCATGGCCGAGCTCTTGCCCCCCACGGTCTGGGCCCGGCTCACCAGCCTCCTCGAGGTCGCGCGGCAGCGGGGGGATCAGCGGGAGACCCTCGAGGAGGCCATCACCAGACCCGACGGCCAGCAGACCCCGGTCGAGATGACCATCGGCCTGCACGAGCTCCCGGAAGGCTGGCACGGCCTGATCGTCGCCCGGGACATCTCCGAGCGGCGGCAAGGGGAGGCGGCCCTGCGCACCTCGGAGCAGCGCTTCCGGGAGCTGGCCGACCTGCTCCCGGCCATCGTCTTCGAGACCGACCTGCGCGGGCACCTCACCTTCGCCAACCACTGGGCCTTCCAGATGACCGGGGTCACCCCCGACGAGCTGGCCCGGGGGCTGCCCGCGGTCGCGCTGCTGCCGCCCGAGGAGCGCGAGCAGGGACTGGCGGCCTTGACGCGGCGGGTGCAGGGGCAGCCGGTGCTGCAGAACGAGTACACCTTCGTGCGCAAGGACGGCAGCCGCTTCCCGGTGCTGATCACCTCGACGCCCATCCTGCACGACGGCGAGCCCGCGGGGATGCGCGGCCTGGTCGTGGACCTCACCGAGAAGAAGCAGCAAGAGGCGAAGCAGACCCGCCAGGACGAGGGCCTGAAGCGGGCGCAGAAGCTGGAGACCCTCGGCCGCCTCGCCGGCGGAATCGCCCATGATTTCAACAACTTATTGACAGCGATCCTCGGTTATGCCGACCTGCTGGGCAGCCGGCTGACCCCCGACCACCCGGGGCTTCCGGACGTCGAGGGGATCAAGCAGGCCGCCTTGCGCTCCGCGGACCTCACCCGACAGCTCCTCGCGTTCGGCCGCAAGTCGGCCATCTCGCCCCAGCTCGTCGACCTCAACCAGCACGTCGGTCAGAGCCAGCGGATGCTCTCCCGGGTCATCGGCGAGGACGTGCGGCTGCTCTTCCGCCCCGGCCCCGACGTGCCCACGGTGCGCATCGACCCGGGGCAGCTCGATCAGGTGCTGATCAACCTGGTCGTCAACTCCCGGGACGCGCTGCCCCGCGGTGGCACCCTCACCCTGGAGACGGTCCGGGCGGTGCTCGACGAGGAGTTCGTGCGCCAGCACCCGGCCGCCTCGCCGGGAGTCCACGCCCAGCTCATCGTGCGGGACAACGGCTGCGGCATCCCGCCCGAGGTGATGGAACACCTCTTCGAGCCCTTCTACACGACCAAGGAGAAGGGCCGGGGCACCGGGCTCGGGCTGTCGACGGTCTACGGCATCGTCCAGCAGCACGCCGGCGCGGTGATCGTGGAGTCGGAGCGGGAGCGGGGGACCACGGTCCGCATCTACTTGCCGGAGGTCGGCGCCGGCTCCCCGACGGTCGCGGCCCCGCCCCCCCCGCCCCCCCGCGCGGGCAAGGCGACGATCCTGCTGGTGGAGGACGACCCGGGCGTGCGGGACCTCTCCTTGCTGATGCTCGAGGCCGCGGGCTACCAGGTGCTCGTCGCCAGCAGCGGCGAGGAGGGCCTCCGCCTCGCCGCGAGCCGTCACGAGCCCATCGACCTGCTCGTCACCGACGTCGTGCTGCCTCGCCTCAACGGGCGGGAGCTGTACCAGCAGCTCCTCCCGCAGCGCCCCAAGCTCAAGGTGCTGTACATCTCCGGCTACGGCGGCGAGTCGCTCGAGGACAGCGGCCTCGCGGATCCCGACGTGGACCTGCTCCCCAAGCCATTCAACTACGAGATGCTCAGCGGCAAGGTCCTCGCCGTGCTGAACAAGCCCTAGGGCCGGGCGCATGCAGTCCGCCGAGCTCGACGTGCTCGTCGTCGGCGCCGCGGGGGTCGACACCAACGTCTACCTCCTCGGCGACGACGTGGACTGGTCCGTGGAGGCGAACTTCACGGAGAACCTCGACTGCGCCGGGCAGGCCGGCGGCTACACGAGCCGGGGCTACGCGGCGCTCGGCCGGCGGGTGGCGCTGTTCGCCTACGTCGGCCGGGACGCGCTGGGTGACCTCTTTTGCACCGAGGTCGGCGGCGACGGGGTGGAGTGCCACCTCCTCGAGGACCCCCGGGGGACCAACCGCAGCGTCAACCTCATGTACCGGGACGGCCGGCGCAAGAACTTCTACGATGCGAAGAGCGCGCTCGAGCTGCGGCCCCCGCCGGAGACCTGGCTCCCCTTGCTCCAGCGGACCAGGCTGGTGCACTGCCACATCCAGGACTGGTGCCGGGCCGTGCTGCCCCCGGCCCGGGACCTCGGCCGGACCGTGGCCTGCGACCTGCAGGACGTGGTCTCGCCCGACGACCCGTATCGCGAGGACTTCGTCCGGGGTGCGGATGTGCTCTTCTTCTCCGGGGTCAACCAGCCCGACCCCGCGCCACTGATGCAGCGCTACCTGTCCCAGGGTCGGGTCCGGGCCGTGATCGCCGGCCTCGGTCGCCACGGCTGCCTCCTGGCGACCCGGGAGGGGGGGGTGGAGCACTTCCCGGCCGTGCCCGACGAGCGGCCCGTGGTGGACACCAACGGGGCGGGCGACTCCCTGGCGGTGGGGTTTTTGAGCAGCTACGTCCTGGACGGACGGAGCCTGCGGGAGTCGGTGCTCCGGGGGCAGATCGCCGCGCGCCACGCCTGTACCCTGCGGGGGACCTCCCGGGGGCTGATCGACACCGCCGAGTTGGACCGGCGCCAGGCCCGGCTGGCCCCGGACGGGGCCTGAAGCGCGGCTCAGCTCGCGGCGGCGGAGGGCACGGTGCCGCCGAGGATGCGCCGCACCCCCTGGACCACGCGATCGAGGGTGCCCTGGTCCGCGAGGGTCAAGGGCTCCCGGGTCAGGGCGCCGAGCAGCAGCTCGGCTCCCTGCAGCTCGAAGGTCCGGACCCGCAGCAGCCGGCCGTCCTCGCCCCGCGGGATCACCTGCCCCACCGGGAGGCCGATCCGGGCGGAGGCCTCGTCCGGCGCCAGGGGCAAGGTGGCGGCGAGGGCCTCCGCCTCCTCCCCGGCCGCGCTCGCGCCGAGGAGCAGCCCGTCCTGGTCGCTGACGAAGAGCACCCGGGCCCCCAGCTCCCGGCCAGCCTGCTGGAGCTGCAGGGACAGGGCGACGAGGGGCTCGGGCGAGCGGCGCTGGCGGCGTTCTGGGACCATGATGCGCTCCGTCTGGTGAGGTGACCCGACACCGGGCCGGCCACGTCCTGGGAGCAGTATGTAGTCAAAAGTAGGCAACCCGCAACAAACGGGTGAGTTGACCCGGCCAGAGGGCTTGTCGCATTCTGGAGAGAGCTGCGGAGAGGTCGAGGATGTGATGGATAGCCGCCCGTTCCAGCGCTTCCGCCCGAGCGCGCTCCTGGGCCAGGGGCGCCTCGCCGTGACCGTGCGCGCCACCGACCCGGAGACGGGGCAACCCGTCGCCCTGAAGGTGCTCCGGCCGGGCAAGGTGCCGACTCCCGTGGCCGTCGCCCGGCTGACCCGGGCGTGTGCGAGCTGGCAGCAGCTCCACCACCCCGGCGCGGTGCGGCTGCACCGGCTGGTGGAGGAGGCCGGCCACCACGCGCTGGTGCTCGAGCTGGTCCGGGGCATCACCCTCACCCGCCTGATCTTCGAGCAGAAGCTCCAGGGCGGCAGCCCGACCACCTGGCTGTTGTCCTTCCAGCTCCTGGAGCTGTTCCACTACCTCGACGCGCGCGGCGTCACGCACGGCCGGCTGTCGCCCACCGACGTCTTCCTGGTGAAGGCGCCGGATGGCGGAGTCCGGCTGCGGGTGACCGATTTCGGCCTCGCGGCCGCGCTGGAGGAGGGGACGGTCCCGGAGCCCACGGAGATGCCCGCCGTGGCCAACCTGCTGGCCCTGCTGCTGACCGGCGAGCCCTTGCTGCACGGCAGCGCGAGCGGCCCGGCGCGGGAGGTGCTGCAGCGGGCCGCGGCGAGCGATCTCCGGCAGCGCTACCTCTCTTACCGGGAGCTGTACGGGGCGCTGCGCCAGCTCTGCCCGGCGAACGTCCCCCTGCCCGTGCCGCGGCTGCCCACGCCCGCGCCGTCTTCCCTGCCCGTGGTCCCGACCGCCGGCCTGTCCCTGGCCCCCTGGGAGCTCGACGAGGGGCTGCTGAACGATCTCCCCGCCTCGCTCACCCCGGCCGGTGGGACGGGGCGCGGGGAGCAGCTCACGCCCTGGCCCCTCGGCCCCCTGACCTTGCCGCCCGATGCGGGAGAGCTGTCCCGGCTCGAGGCGACCCTGCCCGCGACGCCCCAGGAGCTGCTGCTCCCGGAGCTGCCCGCGATCCCGCTGACCACCACGGCCACGCCCCCCGCCGCCGGAGAGCTCACGGCCGCCGCCGCGTCACCGGAACCGGGGCGCCCGGCGCCGCTCCCGGCCCCCACGACGCCCGACCTCCCGGCGGCGCTCCCCGGGGCCGCCCCGGGCATCCCGCCCGCTGGCCCCACCTTGCCCGCCGCCCCCTCCTGGTCCCCGACCGGCTCCTCACCGGCCGGTCCCACCGTGCCCCTGGCGACGGCGCTCCCCGCGCCCCTCTCCGAGGGGGCCCTGCCGACCCTGCCGGTCCCCCGGCACGTGCCCGCGGCCTCTCTCGCTCCGGGGGCTCCCGACCTCTCCCCCGCGCCCCGGGCCACGGAGCCGCTCTTCGGCCTCACCCGGCCGGTCACTCCCCTGCCCCCGGCGGCGCCGGACACCCCCCGCGCCGCGGCCCCGCCGACGGCAGCCCCGGGGCCCAGCCCGGGAGAGCCCGCGCGACGGGAGGAGCTGCTTGCGCCAGCGGCCCCCGCACCGGCGCCCGGGGCCGACCTGGGCGAGCTGCCCGGGCTAGCGGCCCCCGCACCGACGCCCGGGACCGACCTGGGCGAGCTGCCCGTGCCGGCGGGCTGGGACGACCTCCCCCCGGCGGCCGCGACGAGCGACCTGACGACCCCGGCCAAGGCCTGGCGGCCCCCGCGCGGCACGCGCCCGGTGAGCGGGGAGCTACCCGAGTCGTTGCGAGCCGCCCTGGAGGCCGACCTGCGCCCTGCGCCGCTGTCGGTGGGAGGCGACCGCCCGCCCGCGGACCCCTTCCAGGCGGCCGCGAGCAGCGACGCGGGCACGCCCCCCGCCTGGCTCGACGAAGCCCTGGCCAAGCCCTCCCGCGCTCAAGCCCCCCGCGAACCCGGCCGACGGCCGGCCGCGAGCCCCCGCACGGGCGCGCTGGACGGGCGGCTGGTCCCGGCCCTGCTCGTGGGCGGCGCCTTGCTGCTCATCCTCGGGATCGGTGGAGTCTTCGCCTGGCTGGTGGGGAGCCTCTTCGCCCCCCCCGAGGAGCTGCGGGAGACGTCCGAGACCGAGGAGCGCTCCCTGGAGCGGGTCCTGGGCATCGGGCCCGGGCCCAAGCGGCAGGCCGACGCGAAGCCGACCCCGAGTGGTCGGGCCGCGCGCGAGCCCGGGGCGACCGACGCGGAGGAGGCCGGCGCGGAGGTCGCGCTCAACCTCGGACCCCAGCCCGCGGCCGCGCCCGTGGCGGTGATGGCCCTCCCGCCCAGCGGCCCCGCGGTGATCCAGCTCCCCGACGGGCCGCAGATCCCGGGCAGCCCGTTCACCCCCCAGGTCGGGGTGCTGCCACCCGGCACCTATGGCGCGGCGGCCGGCGGCTACGCGGCCCCGGGGGCGCCGGTCGCCGCCGGTCCCGGACTCCCCGCCCTGCCCGGAGCCCCGGAGCCGCCGGTGCAGGTCCTCGGTCCGGCGGGCGCGCTGGCCGTGCCCCCCCTCGCGGGCCTCCCGTCCTCGCCGACGGCCACCGAGCCGGCCGGGGGAGCGACCGGGAGCTGGGGGAGCGCCCCCGGCGGCCTGCCCCCGGCCGGGCTCCCCGCTGGCGAGGTGGCCTCCCCGCCGGCCGCGGGGTATGCCCTGGCCGTCAACGAGGAGAGCCACCGGGCCTCCCTGCGGCTCAACAACCAGGGGCTGGCCCAGTACAAGGGCCAGCGCTACGACGCCGCCCTGCAGTCCTACCTGGGGGCCATCCAGGCCGATCCCCAGTACCATTGGCCCTGGTACAACGCCGCCTGCATGTTCGCGCTGCAGGGAGACGTCCCTCAGGCCATCCGCCACCTGGAGGGGTACTTACGGACCACCCCCAAGCCCGTCGACATCGTCCACATGGTCCACAAGGACATGGATTTCCAGCGGATCATCACCCACCCCGACTTCCTCATATGGCTGGACCGCTACCGCCGGGAGTGAGCCGTCACGGCCGCAGGTCCACGACCTGCGCCCGGCCGGGGCGGGTGTTCCAGCGGGCACGGTACTCCTGGTGGGCGGGATCGGCCGGATACTGGGCCGCCGGATAGGGGTAGCCGGGCATCCCGTGGAAGGGCAGGGGATCGACCGTGCTGCCCGTGCCGTTGTTCAGGTCGCCGTCCTTGTTCCAGCCGACCGTGTACAGCAGGTAGTCCCGCACCCAGCCCGGGGGGAGCGCGGGCAGGGAGTCGGCCGCGAAGCTCACCTCCAGCGCATCGCCCGCGGAGAAGACCGCCAGGAGATCGTCCTGGGCGAGCAGCAGGGGCAGCACGTCGCCATACCGGGTGAGCAGCCCGAGGCCCTGGTCGAAGCGGACCTCGGCCGGCGGGCTCAGCTCGTCGAAGACGAAGCGCTCGGGCAGGTCGAGGCGGTCGTCGAGGCGACGGGAGAACCCCCGATCGTAGAGCTGCGCGCGAGCCGGCGCGAGCACGGTCTCGACGACCGGCACCGGCTGCGGATCGGTGACGACGAGCACCTGGTCCCAGTGCAGCCGCAAGGAGGTGGTGATCCGCACCTGGAAATCCGCGACCGGACGGAGCACGGGGGTCAGGTCGACGGGCATGACCTTGGTCTTGCCCGACGGGAAGCCGATATCCGGGATCCCCTCCTGCCAGCCACCCTGGCCGTCGGCCACCTCCAGACGGACCGGTCCGAGCGCGTGCCGGGGGTCCTGGGAGGCGGCGATCCCCGAGGAGCCGCCGGCCCAGTAGACCCAGCCGGTCATCACCAGCCAGAGCTCGCGCACCGCCCGGGTGTCGCCGAGGGAGAGCACGTACGAGTGGGGCTCCACCAGGCCGCGCACCTGCTCGGGCGCGAGGATGAAGGAGCCGGCCATCTGCTCGTCCCGTGCGGCGATCAGCGGGCGCAGGTCCTCGCCATAGTCGTCGACGAAGCAGGCGGGCGGTCGCGCCTCCGCGTCGTGATAGCGGAAGCGCCGCTCGCCGGTCGGGCCGGGGATGGTGAAGCGCTCGTCGGGGACGACCCGGGTGCCCGAGGGGTGGTCGACGACGTGCAACCGGACCCGATCGAGGTAGAGGTTCTCCCGGCGGAGCTCCTCGGTGAGCTGCAAGGTCAGCAGACCGTCCCGGGGCTGGAGCAGATGCCCCTCGATGAGCAGGTACTCGTCGGCGTCGGGGGGGAGGTAGCCCCCGTCGCCCGTGGGCAGACCGAGGCCCCCCCCGCCCAGGAAGTCGTTGACGAAGCGGAAGCGCTCGCCGTCCCAGGTGTAGACGAAGGGGCAGGAGCCGGCCCGCTCCTGCACCTCCTGCACCGGGGCGCGGGCGCCGACCGCGGGAGCGACCAGGTGCTGGAACAGGCCGTTGGGCCAGCGCACCCGCACCGCGTCGACCTGGCTGCGGGTCCCGACGCCGAGGATCAGCGGCTCCGGCCCGGCCAGCCGGCGGACGTACAGCCCGCCGGCCCGCAGCTCGAGCAGGGCGCCGTCGCCCCGCTTGCCGTTCTTGCGGCCGCGCAGGGACACCTGCAGAAAGCGGCCCGGATCGGGGGTCGCGTTGTGGAGCACCTGCAACCCGGCCTCGGTCGCGACGACCAGATCGGGCACGGCGTCCGCGTCGAGGTCGGCCGCGGCCAGACCGGTCACGGGCGCGGCCACGGGCAGCGGGGATGCGGGCTCGAGCCGGCCGCCCCCCTGGTTGTGGAAGACCGTCACCGTCGCGCCGGGCCCGCCCACGACCAGCTCCTCCCGCCCGTCGAGCTGCAGGTCGACCAGGACCAGGGCCCGGGCGCCGGCCGTGCCGGGCAAGGGCTGGGCCGAGAAGCTCCCCGCGGCCTGCAGCCGCAGCACGACACCCGCGGGGCCGAGGGTCAGCAGGTCCCAGTCCCCGTCCCCGTCGAGATCGCCCACGGCCAGTCCGGTGAGGGGCTGGCCATCGGCCAGCCCGAGGGCCGGCGCCTGGTCCACGAAGCGCCCCTCCCGCTGGTTCGCCAGGACCAGCGACCAGCTCTCCTCCCGCGCCAGGAGCAGATCGATATCCTCGTCGTCGTCCAGGTCGACGGCCAGGGCCGCGGTGGTCAGCCCCCGCCCCGCGGTGAGGCCCGGGCGGCCGGTCTCTGCAACGAAAGTACCAACAGACTGGTTGAGGAAGAGCCGGTTGGCGGTGGGGCGCCCCCGGGGATCCCGGTGGCCGAGGCCGAGCAGGTCGAGATCACCCTCCTGGTCGACGTCGACCCACAAGGCGTCCGCGAGGCCCTCCTGCCCCGCGAGGCCCGCGGCCCGGGTCGCATCCTCGAAGGTGCCGTCCCCGCGGTTGCGCAGCAGCCGCCCCGGACCGGCCGCGCTGACGAAGAGGTCGAGGTCGTCGTCGTTGTCGTAGTCGCCCACCGCGACGCCGCGGGCGGGCACCGGGTGCGCGAGCGCGGGGCCGCTCTTCGCCGTGACCTCGAGGAAGCGGCCGCCCTCCTGGCCCCGGTACAGCCGCAGCCGCCCGCCGACGGTGGCGAGCAGCTCCGGGCGGCCGTCGCCGGTCAGGTCCGCAGCCACGACCCGTCCCGCGCGGGGGTCGGCCGCGGCCCGGGGGGCCGCGGTGGGCGGGAGCCCGGTCGCGGCCGGGCTCTGCAGGACGAGCAGCGGCGGGCCGGGTTCGGGCCGCGTCCCGAGGTCCGCGGGCGGGACGGGCACGAAGAGGGGCCAGAGCAGCGGGCCGCCCTGGAGCTCCGCCTCGCCGCCGGCCTTGCCGACCCGGGCGAAGTAGTCCTGGTAGAGCTGGAGCTCACGCTGGCCCTCTGCCGTGCGGCCGAGCGCGAGCTGGAGCCGGGCGTGGCGGTAGAGGGCCGCGAGGAAGTGGACCCCGCCCACCGACCAGCCCAGCTTGAGGACCAGGCGGTAGCGGGCCGCGGCTGCGGCCTGGTGCTCGAGCCGCTCTTCCACGACGCCGAGGTTGTACAGGGTGGCCGGGTCGTGGGGTGCGAGCCGGAGCGCACGCTCCAGCTCCCGCCGGGCCCGGGCCGCGTCTCCCTGGCGCAGGGCGAGGATCCCCAGGGCGTAGGCCGGCTGCGGCAGATCGGCCCGGGCCGCGGCCGCGAGGCTCAGCTCCTGCTCCGCCTGCCGCAGGTCGCCCCGGGCGAGGTGGGCGAGCCCCAGGTTGAAGCGGTCCAGGGGCTGCTCGCCGCCGAGGGCCACCGCCTGCCCGAGGAGCGTCACCGCCTGGTCGAGCTCGCCGTTCTCCAGCCGGGCGACCCCGAGGTGGCGCACCCGCAGGAGGGCCTCCGCGCCCTGCTGCCGGGAGGTCGCGGACGGGGACGGCGGCACGGGAGCCGCGGCGGGCGGCGACGCGGACGGCGACGCGGACGGGGGCGGCGGCACGGGAGCCGCAGCGGGCGGCGACGCGGACGAGGGCGGGGGGGGCAGCGGCTGCGCGACGGGCAGGGACGGTCGCCCACCGAGCGACAGCACCAGCCCGCAGAGGGCCGCGACACGGGGACCGCGGTGGGTCATGGCAAGCACTCCTCCGTCGACGCGGGCGAAGCCCGCAAAGCCAGCGGGCCGACGCCCCCCCCTCGACGCGCCAGGCCCTGGGCCGTCGCGGCAGACCGCGGCTTTTCTACCAGCCGGGCCCGTGCTAGTAAAGGAGCGTGCCAAGGATCCCTCCCGGCGTCACCCCGCTGTCCGTGCCCCGCCGACGAGGTGCGCGCCCGCGGGGGCGTCGCCGCGCGCAGATGGGAGGTGCCCTCGGCAGCCTGCTGCTCGGGACCGTGCTGCTGGGGAGTCTCCTGCCGACGGCCACAGCCCAGCTCCTCCCGCCCCTGGAGCCGCCCCGGGAAGAGCCCTGCCTGCCCTTGCGCTACAACCCTCCCGCCTGCGAGTGCACGCCCTTCGAGGTCCGCCAGGGCGATCTGTGGAGCCGCGTCGTCCTCCTCGACGACAGCGGCGCGGACCTCGTCCGCACCCTGGTGGCCGAGGGCAAGCGCGACGCGGGCCTCGGCAAGGTCACGACCTGGGCGATCGTCGGCGCCGTCACCAGCCGCGTCGAGCGCTGCCCCCTCGGCCACCCCCACCCCCGGCTCGAGGTGCGGCGGCTGTGCGCCCCCGTCCCGGAAGAGCCCCTCCCGGCGCCCGCGCCGCCGCCGACCGCCGCACCGCCGACCGCCGCGCCCCCGGCTGCACCGCCGACCGCCGCGCCCCCGGCCGCACCGCCGACCGCCGCGCCCCCGGCCGCACCGCCGACCACAGCGCCCCCGGCCGCACCGCCGACGGCCGCGCCGCCGACCGCCGCGCCTCCGGCGGCGGTTCCAGGAGAGCCCTGAAGGGATCGCCCGGTGATCACCGGCCGGCTCGTCCCGCTCGACCGCTGGAGCGGGAAGCGCCCCCCCGTCGTGGCTCAGCAGGCCCCCCTACGGGTGCGGGCGCGCCCTCCTCGCCGCAGCCCCACCACGCCCACCACCAGCACCAGCGCCCAGCCCAGGCCCGCGCGCGTCCTCGGCTCGCCCCCGGCACCCGCGACCCGGCAGCCCCCGTCGTCTTCGCGTCGCGGCCCGTCCCCCTCCCCGTTCCCCTCGCCCTCGCCCTCGCCCTCGCCCCCACCGCCCTCGCCCTCGCCCTCGCCCTCGCCCTCGCCCTCGCCCTCGCCCTCGCCCTCGCCCCCACCACCCTCGCCCTCCCCCTCGCCCTC
>JAVEVO010000145.1:0-17096 GCA_034005005.1 Myxococcota bacterium
GGGTGAGGGTGAGGGCGAGGGCGCCGAGGGCGAGGGTGAGGGCGAGGGCGAGGGTGAGGGCGAGGGCGAAGGCGCCGAGGGTGAGGGTGAGGGCGAGGGCGCCGAGGGCGAGGGCGAGGGTGAGGGTGAAGGTGAAGGCGAGGGCGAAGGCGAGGGCGAGGGTGAGGGCGAAGGGGAAGGCGAAGGGGAAGGCGCCGAGGGCGAGGGTGAAGGTGAGGGCGAGGGCTGCTCACCGGAGATCGAGGTCTGCGACGGGGAGGACAACGACTGCGACGGGGCCATCGACGAGGACTGCGAGTGCATCCACGGCACGATGGCCCTCTGCGGGTCCGACGTCGGCGAGTGCCAGCGCGGCGTCAAGACCTGCCAGCAGGGCTTCTGGGGGGCATGCGTCGATGAGGTGCTCCCCGAGCAGGAGAGCTGCGACGGGCTCGACAACGACTGCGACACCGAGATCGACGAAGACTGCGAGTGCGTCCAGGGCGAGGTGGACGTCTGCGGGACCGACGTCGGCGAGTGCCAGCGGGGGACCAAGACCTGCCGGCAAGGCGAGTGGAGCGCGTGCGAGGACGAGATCCCCCCAGCGGAGGAGATCTGCGACGGACTGGACAACGACTGCGACGGCCTGGAGGACGAGGACTGCGAGTGCGAGGAGGGCGCGACGCAACCCTGCGGCACGGACGTCGGCGAGTGCGAGCAGGGACTGCAGGTCTGCGCGGAGGGCCAGTGGAGCGCGTGCCGAGCTGCGATCGGGCCGGCCCCCGAGATCTGCAACGGCCTGGACGACGACTGCAACGGCACCCCCGACGACGGCCTCACCCCTCCGCCCATGGCCTGCACCGGGCCCGGAGTGTGCGCCGCGGCCCGGGTGGTCTGCGAAGGTGCGAAGGGCTGGTTCTGCGAGCGGCCGCCGACCTACGAGGAGGAGGAGAAAAGCTGCGACGGGCTGGACAACGACTGCGACGGCAGCACGGACGAGGGAGTGTGCGGGCTCCTGCTCCCGGACGACTCGTCCAGCTTCAGCATCCTGGTCACGGCCTCGGCGCCCGAGCTCTCCCTCGTCGGCGTGGACGCCACCCTCGAGGCCTGGGTCTTCCTGGATGCGCTGCCGCGCGACGCGATCCTGATCCAGCGCACCAGCCTCGACCGGCAGAACGGCTGGGAGTGGGGCCTCCGTCCGGCGGCCGCCGAGGAGGTCGGCGGCGAGGTGCGCGGGTTGCTCTACTTCCAGATCGGCGACGGCGGCATCATCCTCTTCGGTGACGGGATCGTCGACCCGGGAGTCGACGAGCCGCCCACCTACGTCTCCAGCGAGAGCTTCCCGCTGGGTCGCTGGACCCACGTCGCGGTGACCCTCGCGCCCCTCCAGGCGCAGAACCGCGTCCAGCTCCGCTTCTTCATCGACGGGCAGCCCGTGGGGCAGCACCAGACCGGACCCTTGCGCGCCCCCCTGGCGAGCGCGCCCGCCCGCATCGGCAACCGGTTCCTGCTCGACGACGTCGGGCTCGACCAGCTCTCGGAGGTCGACCGGGCGGAGTTCATCGCCGCGACCCCGCAGTTGTTCGGCCGGCTCGACGACCTGCTCATCTGGCGAGTGATCCGCTACCAGGGCATCTTCGAGCCGCAGAGCTGCCTGGCCGAGGACGGCAGCCTGCTCGCGGCCTGGCACTTCGACCGCCAGGTCTCCGTGCTGGGCCGCGCCTGCACCTACGGAGAGCGGGGTGCGGACATCGGCGAGCCGCTGCTGACCTGCCTGTACGGGCAGGCCAAGCTCGAGCCGAGGCGCTGCGCGGCGCGCGACGAGTGAGCACGCCCGGCACCAGCCCGGTGGAAAATTCTCCGGACACTTGCCAACGAGGCCCACTCCAGGCGATCCTGCCGGAGTGATGGACCAGCTCACCCCACTCGCCCTGCCACGCCCCTCCCCGACCTTTCGCCGCCGGTGCTGCGGCCTGACCTTGCTGCTGCTCGGCGTGCCCGCGGCCCCGAGCGCCGGGGAGGAGCTCCGCTCCGAGTTCCCGGAGGCCGAGGCCGTGATCGACGAGCCGGAGTTCTGGGAACCTGCCGAGGAGCCCGCGCCGGAACCGGCCGAACCACGCGCCCGGGGCGACCGGATCCCGGCGGCGGCACCCACGACCGCCCCCGCGCCCGCCGCCGCGCCGGCACCGGCGCCGGCCGCGGCGCCCGCGCCCGCCACGGCGCCCGCGCCCGCCCCCGTGGTCGAGCCGGCGCGTCCGGCCTCACCCGTCACCGCCACGGTCAGCACCGCGGAGGGGCTGACCCTGCGCTCGGCAGACGACCGCTTCGTGCTCCGGCCTTCGGGGCGGCTGCAGTTTTTGTACACCTTCTCTTGTCGCGACGCGGGCGACGACCCCTGCCGGGAGAGCTTCTCCCTCCCCCGGGCGCGCCTCGGCCTGGCCGGCCACGCGCACGGGCGCTGGGCCTACAAGCTGACCTTCGACCTCGGCCAGGGGGACGCCCTGCTCAAGGACTTCTACCTCGACGCGCCCCTGCTGCCCGGGGGCCTGCTGCTGCGGGTCGGACAGTGGAAGCTCCCCTTCTCCCGCCAGCAGATGGCCGATGACGCCCGCTACGAGACGGTGACGGTCTCCCCGGTGGACTCCTTCAGCGGTGTGGGCCGCGACATCGGCCTCGCCCTGCACAACGGCTACGAGCAGAGCCCCCCCGTCGAGCTGGTCGCGGGCATCTTCAACGGCACGGGCGCCGACCCCTGGTTCTCCGGCACGGCCGCGGCCCTCCCCGGTGACCGGACCGGGGAGCACCTCGACGTGGAGCGATCCAACCAGCCGGAGCGTTACCACCCGGCCTTGCTGCTGCGGACGGGTTACAACCACGGCGACGTGCGGGGCTACGCGGGCGGCTCCGATCCGGAGCGCGGCCCCCTGCGCTTCGCCATCGGGGTCTCGAGCTGGCTGGACCTCGACGCGGACCGCGACGAGGCCGCGATCTGGCACGGCGAGCTCGACGTCCTCGTCAAGGTCCGTGGGTTCGCGGCGTCGGGTGGCCTGTACCTGCTGACCAGCAGGCCGGGGAACGGCCTCGCCGACATCGACCACCTCGGGACCGGCTATTTCGGACAGCTCGGCTACCTGCTCACCCGGCAGCTCGGGGTGAGCGCCCGCTACACCTTCCTCGACCGGGACACGGACCTCGCGGACGAAGAGGAGACGCTGCTCGGCGTCTCCTGGTACCCCGTCGGCCACCGGATCAAGTGGCAGACCGACCTCCGGGTGCTGGGCCAGGAGACCACCGACGGCATCCGGCGCGACTGGGGTGTGCTCAGCCAGCTCCAGCTCGCCTTCTGAGCTCGGCTCAGGTCCCCGGGAACCCCTGCCGGCGCAACCAGTCGAACAGGACGATCGTACCAGCAGTCGCCACGTTGAGTGAGTCGATCTGACCAACGATCGGGATCTCCACCACCTGATCGCAGGCCAGCAAGAGCTCACGGGGAAGCCCTGCGGCCTCCGCGCCGAGCACGAAGAGCGGATGGGGTGGGTAGGAGGCCAGGTCGTAGCGGCTCGCGGCCGGCGACTGCTGGACCGCGACCAGCCCGTAGCCGCGGCTGTCCGCGAGATCCAGGAGCTCCGCCGGCTCCCGCAGCCAGCTCAGGAGGACGTGGCGGTCCGCGCCGCGCGCGGCGCCCGGGTGGTAGCGCGGGTCGCCGACGATGAAGACCTCGCCGACGCCGGCCGCCTCCGCGGAGCGCAGCAGCACGCCGAGGTTGGTGGACATGGCGAGGTTGACCGCGGCCAGGGCGACGCGGGCCGGGCCGACGGGTGGCGATGGCGGCACGGCGGGGAGGGGCAGCCCGTAGGGCGGCTGCGCGGAGGGCAGCTCCAGCCGGGGGTGGGGAGCCTGGCAGCGGGCCTGCCAGCTCGCCCACGCCCGCTCGGCCCGGAGCCCCTCGGCCGCGACCCAGGCGACGGTCGGATCGGGGTCCCCGGTCAGGCCCGCGAGCGTGGCGCGCGCGGCCGGGTGGCCCTGCCGGGCGAGCCCACGCGCCGCCAGGACGCGGCAGCGCGCCGCGGGGTGGGTGGCCAGCCGCTCCCAGGGCCCATCCTCCCGACCGCCGGCCAGCAGGGCCCGCGCCGCGGCGCCCAGCCCCGCTTCGCTGACGGACGGCGAGGCCGCGACCAGCTCGCCGAGGGCCTGCCGGCCCCCCTCGCCAAGGCTGAGCAGGGCCCGCGCCAGGCGACCGGCCGCCCGGGGGTCCTGCTCCCGGCCGAGCTGCTCCACGAGCCGGGCAGCGGCCACACCCGGCCGCAAGAGCTGCCCGGCCCCCGGGTCCGAGTCCGCGAGCCAGACCGCGCCGGCCTCCCCCGCGGCCGGGACGAGGCCGGGACCGAGCCGCGCGAGCGCCGCCACCGCGGCCGCGGCCACGGGCCCGGGGCGCTCCAGCCCGCCCAGCAGCGCAGGGATCGCCTCACGGCGCCCGAGCTGCCCGAGGGCGTGGGCCGCGGCCGCGGCCAGCTCCTCCCCGGCGGCGGTCACCAGCCCGGCGAGGGCCTGCCGGGCCGCGGTCTCCTCCGGGATCGCGGGCGGCCGCGGGCTCCCGGCGGGGCTCTCCAGCAACGCCCCCAGGGAGCAGACCGCCCGCAGGCGCACCACCGCATCGGCATGGTCCAGCGCCTGGAGCAGGGCCGGGAGGGCCCGGCGATCGCCGAGCCGCCCGAGGAGGTCCGCGCTCTCGCGCGCCAGCCGGTCCCCGGAGCCGGTGGTGAGCAGGGCCGCCTGCAGGCGGGGGAGGACCAGCTCCAGCGGCAGGCGGGCGAGGGCCTGGGCCGCCCGGCGACGAACGTAGCGCAGGGAGGCCCGCAGCCCTTCGACCAGGTGCGGGAGGGCCTCGGCGGCCGCGACGTGCTCCATCGCGGCGATCGCCTCGGAGCGCACCCGCGCGTCCTCGTCGAAGAGCAGGGCCTCGAGCGCCGCGTCGACCCAGCCGGGCCGCCGCTGCTGGTGCGCCGCGCGCAGCACGGCCAGCCGCTCCTCGGCCGACGGGAGCAGCGCTCCCGCGTCGTCCTCACCCGGTGCTCCCACCGTCGCTCCTCGAGGCCGCCAGGGGCGAAACAGAAACGGGGCCCGAGGGCCTGGCCACCTCCGGCAGGGCCCGAGCATAGTGGAGAATCACGGGCTGGGCCAGGGCGAGCGCCCTCGCCGGCCGACCCGGCCCGGGAGCCCCGACCGGGGGCCCGCGGGTCCCGCGACGATCCCCGCGGCAGCTCCCGGGGGGCGCCGACCCGGTTGACCTGCGCCGGCCCTTCTCCGTAGGATGCGCCCGGTGTTCTCCCTGGGGAGCGTGCAACCCGATGAGCGACCTGTCCCCCTTCGTGCTGGTGCTCGCCGCGGGCCGCTCCCGGCGCATGGGGCAGCCCAAGGCGCTGGTGCCCTGGGAGGGGTGCGAGGCCTTGCGCTGGCAGCGCCGCCTGTATGCCCCCTTCCCGGCCCGGCTGCTGGTGGTGCGGCCCGGGGCCGAGTGGCTCACCCCGGCGCGGGCGGAGGGCTTCGTCGTCCGGGAGAACCCCCTCCCGGAGGGCGGGCAGCTCTCCTCTCTGCAGGTCGGGCTGGCCCTGCTGGCCGAGCTGGCCCCGGCGGGGCGCCCCGTGCTGGTGACCCCCGTCGACTGCCTCGGCGTGCAGCCCGCCACCCTCCAGCGCCTCGTCGCGCCCGGGCTGGAGGCAGGCTGCCCCGCCCGGATCCCCGTCTGCCAGGATCGCCCCGGCCACCCGGTGCTGCTGTCCGCCAGCTTCCAGGAGCTGGTCCGCCAGGCCGACCCCGCGCGCACCAGCCTGCGCCAGTTGCTCGCGCAGCTCACCCCGCGGCCGACCCTGGTGGCGGTGGACGATCCGGCGATCCTCCACAATCTCAACACGCCGGCCGAGCTGGCGCAGGCGCACCGTGCAGCGAGGGAAGGAGAGCAGGGATGAACACGCTCCCCCGGGACGTGGGCTGGATCGAGGTCATCTGCGGCAGCATGTTCTCGGGCAAGACCGAGGAGCTGCTCCGCCGGGTGCGGCGCGCCGAGCTGGCGCGCCAGGTGGTGCAGGTCTTCAAGCCGAGCCTGGACTCCCGCTACCACGCCCGCGACGTCGTCACCCACGAGGGGCACTCCATCCCGTCCCTGCCCGTGGCCAGCGCGGCCGAGATCCTCGCCCGGGTCGAGTCGCGCACCCGGGTGGTGGGCATCGACGAGGCGCAGTTCTTCGACGACGGGCTGGTCGGGGCCTGCGAGGAGATGGCCGACCGGGGGCTGCGGGTGATCGTCGCCGGCCTCGACCAGGACTACCGGGGGCGCCCCTTCGGGCCGATGCCCCAGTTGCTCTGCGTCGCGGAGTACGTCACCAAGACCCTGGCGATCTGCGTCGTCTGCGGCAACCCGGCGAATCGCTCCCAGCGGATCGCCGGCGGCAAGGAGCGCGTGGAGATCGGCGCGCACGAGCGCTACGAGGCCCGCTGCCGCCGCTGCTTCCACCCGGAGGGCGAGGGCAACCAGGGAGTGCTGTTCGGCGAGGAGGGGGGACGATGAGCACGACGGTCGACGAGATGTGGGGCGCCCCGCTGGAGGTGCTGCTCACCGCGCAGCAGCTCCAGGCCCGGGTGACGGAGCTCGGGGAGCAGATCACCCGCGACTATGCGGACAAGGAGCTGGTCCTGGTGGGGGTGCTGAAGGGGAGCTTTTTGTTCCTCGCGGACCTGGCGCGAGCGATCCGCCTCCCCCTGGCCATCGACTTTCTGGGACTTTCGTCCTATGGAGGCCGCACCAAGACCACGGGCGTGGTCCGGATCACCTCCGACCTGACCTTCCCCATCGAGGGCAAGGACGTGCTCGTGGTGGAGGACATCGTCGACACCGGCCTGACCATGAGCTACCTGATCGCCAACCTGCAGACCCGGCTGCCCAGCTCCGTGCGGGTCTGCTCCCTGCTGTACAAGCCCGAGAACAACCTGATCCCCTGCCAGATCGACTACCTCGGCTTCACCATCCCCAACCGCTTCGTGGTCGGCTACGGCCTCGACTACAACCACCTGTACCGGAACCTGCCCTACCTCGGCGTCCCCGCGGCCGACGCCCACCCCTAGGACCTCGGCACGGCGAAGTAGAGGACCAGTCGTCTTCGCTCAGTCGATGCAGATCTCGACGGGAGTCCCCTCATCGCGGAACACGCAGTGGCAGCCCACCAGGTGCGACCAGGCGTGGCAGCTACCCACCCGTTGCTCGGCACAGGTTTCCCCCACGGGCAGCTCGACGAGGCAACTGCCGAGGCAGTCGGCGGCTCGGTCACAGGGACACCCCGCCTGACCGGTCGGGCAGTCGCACACGGGCTCGGGGGAGCGCCCCACCCGGGCCCAGGTCCCGCCGGCCGCGAGGCAGTCCGGCTCGGTCGTCGCCGCGGTGCAGTCCGCAAAGCGCGCCGCGAGGGTCGGGTCGCCGCACACCGGGGGCTCGAGGCAGAGGTTGCCGTGACAGCAGGTGGGATCGCCGGGGGGGCACCAGTCGGTGCAGTCGTCGCCTGGCGTACAGACCAGGTCGTACGCGCACTCGTCATCGACCAGGCACTCGTTGATCGCCTTGCACTCGCAGGGCTGACAGCCGTGGCGAGAGTAGAGCGCGTACCCCTCGGGACAGCGGATCAGGCAGGCCGAGCCGTCGTCGCGGCAAGGCCCGCAGGTCCCCTGCTCGCACCACTCGAGACCGAAGAGGCAGTCGCGGTCGGAGAGACAGGCCTCCCCCTCGCCCTCGGCCGCACCCTCTCCCTCGCCCTCGGCCGCACCCTCTCCCTCGCCCTCGGCCGCACCCTCGCCCTCTCCCTCGCCCTCGGCCGCACCCTCTCCCTCTCCCTCGCCCTCGGCCGCGCCTTCACCCTCGCCCTCGGCCGCGCCTTCACCCTCGCCCTCGGCTCCGCAGAGGCAGTTGCCCCAGATGCCCGGATGCACACAGGTCCGGTGCCCCAGCGCGCCCGACGGGCACACGCAGGCCTCGACCAGACCAGTCCGGCAGAGGAGGGGCTTGCCCTCCCCTTCCCCTTCGCCTTCTCCCTCCCCTTCGCCCTCGCCCTCCCCCTCGGCCGGGAGCCCCTCGTCGGGCAAGGAAGGCATGCAGCCCGTCAGCGCCAGCGCCAGGCCGATGGAGATGCCGAGGCCGCCTCGCATCCTGCGCATCCCCCCCCGCCCAGGCTCAATCCTCGTCGTCGTCCTCGTCGCAGCAGGTGCACGGGGTCGGCAGCAGGACGTCGAGCACCCCTTCGAGGGTCGCCTTGAAGAGGGAGGCCAGCTCGGCACCCGCCTCCTCCGGCGTCGTGCCCCGCACGCGGTAGGAGCCGCCCTTCAGCGCGGCCTCGCAGAGCTCCTGCGCGATCTCCACCGACTGATCGACGAGGTCACCAACGTCGTCGTCCTCGTCGTCGTCATCGAAGTCGAAATCGTCGTCGTCGTCGTCGTCCTCGTCCTCGTCCTCGTCCTCGTCCTTCTCCGGCGCAGCGAGCTTGGCGACCGGGATGGGTGCGGGCGCGGGAGCCGCCGGCTCGGCCGCGGGGGCCTCGGCGACGGGGGCCTCGGCGACGGGGGCCTCGGCGACGGGGGCCTCGGCGACGGGGGCCTCGGCGACGGGGCTGGGCTGATCGGGAGACTGCTGGTCGCTCATCGGGTTCTCCTCCTGGAGACTGGTGTTCGCGCGGCGCGGGACGCGCCGTCGCCGCAACCGGAGGCAATAGCATACTCGGGTAGCAGCCCGGGGCCAAGCCTCTCGAGCCAGGTCAGGGCGCGGCGCGTGCGGGGGCCGCCCGGCTCCTCGGCCAGAAGGCGGGAGCGCTCAGAGCGTGAAGCGCACCCCCTGGGCCAGCGGCAGCGCGCCCGAGGCGTTGATCACCGAGGTCTGGCGGCGCATGTAGCCCTTCCAGGCGTCGGAGCCGGCCTCCCGGCCGCCGCCGGTCTCCTTCTCCCCGCCGAAGGCCCCGCCGATCTCCGCGCCCGAGGTGCCGGCGTTGACGTTGGCGAGGCCGCAGTCACTGCCGACCGCGGAGAGGAACAGCTCCGCCTCGCGCAGGTCTTCGGTGAACAGCGCGGAGGACAGGCCCTGCCGCACGCCATTCTGCAAGGCAATCGCCTCGTCGAAGGTGCGATACCGCAGCAGGTAGAGGATCGGCGCGAAGGTCTCCTCCTGCACCACGGCCATCTCCGGCCGGGCCTCGACCAGCGCGGGCGTGACGTAGCAGCCGCCGGGCAGCGGCAGCGGCTCGCCGCCGGACAGCACCGTCGCCCCCTCGGCGCGGGCCTGCTCCAGCGCGGCCTGCATCGTCGCGACGGCCGCCCGGTCGACGAGCGGCCCCATCAGCACCTCCTGCCGGGGGTCGCCGATGGTCACCTGGGCATAGCCCTGCCGCAGCCGCCCGACGAACTCGTCATAGCGGCTCTCGGGCAGCAGCACCCGCCGGGTGGTGGTGCAGCGCTGCCCGGAGGTGCCCAGCGCGCCGAAGAAGACGGACCGCAGCGCCAGCTCGAGGTTCCCGTGCTCGCCGAGGATCAGCGCGGCGTTGCCGCCCAGCTCGAGGATCGACCGGCCAAAGCGCTGCTGGACCGCCACGCCGACGCGGCGACCGGTGGCCACCGAGCCGGTGTAGGAGACCAGGGCGACGTCGGGCGACCGGATCAGCCGATCGCCGATCTCGGCCCCACGGCCGACAACCAGGCTGGCCAGCGCCGTGGGCTGGCCGTTGCGCTGCAGCACCTCGGCCGCGAGGCGGGTGCAGGCGATGGCGCTCAGGGGCGTCTTCGAGGAGGGCTTCCAGAGCACCGCGTCGCCGCAGACCAGCGCCAGTGCGGCGTTCCAGGCCCAGACCGCGACGGGGAAGTTGAACGCGGTGACGACGGCGACCACCCCGAGCGGGTGGTACTGCTCGACCAGCCGGTGGCCCGCCCGCTCCGAGGGCAGGGTGCGACCGCCGATCTGCCGGGCCAGACCGACCGCGAAGTCGCAGATGTCGATCATCTCCTGGACTTCACCGCGGGCCTCGACGAGGGTCTTGCCCATCTCGCGGGTGACGAGCAGCGCGAGCTCCTCCCGCTGGGCCCGCAGCGCCTCCCCGAGCTGCCGGACGATCTCGCCGCGCTGCGGCGCGGGCACGGTCCGCCAGTGGACGAAGGCCCGCTGTGCGGCGGCGATGGCGTGATCGACCTCCTCCGCGGTGGCGGTCCGCACCGCGGCCAGCCGCTCCCCGTCGATGGGCGAGATCACCTCCAGCAGCGGACCGCCGCCGCCCCACTCCTCGGCATGGACCCCCGCACACGCCACCTCGATCCCCGTCTGCAGCAGCTCTGTACCCATCCCATCCTCCCGGGCGCGACCGCGGCGCTCTCGAATACACAATAGGGATGGTGGAAAATGAAAACCAGTGATAGAATCTCAGCAGTTCGGTGAATTCGATTCACTATTGCCCAGGAGCAACCGATGCTCGAGCTCGCCTGGCTGCGGGCCTTCCACGAGGGAGTGCGCTGCGGCAGCTACCGCCAGGCCGCCGCCCGCCTGCACGTCACCCCCTCGGCCGTGAGCCACGCGGTGTCCAAGCTGCAGGACGCGGTGGGCACGCGGCTCATCGAGTGGCAGGGACGAAGCCTGCGGCTCTCCGCCGAAGGGGAGCTCCTCGCGGCGAGCTGCCGCCGGATCTTCGGTGAGCTGGAGCGGGCGGAGGAGGAGCTGGCGAACGCCGCGGGGACGGCCCGGCGGCTGCGGCTGGGCGCGCCGATCGAGTTCGGCACGACGGTGCTGGTCGACGCGCTCGCGCCGCGGCTCCACGCCACGCCAGCGGTGCGGATCGACTTCCACTTCGCGCACGAGCTGGCCACGCCGTTGCTGGAGGGTGCGCTGGAGCTGATCGTCGACTGCCGGGACCACCGCCACCCCGCGCTGGAGCGCACGCCGCTGTTCCGCGAGCGCTACGTCGTGGTCGCCAGCCCGGCCCTGCTCGCCAGACACCCCCTGCCGACGCCGGCCGCGCTGGCCGACGCGCCGCTGCTGGCCCTGGACCCGGACGCGAGCTGGTGGAGCAAGCTGCTCCTGGCGCTGCCGGAGGCCGAGCGACCGGCCCTGGCGCGGCCCCGGGTGATCGACCACGTGCGCGGCCTGGTCCACGGCGCGACCGCCGGGCTCGGGCTGGCGCTGTTGCCGAAGTACGCGGTCCAGCCGGAGCTGCGGGCCGGGCTGCTGCTCCCCGTCTTCCCCGAGCTGCCGCTGCAGGACGACACCTTCTGCATCTACCGCCGGCTCGACCAGCGGGGGCGCGAGCCGGCGGAGACCGTGCGCGCCTGGCTGCTGGCCCTACGGGTCGACCAGTTCGGGGACGCGATCACACCCGCGGCCCGCTGAGCACCCCACGCCGCCCCCCCGCCGGGAGGAGCGCGCCGGGGCGGCGGCACGCTCCTCCAGCAGGTGGGCGAGGAGCTCCAGCCCGGCCTGCCGCAGGGGGACCGCGTAGCGGGCCAGGGAGACGAAGTCCGGCGACCGGCTCAGCGCCTCGGCCAGGAAGCGGGAGCGCAGCTCGGGGTCCATCCCCGGACCGGTGGGCACCAGCCCCAGCTCCACCCGGACCAGGTTGCGCCAGACCGTCGGATCACCAGGCTGCCGCTCCCAGGCGAGGAGCAGGGACCGCCGGGCCTCGGGGAGCCGCCCGCGCTCGGCGAGGGTGGCTCCGAGGTTGAGGAAGGCCTTGTACGAGGCGGCCGGACGGCTGGCCTCGGCCGTCCAGAGCTGCAGCGCGTCCCGCCAGTCGAGGGCGCGCGTCGCCGAGCCGAGGCCGGCGAGCAGCAACACGGCCGAGAGCCCCGGGACGAAGAGCCGCGGCCAGTACCGCCGGGCCCGGTCCAGCAACGGCCACGCACCGAGGGCGAGGGCCAGGGAAGGCAGGTAGAGGTAGCGCTCGCTGGCCAGGGTGGCGAGCGGGACGAGCTGCAGCACCGGGAGCAGCCCGCAGACGAGCCAGGTCCCGGCGGCGCGGACCAGGCCCGGGCGCCGCAGGGACGCGAGCCAGCCGAAGAACAGGAGGAGCACGACGAACGCGGGCCAGCCGACCTCGTCCACCGGCAGATCGTCGTACAGCAGGTGCAAGTCGGTGGGCCAGACGAGCAGCCGCAGGTAGAGCGCAGCCAGGTTCAACGCGCTCGCGAGCCGGTGCGGCCCGACGGGCTCGGCCGGGGAAGGGAGGCTGCCCGCGACGAGCCGCAGCCCGACGTAGAGCATGGCGAGCACCCCGAGGAAGACCAGAAGGCGACGAACCGACCGGCGGCGGGGGAAGCCGAGCAGGGCCAGCAAAGCGCCGGGCAGCAAGAGCGCGGCCTCCTTGCTGAGCAACGACAGCACGAAGAAGCCGGGCGCGAGGAAAAAACCACGTCGGCGGCCAGCGCGAGCGTCCAGGACCGCGTGGACCGTCAGCAAGGCGAAGACCGCGGCCAGCAGATCGGTGCGCGCCGAGACGAAGGCCACCGCCTCGGTCTGCACCGGGTGCAAGGCGAAGAGCGCGGCCGCGGCCGCGGCCAGGCCCCAGGTGGCCGGACCACCGTCGGCGAGCGGGCCGGACACGAGGCCGTCGGCCGGGGGTGACCCCGGGGCCCTGGCGAGGGAAGTGGGATCGTCGCCCACGGATTGCCCTGAAGTGGGCAGCGAAGTGGGATGACCCTGCCCTTCCGGGGGCCAGATCGTCGATAAAGTGGGATTCGCTTCCGTCGAGCTCGCCGGCGCCCCGAGGCGGACCAGCAGCCAGGCGAGGAGCAAGGCGCCCCCGAGGTGCAGCAGCAGGTTGGTGACCCGGTAGGGCAACGCCCAGGCCCCCCAGAGCTGGTAGGTGGCCGCGTTCAGCAGCACGGGCAGGGGGCGGAGGTAGCCGGCGCGCGGGAGATCGGGCCGCTGGGCGTAGAAATCGCCCCAGGCCGCGTCCCAGGCCGTGGCCGGGCTGCCCAGGGCCGGATTGTCGCGGATCAGCAGGACGTCGTCCCAGACCAGGTCGCCGCTCAGGGAGGGGAGGTAGACGAGGACCACGGCCACGACGAGGAGCCCGAGGGACAAGAGGGGACGTCCTGGACGCAAGCGCGAGACCACCGCGACCTCCCCGGCGACCGCTGCGGAGCGTGAGGCCGGCGTCGCCCAGGGTACCTCGGGAGCAGGGTCTGCCGAAAGCGAAACCGGGGTCTGCAGAGGGCGAGGGCCGAGCCATCGGCCGGCCCCCACCATGACGGCTGGCCGGGGCGCGCGGCACGGACGCCAGCAGCCGGGTGGAGTCACCGGACAAGCGAGGAGCCCACGGCGGATCACCCGTTGCCACCGCAACTCGTCTCCGGTAAAGAAAGGACGGGTGGTCTGGCCAGGGGGGCGACGGGCGGCAGGTGCATCCAAAACCATATAAAATCAAAGAGCTAGACTCAGGACGGCCGCTCCTCCCGGGGAGCGCCCACGACAGCGCGGCCCACGAGCCGCAAGCTCCGGTCCCCCCGACGGCCTCCCCACCCACTCCCGTCCCCGGGGACACCTCGCCCCCGTCCCAGCCTCCCCCGGCACATCCGCCTTCCTCCCCGGCGGCGCGCCAGGGCTGGGCCTGGGGGCTGACCGCGGCGTGTGGCTACCTGCTGGTGGGCTGGACCGCGAAGGTGCTGGCCTGCGGGGACCTGCTACGAGTCTTCGGCCACTGGCCGAGCCTCCGCCCGGCCCCCCCCTGGACCTTGCCGCTGCTCGGCGGTGAGGACCTGGCGGTCGCGCTGGTCCTCGGCGCGCTCGTCGGGGGGCTGGCGCGCCTCGGCCGGGCCTGGCGAGCGGTCGGCGCGCTGCTGGCGACCCCGCTGTACCTCTACCTCGCCGTCGATCAGCTCGCTTACGAGTTCTTCTTCACCCACCTCGACCGCTCCCTGTGGGAGTCCAGCCACGACCTCGCCGCGCTCCGCTCGTCCCTGGTGGCGGCCCTCGACGTCTCGGGGGGGCTGCTCACGGTCCTCGCCTTGGGGGCCGCGACCTCGCTGTGGCTGCCCCGCCCGCTCGGCCCGCTCGTCCGGGCGGCCACCTGGCTGCAACGCCGCCCCGGGCCCGTGACGCTCTTGCTGGTGCTCTACCTGCCCCTCGGCGGGCTGCTGGCCCGCCACGCGGAGCAGTACGAGCTGCAGCACACCGCGCCCGTGGAGGCCGTGCGCTCCTGGCTCCAGCCGGACGTCGCCTCCACGCTCGAGCCCGGCACCCCCGGCGAGTGGAACCTGGACCGCACCTTGCGCGGTCGCCCGCAGCCGCCGGAGGACTTCCTGCCCGTCCAGCAGGCCCTCGCGCAGCTCGGCCCGAAGCGCCCGCTCGACATCGTGCTGGTGATCCTCGAGAGCCTCGCCTGGCGCGACAGCTCCCTCGACCCCGCGAACCGGTACGACACCACACCGTTCCTGGCCCGGCTCGCGGCCGACGGGCTGAGCTTCGACCAGTTCCACGTGATCTTCCCCGCGAGCACCCGGAGCGATTTCGCGACCATGACCGGTCGCTACCCGTACATCGCGGGCGGCGCGGACATCGCCCGCTACTCCAACCTGCGCATCCCGATCCTGGCCGATCTGCTGCACGCGCAGGGCTACACCACGGCCTACTTCACCCCCGGGGAGAGCCGCTTCGACTCCTTCGACCTCTTCCTGCTGCGGCACCGGATCGACCACCTCGAGGACCTCGACCGCCTGCCGCCGGCCGACCGGGAAGCCCACCTCCACATGACCTGGGGCGTCGCAGAGACCTTCATGGTCGACCGCGCGCTCGCCTGGATCGCGGACCAACGAGCAGCGAACCGCCCGTTCTTCCTGCAGTACAAGGCGATCTACCCCCACCACCCCTACACGCTGCCGCCGGGCTACGAGCACCTGGCGAGCCGGCCCGGGGACCCGCGCAAGCAGGCGTACCAGGCCTCCCTGGCCTACGCCGACCTGGCGCTGCAGCGGCTGGTCGAGGGTCTGCAGCGGCTGGGCACCCTCGAGCGGACGGTGATCGTCGTCACGGCGGACCACGGGGAGGCCTTCGGCGAGCTCCACCCGCAGAACCACAACCACGGCGGCTTCGTCTACGACGAGAGCGTGCGGGTCCCGCTGGTGCTCTACCCGGGAGCGACCTTCGGGGGAGCGCGCCGCTCACGCCGCGTGGGCAGCTCGGTGGACCTGGTGCCGACCCTGCTCGAGATCGCGGGGGTCCCGACGACCCACTCGTGGCAAGGCCAGAGCCTGGTCTCCACCCGCTACCGGGAGCGGCCGGTCTACCTGTTCTCCCGCAAGCACCTCGGCGTGCTGGACGGGCAGTACAAGTTCATCCTCCACCGGGAATCGGGCAAGGCCCAGCTCTACGACCGTCTCGCCGACCCGACCGAGCAGCGGGACCTCGCGGCCCGCCGCCGCAACCTGACGGGGCTGTACACGGAGCTGATCGCCCGCTGGCAGCAGGCCACCGACGAGGCCTACGCGCAGCTCGGCCAGGAGACCGGCGAGACCAAGGCCCAGCGCGTCCGGTTCGACGCGCAGCGGCGCCAGGAGGTCTTCGGGGAGCGGGTCGACCCGCTCGCCCGGCTCGAGCTCTGCCCCGTGCAAGGGGACGCGCTGCAAGAGCGCCGCTGCACCGCGGAGCCCCTGCGGCTCCAGCCGGGGGAGCAGCTCGCCGCCCGGCTCTTCTGGGCACGGCCGGGGACCAAGATCGGCCGGTTGACCCTGTACGACCCGACGCCGGGGCGCATCGAGGAGGTGCGGGTGTTCGACTCGGACCCGGTCCAGGCCGTGGTCCGCTTCACCAAGCCCCTCGCCCGCACGGGCGCCTGGAAGGTGAAGGCCAACCTCGGCGCGGCCTACCACGTGCTGAACATCGACGTCGCCGCGGCTCCCTGAAGGCTCCCGCGGTCGCGAGGCGCCCGACCAGCGCGCCCTCCCGCCCCGGACGAGCCCGCGGCCCGGCGGCTACCAGACCCCCAGCGGCGTGCAGATCACGTTGCACTCCTCGTTGCACTCGTAGCCCTGCAACGGCGTGCACGAGCCCGCGTCGTCGCAGACCCCCGCGCACGCGGACGTGGCGCAATCCGGCCAGCAGACTGGCAGCCCCGTGCCGAACTCGTCCCAGCAGCGGTGCCCCTCCGGGCACTCGAGCACGGACCCCTCGGCGCTGCAGGTCAGGCCCTTGGCCATCAGCATGCAGATGCCCGTGACGCAGATGGGGAGGTGGTCCGCGGAGGGTGAGGCGCACTCGGAGTCGCAGCCGCAGGCCTGGCCCGGCGAGATCCCGAGCGGCGCGGAGCAGTCGGGATCGTGCTGGCCGAGGCCGAAGAAGTAGCCCGGGGGGAAGGCATACCACTGGGCGACCGGCGAGAAGGGATCCGCACCGTCGGGGTCCCCCCGGGTGATCCCGCAGTGACGGCGCAACGTAGCGTCCTTGGTGAGGAACTGCCCCTCGCCCCAGCTCTCGCCGGGGTCCACCCCCTGCTGGCCGAACACGTCGAGCACGACCCCGCCACAGCTCAGCTCGAGGGAGTCGTTGCCGTTGAAGGTCAAGGCCGAGTGGGTGGTGGTGACGGTGCAGCGGGCGACCAGCGCGGCCGAGGCCCGCCGGTGACCGATCACCCAGGTCCCCCCGGCCGGGACGACGCCCTCGAGCCCCAGGACGTAGCGGACGGGTCCCCCGTTGACCAGCGTTGCGAGCTGGCAGCTCGCGGCCTCCAGATCGATGGCGGCCAGGCTGGCGTTGTACAGCTCGATCGCCTTGTCGTCACCGGCCCCCTCCACGTACTCGCTGAGGAAGAGCCCGCCTTCGACGGGCAGGGCGCCTTCGCCCTCCCCTTCGGCGCCTTCGCCCTCCCCTTCGGCGCCTTCGCCCTCGCCTTCCGCGCCTTCGCCCTCGCCTTCCGCGCCCTCGCCCTCACCCTCGGCGCCTTCACCCTCACCCTCGGCGCCTTCGCCCTCCCCTTCCGCGCCCTCGCCCTCACCCTCGGCGCCTTCGCCTTCCCCTTCCGCGCCCTCGCCCTCACCCTCGGCGCCTTCGCCCTCTCCCTCCGCGCCCTCTCCCTCCCCCTCGGTACCTTCGCCCTCACCCTCGGCGCCCTCTCCCT
>JAVEVO010000146.1:0-17041 GCA_034005005.1 Myxococcota bacterium
GGGAGGGGGAGCCCGAGGGGGCGACCGTAGGTCCCCCCTCGGCAGGAGATGAAGAACAAAAGGACTATTGCAGGTCCCCCCTCGGCCGCAGGGAGGGGGGTCCGGGGGAACCGCGGGTTCCCCCGGAAGAACGGAAGCCAGAGCTGCCAGGGAACGAGCCCGACGGGATCACGCCGGCGGAGGAGCCTCCGGCGCCGCCGGCTTCTTCGGCAGGGCACCCGCGACGAGCTCCGCCAGGTCGAGGACCTTGATCTGCTCTTCCTTGGCCCGGTCCTTCACGCCGTCGCTGAGCATCGTCATGCAGAAGGGGCAGGCCACCGCGAAGGTGTCGGCCCCCGTGGCCAGGAGCTGATCCGTCCGCTCGAGGTTCACGCGCTTGCCGATCTTCTCGTCGAGCCACATCCGGCCACCGCCCGCGCCGCAGCAGAAGCCCTTCTTGCGGTTGGTGCCCGCGGGCTCGTGGAGGGTGACGCCGGGGAGCGCGGTGACGACCTCCCGGGGCGCGTCGTAGATGTCGTTCCACCGCCCGAGGTAGCAGCTATCGTGGTAGCTGACCCGGCGGGCGGGCCCACCGCCGTCGAGCTTCAGCCGCCCCCCGGCGAGCAGCTCGGCGATGAGCTGCGAGTGGTGGATCACCTGGAACTGGCCGCCGAGCTGGGGGTACTCGTGGGCCAGGGTGTTGAAGCAGTGCGGGCAGGCGGTGACGATCTTCTGGACCTTCTTGCCTTGGAACAGCTCGATGTTCTCCGTGGCCAGGGACTGGTAGAGGTACTCGTTCCCCGGGCGCCGGGCCGGATCGCCGCAGCAGCGCTCCTCGGTGCCGAGGATGCCGAAGGAGACCCCGGCGGCCCGCAGGACCTCGACCAGGGCCCGGCTGACCCGCTTGTCCCGATCGTCGGTGCAGCCGGCGCAGCCGACGAAGAAGAGGTACTCGTGCGCGGCCGCGTCGAAGGTCGGCACCTCCAGGCCCTCGGCCCAGTCGGCGCGATACGACGAGGAGATCCCCCAGGGGTTGGAGTTGTTCTCGAGGTTGCGGAAGGTGGTCGCCAGCTCGGGCGCGAAGCTCGACTCCGTGAGCACCAGGTAGCGCCGCAGCTCGATCCAGGCGCTGACGTGCTCGATGAGCTCCGGGCAGTGGGCCTCGCAGGCGCCGCACATGGTGCAGGACCAGAGCACCTCGTGGGTGATCCAGCCGGCCTCCTCCGTCTCCCCGAGCAGGGGCTTGGCGACCTCGTCGGCCTTGGCCTTGGCCGTGGCCAGGGCCTGCTGCTCCCGCTCGGCCAGGGGCAGCTCGGGCTTCTCCTGCGCCAGCCGCTGCAGCTCGGCCCGCCGGGTCGCCAGGATGACCTTCCCCCGGGCGTCCATGTCGTCGAGGATGCCGTGCAGCGCCTCCCGGGGGGCCAGGGGCTTGCCCGTGAGGTTGGCCGGACAGTACTCGTTGCACCAGCCGCACTGGGTGCAGGCGTAGGTGTCCAGGATGGTCTTCCAGGGGAACTCCTCGGCCTTGGACACCCCGAAGCTCTCGGCCCCCGCGGCCTCGAGGGCCTCGAAGTCCATCTTCGGGAGCGCGCTCCGGGCGGTGAAGCGCTTGAAGAACACGTTGGGCATCGCACCGAGCAGGTGCAGGTGCTTGCTCCGGGGGATGAGGACCAAAAAGGAGAGGATCACGCCCCAGTGCGTCCAGAAGAAGAGCTCCCCGACCAGGGCCCGGGTCGGCTGGCCGCCGAGTCCGTCGAGCAGCGGGATCAGGAGCGAGGAGACGGGGATGACGTTGACCGGCCCCAGGTAGACCGCCTTCACGTCGTAGTGGTCGAAGGCGACCATGAACAGCTCGGTGACGACGATGAGCAGGATGAAGCTCAGGATCAGCTTGGCGTCCCGGCTGGGCTTGAGCCGACGGGGGCGCAGCAGGCGACGCACCGCGGCCCAGAGGATCATGACGAGGACCCAGGTGCAGGCCAGGTTCTCCAGCAACAGGAAGATCTTCTCGGGCACCTCGCCGAACAGGGCCCAGAAGCGATACAGGGTGTAGGTGTGCACCATGCTGTCGAGCTTCGCCAGCATCAGGATCAGGAAGCCCCAGAAGATCAGGGCATGGACGAAGCCGTCCCACTTGGAGAGGACCCGCGCCTGGAGGAACGCGTACCGGATCAGCGACCCGACCCGGCGGCCCCAATCCCCCAGCCGGTCCGACGGCTGGGCGAGCTGGAGGTACGCGAACAGCTCACGACAGCGCTGCCAGAACATGACCGTGGCCAGCACGAGCACGAACGTGAACAGCAGGGCCTTGACGATGAAGTAGGGCTGCATCCTGGCGCCTCCTCGAGGTGTCCCTCCCCTCTCCGGGTGCAACGGTGCAGGCAGGCTACCACGCGCCGGCGCCCCCTGTCCACCTGCTGGCGCGCCGCGTCATCGCCTCCGCGCGCGCCGCCCCGGCTGACCTCCGCCGCGCCGCGTGCTATCTTCGCTCCCCGGCCATGGCCGGCCGCGGCGGCCGACCAGCCTCCGTCCCGGCCTCTCCGGCCCCGACCAGCGAGGACCCCATGAGCGACCCGGGCCACCGCATCCACGTCCGCCCCGGCTTCCCCGACTTCCTCGAGCTGCCCTGGGCGCGGCCCCTCACCGAGTGGCCGGGCGTCTGCGACCGCCTGGTCGAGGTGGAGCGGGGGCTCTCCCGTCACGAGGTGCTCTTCGTCGAGCAGGGGGCCTCGGGGATCTTCGCCATCAAGGAGCTGCCCGATCCGCGGCTCGCCGCGGCCGAGTACGAGCTCTTGCGGCGACTCCAGGCCAAGGGGCTCCCCGCGGTGGAGGCCGTGGGCCACGTCGAGCTGCTGCCCTCCCCGACCGCCGCGCCACGCTCGCTGCTGCTCACCCGTTTTCTGGACCTCTCCCTGCCGTATCGCAGCCTGTTCGTCACCCAGGGGATGGCGCGCTACCAGGAGCGACTGCTCAGCGCGATGGCCTGCCTGCTGGTGCGGTTGCACCTCGCGGGCTGCTTCTGGGGCGACTGCTCCCTGTCCAACGTGCTCTTCAAGCGAGACGCGGGGCAGCTCGGCGCCTACCTCGTCGACGCGGAGACCTCGGCCCTGCACGAGGGCCTCGGCGAGAGCCTGCGCCTGCACGACCTGGACATCATGGAGGAGAACGTCTACGGCGACCTCGTCGATCTGACCGCCGAGCATCCGGGGCTCGCCGCGCGGCTGCAGCCGGAGGAGATCGTCCGCCGCATCCGGGAGCAGTACGACGGGCTGTGGCAGGAGATCCGCCGGGAGGTCGTCGTCGACAAGCACGAGCGGTACCGGATCCACGAGCGGATCGAGGCCCTGAACCAGCTCGGCTTCTCCGTCGACGAGGTGGAGCTCGTCGAACTAGGGGACCAGGGAAAGCTGCGGATCAGGACTTTGGTCACAGACCAGAGCTACCACCGCCACCACCTGCACAACCTGACCGGGATCGTCGCCAAGGACCACGAGTCGCGGCTGATGCTCAACGAGATCCGGGAGCTCAAGGCGACCCTCAGCCGCCGGATCAATCGCAGCACGCCCCTGAGCAGCGCGGCGTTCACCTGGATGCGGGAGACCTACCTGCCGAGCCTCGCCCGCCTGCGCGCGGCCACACCCGACCTCACGGACGAGCCCGGCGTCTACTGCCAGCTCCTCGAACACAAGTGGTACCTCTCCGAGAAGGCGGGGCACGACGTGGGGCTGGAGGCCGCGATCACCGACTTCCTCACGGGCTACCTGCTCGCGAGCAGCGAGGCCGCCGCGGCTGCCGCCCTCCCCGCAGAGCCGACTCCCGATCCCGACCCGTGGTGAGCCCGGGCGTCGGGAGTCAGACAACACCGAGCTTGTTGAGCTTCTTGTGCAGGCCCTCGCGAGTCAGCCCGAGCACCCGGGCGGCCTGGCTCTTGTTGCCGCCCGCGTCGCGCAGGGCGCGGCTGACGAGCACCCGCTCGACCTCCGCGACCATCTCCTTGAGCGTGCCCGGTCGCGGATCGAGCCGCTCCAGGGTCGAGGCCGTCTGGCTGATGCGCGTGGAGAGGTGCTCGGGCAGCACCAGCCCGCCCTCGGCCCCGTAGATGACCAGGCGCTGCACCTCGTTCTCGAGCTCCCGGATGTTGCCGGGCCACGAGTAGCCGGTGAGCTGCTGCAAGGCGTCGGGCGAGATGCTCACGGGCGGCCGCTTCAGCTCGACGCTGTACCGCTCCAGGAAGTGACGCACCAGCAGGGGCAGGTCCTCCCGCCGCTCCCGCAACGGTGGCAGCTTGATGGGGAAGACCAGCAGCCGGTAGTAGAGGTCCTGGCGGAAACGGCCCGCCTCGACCTCGGCCTCCAGGTCCCGGTGGGTCGCGGAGATCACCCGCACGTCCACGGGCTTGGACGCGGTCGCGCCCACCGGGCGGATCTCCCCTTCCTGCAGCACCCGCAAGAGCTTGGCCTGCAAGGCGGGCGAAAGCTCGCCGATCTCGTCGAGGAAGATCGTCCCCCCGTCCGCGGTCTCGAAGAGCCCCTTCTTGTCCCGGTCCGCGCCGGTGAAGGCTCCCTTCTTGTGGCCGAACAGCTCGCTCTCCAGCAAGGAGTCCGGCAGGGCGGCCATGTTCTGGGCGACGAACAGCCGCTCCCGGCGCTCCCCCTCGTCGTGGATCGCCCGGGCGATGAGCTCCTTGCCGGTGCCCGTCTCGCCGAGCACGCAGACCGGGACTTTGGTATCCCGGACCCGGGCGACGAGCTCCATCACCCGGCGCATGGCCGGGCTCTCGCCGAGGATCATCCGTCGCTGCTGCCGCTCCCGCGCCCGCAGGAAGCCGGCCTCCTTGCGGGCCGCCTCCTCGGCCAGCCGCAGCCGGGTGAAGAGCCGGGCGTTGCCGACCGCCAGGGAGAGCTGGGCCGCGAGCACCGTCAGGGCCTCGAGGTCGCGCTCGCCGAAGCTGCCGACGACCCGCCGGTTGTCGACCTGCAGCAGGCCGATGATCTCCTCCTCGCTCCACAGGGGGACGCAGAGGGTGGAGCGGATCCGGGCGCAGGCGATGCTGTGGGACCCGGAGAACTGCTCGGCCGCGTTGGACGCGAGGACCGCGGCCTTCTCCGAGAGGACCTGGCGCAGCAACGTCCGGCTGAGGTGCAGCTCGGCGCCCTCCTCACCCGGGAGCGGACCGAGGTCGGGTTCGCGGCCGAGGTCGACCAGCGCGGGAGCCGAGCCGCCGCCAGCGGGGTCCATGACCCGACCGAGGGCCCGCACGAAGCGCTCCCCCTCCCGCAAGAAGACCGCCAGGTGGGTGGTCTGGGGCAAGAGCTCCTGGATCGTCCGGGCGGCTTGCTCCAGCACCTCGCCGAGGTCGAGCCCCCGGCCGACCTGCTGGGCGAGCCGGTACAGGGCGGCCAGCCGGGCCGGCTCGCGACCGACCTGCACCGTGAGGCTGGGCAGCTCGGAGACCCGCCGCAGGGCGAGGACGTCCCGGGGCTCCTCTTCGCCCTCCTCCTCGCAGATCGCCAGGACCACCGCCCGCTCGGGATCCCCGAGGAGCAGCCGGTCCCCGTCCTGCAGCTCGACCTCGCTGCCGCAGCTCGCGTCGATCCGCCGCTGCACGCCCGCACGCAGCAGGACCGAGCCGTTGGTGGAGAGCAGGTCCCGGAAACACCAGCTACTGCCGTCGAACTCGATCCGGCCGTGCCGCGTGGAGACGTGGGTGTCGCCGAGCTGCAGGCCGCACTCTCCCCCCCGGCCGACGAGCAGGGCGGCGGAGTCGGGCTGCAGCCGCACCGTCCGGCCGCGGCTGTCGCCAGAGGTGACGGTGAGGGTCAACATCGGGGGACCTCGGAGGGCCGCCGGGCGCCGACGGCCTGCTGGCGGGCTAGCGCGCCCGGACCTGCGCGAGCACGAAGGTCATCAGGTCGCGGAACCCCTTGAACGCGACCTTGTCGGCCTCCGCGGCGATCACGCCCTCGAGCGCGGGCACGCAGCGCTGATCGCAGACCAGGGGCAAGGCGTTGAGGATCCAGTTGCGCAGCTCGAACTCGGGCGTGCCGAGGTTGGCCAGCAGCACGTCGAGCCCCTGCGGGTCCTTGCTGCGGGCGAGGGTCCAGACGGCCTTCTCCCGCACGAAGGGGTTTTTGTCCTTGAGCTTCCCGGTCCAGCAGGGGATGGCCTCCTGGCACTCCCGCAGGGCCGCGATGTTCTGCCGGAAGCCCTCGATCCGGTCGAGGAAGTCCTGGGCGCCGGCCTGCGGCTCCGCGGCCTGCAACGCCTTCAGCTCCGGCTCGATCTTCTCGATGACCTTCTGCACGCCCTCGAGGTCGGCGATCTCGCCGGGCCCGGCGAGGAAGGCGAGCTGCTGGGCACAGTCGATGCGGAACCAGGTCTTGTCCTTGTCGAGGATCGCGGTCTGGGCCGCCTTGAGCAGCTCCTTGTAGGCGGCCGGGGTGCCGATGGCCGTCAGGGCGAAGGGCACCCGCACCCGGCGAAGGTACTCGTCCTTGTACAGCCACTTGGCGAGCTCGGCGACCGTCGCGTCGTCGCCGATCCGGCCGAGGGTGTCGATGGAGTTCTGGAACCGCTGGGCCTCGATGATGGACCACATCTCCTGCTTCTTCTCGTCGTAGCTCTGGGGCGGGATCAGCTTCACCACCAGCTCCTGCTGGACCCGTGCGGCCGCGGGCTTGTACCGCAGCAGGGAGAGCATCTTCACCCCCTCCTCGGCGATCAGCCCGTCGACGAAGCCGCGCTGCACGGCCAGCTCCTGGAGCACGGGGTCCTTGCCGTCCATCGCGTTGAGGACGGCCACCGCGGCGGGGTCCCCGCACTTGATCAGGGCGAGCGCGCAGCCCTTGAACGCGAGCCGCTGGAAGCGATCCCGCAGGAAGATGCCGCGCACCATGGCCGGCAAGGCCTTCTCGACGGTGGGCATCCCGATCTCCCCGAGTGCCTGGCAGGCCAGCTCGTTGAGATGGATCCACTGCTTGTCGGGATCGCCGTCCACGACCTTGATCAGATCGTCGACCACCGAGGGGTCCTTCAGCTTGATGAGCGAGCGCAGGGCCGCGGCCTTCACCTCGTCTTCCATGGTGGTGCCGAGCACCCCGATGAGGTCGCGCAGCTTCTCGGTCGCGCCCATCTCGCCGAGCGCGGCCGCCGCGGCCGCGGCCGCGGCCTGCTCCGTGGGATCCACGATGGCCTTGGCGAGCCGGTCGAGCACCTGCGGCCGCAGCTCCGGGGTCCCGGGCCGGAGCTGGGCGAGCGCGACCACCACGTCGCCCTTCTCCTTGTTCTGGTCGTACATCTTCACCAGGTGGGGGACCGCGACGAACGCGGTCTCGCCCATCCCGGCGAGCTGGCGGATCGCCTGCTTGCGCTCCTTGGTCTTCAGCTTGACGATCCAGTACTCCGCGGTGCTGGGATCGGTGGGGCCGCAGGACGTGAGCCCGGCCACGCAGAAGGCTGCCGCGAGCAGGCAGGCGAGGAGCTGGTTCGATCGACGGTTCATGTTCGTCCCTCGGGTTGCGGGAGATGCAGGCATTATCCCGGAGCAGGGCGGGAAGTCAACCCGCAGCCCGGGCCGGGCGCGCAGGGTTGACTCCCGCCGCCCGAGCGGCGATGGATAGCCCCGTCGGCCACCTGCCGGCGGGCAAGGTCCACGCGAGGACGAGGAGGAGCGAGATGGCGACTGTCAGGGAGCTGCACGATGGACGCGCCGACGGGCTGGAGCCGCTCCAGCCGCTCGATCCGCTAAAGATCAACGATTTCGAACAGTTGCTCGAAGCCATGAGCCACACCGCCTTCTCCGGGCGCTCCCTCGGGGAGGCCTACGGCATCCTCCTGGAGATGGTGCGCGACCCCGACTGCTTCGTCGTGCTGACCCTCTCGGGCGCGCTCAGCGTGGCCAAGATGGGGCTTTTGGTCTGCCGGATGATCGAGGCGGGCATGGTCCAGGCGGTCGTGTCCACGGGCGCCCTGATGGCCCATGGGCTGACCGAGGGCCTCGGGCTGGCCCACTACAAGGTCCGCCCGGGGATGAACGACGAGGAGCTCTACGAGAAGGGCTACAACCGGGTCTACGACACCCTGGAGATGGAATCCAACCTCAACGAGGTCGAGCAGTTCGTCGCCCGGGCCCTGACCCGCCTCGATCTGTCCCGGCCCTGGGCCTCCGAGACCTTGTGCCGGCAGATCGGCCAGATCCTCGACGAGTCCACCGACCAGCCGGCGATCCTCGCCGCGGCCTACCGCCGGCAGGTCCCGGTCTACATCCCCGCGTTCACCGACTCGGAGCTCGGGCTCGACGTCGCGATCCGGGCGATGATCGAGGCCCGCCAGCGAGGGGCCGACGTGGACACCGACCCCTGGAGCCACCTGCCGACCTACAACCCCTTCCTCGACCTGCTGTCCTACGGCAAGCGGATCTCGCAGCAGCAGCGGCTCGGCATCCTCACCATCGGCGGCGGGGTGCCCCGCAACTGGGCCCAGCAGGTCGGTCCCTTCTGCGACCTGATGGAGGTCCGCGCCGGGATCGACGTCGGCCAGCCCCGCTTCCAGTACGGGGTGCGCATCTGTCCGGAGCCGGTGCACTGGGGCGGGCTCTCCGGCTGCACCTATTCGGAGGGGGTGTCCTGGGGGAAGTTCGTCCCGCCCCACGAGGGCGGACGCTTCGCGGAGGTCTACGCCGACGCCACCACGGTCTGGCCGCTGCTGGTCACCGCCGCCTTGAAGGCCCTCGGCAAGTAGCTCCGCGCCCGCCCTCGCCCGCCCTGCTTCCCCCGCCCCCGCCCGACCTTCTCCCCCCCCCCCACGCTTGCGCCCGACCCTGGCGGACGCATCGGCCCACCTCTCCTCGCAGAGCGGGAGCGGGAGCGGGTCGAGCCACCCGACAGCGTGGCCGAGGATCGATGCTCGGAGAGGACCGGGGGTGCGTCAGGAGCGGGAGGACCGAGCAGGAAGGACAGGCAGAGAGGGGGTCAGCCGGCGTGCGCGGGCGGGGTCGCCGCGGCCCGGGAGACCTCCTGGATCGCGAAGTTCATGCCCATGTACTGCGCCTCGGCGCAGGTCTTCATGATCATCTTGAGCACGAGGAACGGCACCTCGTTGTGGCACTGGATGATCACCTGGCCGTTGAACTCCCCGCTGGGGTGGGAGTCGGTCCAGGACTGGCGGGAGCGATCGAGCAGCTCCTTGAGGGCCGGGATCTTGCCGCCCGGGAAGGTCTTCTCGTTGACGGTCGCGGTGTTCACGACCATCTCGCCCTCGAAGGCGATCGCCGCGTTGGAGATGGCGATCACCGGGGCCCGCTCCATGGGCGTGGCGTTGAACGCACCGGGCAGGACGATGTCCTTGGAGATGAACAGGATCTCGCCGGTGGCGCTGAAGGTCATCAGCAAGAAGATGACCAGCATCACCAGCATGTCCACCATCGGCGTGACGTTCAGGTCGTGGATCGGCGACAGCTTGCCGTGACCCATGATCATGTCGGTCACGAACTTCAGCTTCACCGAGCGCCCGAGCCGCTTGGCGGGCTTCTTGATCGGCATCGGCTCCTCCCTCGTCACGGCCGGGCCGGGCGGCTCCCGGACCCAGGCTCGCTCCCTTACAGCAGCTCGCCGGTGACCGCCTCGGGGTCACCCACGGAGATGCCGGTCAACCCGACGTCGAGGCACAGGTCCATGGCCTTGATCAGGTTGCGGTAGGGGATGTTGTCCTCGGAGGCCAGGATCACCGGGGGCTTGGTGTCGCCAGCCTTCTTCTTGAAGTCCTCCAGGGTGCGGCGCAGCTCGTCGAACTGCTTCGCCTCGTCCGGGTAGTCGGACTTCTTGATGATCTTCAGCTCCTGACCGGTGAGGTTGGCCTTCATCTCGTCCACACCGAGCAGGATGTTGATCTTCTTCTCTTTTTCCTTGTCCTGCCGCGGCTTCTCCATCGACTTCTGCACCGCGGTGTCCGTGCTGATCCGGGCGAGCTGGGTCCAGACCGCGGTGATCAGCAGGAAGGAGATCAGCACCGACAGCAAGTCGATGGTCGGCACCAGGTTGACGGTGAAGTCCACGGACTTCTTGCCGCCCTTGCTCGGGGTTGGAGCTCCGCCGCCTGCCATGGGATCCTCCTGCAGCCGATCCGGCTGCCCTGGGCGGGTGCAGACCCGCCACCGCCGGCCCGAGGCCGGTCAGGGGCTAGCGGATCACTCGTCCTTCGCCGAGGCCACGAGCTTGTCGCGGTGCGCGAGGATCGCATTGAGCACGCGCACCGTCCCCTCGTTGATGTCGTCGAGGATGGCCTGGGTCTTGCCCTGCAGGAACGCGTAGAAGAGCAGGGCCGGGATGGCGACCAGCAGCCCGAACGCGGTGCAGTTCATGGCCTCGGAGATGCCCAGCGCCAGCTTGGCGGCCTTCTCGCTCGCCTCGGCGTTGGCCACCGCCGCGAAGGAGATGATCATCCCGGAGATGGTGCCCAGCAGCCCGAGGAGCATCGCGACGTTGCCGAACATGGCGAGGTAGGGGGTGCGCTTCTCGATCTTCGGGAGCTCCGACAGGGCGGCCTCATCCATCGCCACCTGGACGTCCTCGTCCTTGCCGCGGACCTTCAGCAGACCGGCGTGGACGATGCGGGCCAGCGGGGAGTTCTGGGTGCTGACGAAGTCGACCACCGCGGAGAGGTTGCCCTTGTAGATGATCTTCAGGGCGTTCCGCACGAACTCTTCCTTGTTCGTGGCCGCGCGGAACCAGAGGAAGATGATCCGCTCGATCGCGATGCCGTAGACGAGGAACGAGGCGAACAGGATGGGCCACATCATGAGCCCACCTTCCTTGAACGATTGAGCGATGAACCCCATGGAACCTCTCCTCCCTGTGCTAGGCTGTCCCCTGGTCTGCGGAGCCTTGACTTCTGCTTCTCTCCTCGACACCTCGTGCCGAGCCACGTTTCTTATCGGAGCAGGGCACCCCTGTCAATCGCTCGCCGGGCCACGCCAGGTCACGCCGCGCGCGGCAGGGGACGCCGGCTCAGAGCCCACCGCCCCGGAAGACGAAGGGGAAGTTGACGGAGCACTGGCCGCCTTCCGGCTTGGTGAACGTCCAGCGGCGGACCTGCCGGAGCATGCAGTCCTCGACCTTGCGGGAGTTCATCGTCGAGGAGACGACGTAGACCCGGCTGACCACGCCCTCGGGGTTGATGACCCAGTTGAGCACGACCTTGCCGGCGAGGCCCGGGTCCCGCTGCAGCTCGCTCTCGTAGCAGAACTTGATGCCGGCGGAGCGGGCCTGGACGACGCGCTGGATGTCCGCGGTCTTGCAGAAGCCCTGCACCTCGGACTGGCCCCGCTGCACCGACGCGGTGACCTTGGTCCGGCGCTTGCCGGAGAGCCCGGCCTTCACGCCCCGCCCGCCCGAGCCGTCGATGCTCCCCATGCCCCAGACCCGGCCGAAGCCGAAGCCGCCGCCGCCCGGACCGGTGCCGCGGAAGCCGAGCCCGCCGGAGCCCTGCCCCTCGACGAACTGCTCGCCGAGCCCTTCCATCGCGACCTTCATGGCCGAGTCGAACCCCGTGCGGTCGCCGAACACCTGGGCCATCGCGCCCGAGCGCATCAGGCTCGAGTTCAGGGCGCGGTGGATGCCCATGTCCTTGACCTTACGGACCATGTCCTCGTCCTTCTTCGGGACCTTGGTCAGGTCTTTCTTGTCTTCCTTGCCGACCTTCCCCTCGTCGTCGTCCGCGGCCTTGGTCTCCTCGGGCTTGACCTCCTCGACCTTCGGCTTCTCGATGAGGTACTTGACGTACCGCTCCTTGATCTCCTGGTTGTCCCGCAGGTGCTCGACGAACATCAGCCGCCCGATCATGATGGCGAGCAGCTCGACGATCGCGACGATGACCACGGCCGCGGGCATGGAGAGGTCGAAGCGCCGGAACAGGGGCAGGGGGGCCAGCTTCGGGGGCGGCACGATGAACTGGAAGAAGACGTTGAGGTTGCCGATGGTGAGCGAGCCCCAGTCGGCCCCGGAGACCTCGGCGAGGTACTCGTCCCCCTGGCGGTTGGCGGCCCCCGACTTCAAGAACTCGGCCACCGCGACCGGCTTACCCTTCGGGGCCACGCGGCCCTGCATCGAGTCCTTCAGGTGGAGGACGTAGCCGCCGTTGGCCATGGGATCCAGCAGCAGGAACCGAGCAGGCAACTGAGTGGAGGGAACAATGAAGGTATTGTCGATTTCCTCACCGATGTAGATCTTCTCGCCCTTTTTGAAGACCTTTTCGGCGACGATCGACTCCTTCCAGAAGATTGCGACGCGGAGGTAGCGACTCTCGGCTCTATCCACGGCGAGTACCCTCCTGGCTCGGTCTCTGGCCTCCAATCTCCTGTATTTACAGGAGAATCGTCAGGCCAAAAGACAAAGCAATCTAAGCGGTTCAACCCCTGTCCGTCAAGGAAAAAGCGCTCTCCCACCAAGGCCCCCCGAGGGCCGTCCCCGCCGGGGAGAGCCGCCAGCCGTCTGGCCGACCGCGACGGTCGCCGATCGATGGGACAGCCGGCGGGCAGAAAAGTTCCCGACCACCTGGAACGAGCGCCCCGGGAGGTCAGGGGAGGTCGAAGCGCCGGCGGAGCTTCACCTCGGCCATGGCCAGGCCCCGGTCGAAGGGGTTGGGCTCGTTGTATTCGGGCACCGGGATCCACCGATGGGCCTGGTCTTCGGGGATCCAGGGCTCCGCGTCGTCGACGATCGCGCAGCTCTCGACCGGCAGGCCGCAGCGGCGCAGGTCCTTCAGGGAGCCGTCCTCGCCGCGCGGCCAGTCGACCAGCTCGAGCCGGGCCGTGACCTCGCGGGCCAGGGTGCCCGCAGCCACCAGCCGCGCGAGGAGTTGCCGGACCTCCGCGGGCGGGACCAGGGTGTACAGGAAGACCCGCGTGAAGGAGCGCAGGCAGAAATCGAGGAAGTCGGCCAGCCCGGGGCGCGGCGCGCCCTCCTGGTAGGAGGTCACGAGGGTCCCCTCGATGTCGAGCGCGACGCCCGTCGGGGAGGAGGCCACGGCCTGCAGGCGACCCAGCTCGGCCGCGGCCGCCGCCAGGGTCGGGAAGCGGGCCGCGGGCGAGGGGGCGAGGCAGCGCGTCAGGAAGCCCGTGACCTCCGGGCCGAGCCCGGCGGGGAGGGAGGCCAGGGGATCGCCCGGGGCCGGAGGCGTGCCGCCGAGCATCCGCAGCAAGACCACGCCCGCGGCGTACAGATCGCTCTGCGGCGTCGGCGGCTCACCGGCGACCACCTCGGGCGCCACGTAGCCCGGGGTGCCCGCGGGCACCCCGGGGCGCAGCTCCCAGCGGGGGCTGTCCCGGGAGGTGGCGATGCCGAAATCGATCAGCCGCACCCGCCCCTCGTCGTCGAACAGCAGGTTGTCCGGCTTGACGTCGTTGTGCAGGATGCCCGCGGCGTGCACCGCCTGCAGCGCTTGCACCAGCCAGCCGCACAGCTCGAGCGCGCGTCCCCGGGGCAGGACCCCGTTGGTCTCGATGAGGTCCGCGAGGGAGCCCCGGGGGATCCACTCCTGCAGGTGGACGAGCCCGCCCGCGAGCCGGCGGCTGGTCAACCGGAGCACCAGCGGGTGCGCGACCCGCGCGGAGAGCCGCTCCTCTTCGAAGAACCGCCAGAAGTTCTCGTCGTAGACCCCGGGCTCGTACTCGAAGGTCTTCAGCACGAGCTGCTCGCCCGCGGCGGTGCGCGCCGCGTACACGTCGGAGGTCCCCCCGCGCCAGATCAGGCCGGCGACGAGCAGGTCGGCCGCCGGCTGGCTGCCGTCCGCGAAGCGGGCCGGGGGTGAGCGCAACGGGGACCAGCCCGCCCAGTCGCGGGGCAGCGCGAGCACCTCCGGACGCCCGTCGAGGACAGCGGAGAAGCCCGGGCAGCCCGGGATCCCCTCCTCGACGTAGTCCCCGCGCGCGCCCCGGACTCGCCGCAGCAGCCCGAGGCGTCCGAAGCCGCTCCCCGGCCCCGGCCGCCAGGCGAACAGGGGGGCGAGGGTGAGGAGGAGCCCGGCCTGGGGATCGCAGAGCAGCGGGGTGCCGGTGGGCAGGGCCGCGACGGCGGCCGGCAGCTCCCCGGGCAGGGGCGCCTCGATGCGCGGGCCGAGCAGCACCCGCAGCCCCGCCGGCTCGACCACCGCGATCCGGCAGCGAGCGAGGTAGCCGAGCCCGGCGAGGGCCTGGAGCAGCTCCTGGCGAGGGTTCGCGACCTCCCGCAGACCGAAGACCCCGGCGAGCAGGGAGAGGGCGTAGGGCAGGCCGCCGCCCAGCTCGGCGGGGACCAGGTGCCCGGACGTCCGGCGGCGGGGCTCCTCGTGGCCGGGAGGGGTCGGGTGGAGGGTGGGGTCGGCCGCCAGCTCGCCGGCCTGGCGCAAGGCGGCGACGAAGCGCAGGGCCACCCGGGCGCACCAGCGGCTGCGCGCCAGCTCCTCGTCGGCCCCGAGCGCGAAGCGCACGGCCTCGTAGGCCCGGCTGAGAGGGCGAGGCAGCCGGTGCCGGACGAGGAACTCGGGGTCGGATTCCGGCGGAGATCCGACGAGCCCTGGCGGGTCGCCCGCAGCAGCGGTCATGAGCAGCCTCTCCCGGCAGCGCCCCGCGATGGCCCCGCCACCTCGCCCGGCCGCTGCCCCTGTTGCCTTCTCGGCCTATCGCGGCCAGGATAGCCGACGCGGACCGCGCCCGCCACCCACGGGGGAGACGCTGCGGCGCACCGGTCGCGGCCGGGATCGGGCCCGGCGAGGAGCGAGGATGGACCAGCAGCAGCGTCGCGACAACGCCCGCCTCCTCGAGGCCTGGCTCCACCTGCTCGAGGTCCGGCTGGAGGAGGCCGGGGAGCCGGCCCCCGACTCTCCCGAGGCCGCGGCCCGCGACGCGGCCCGCCACCTCGCGGAGGAGCGGGTCGCCGAGCTGGAGCGCCGCGGCACCCATTCGGGCGGCGAGCTGCCCCTGCTGGGAGTGGCGCGACGCTTCGCCTTGTCGCGGGACGAGACCTTCGTCCTGGTGCTGGCCCTGGCTCCCGCGCTCGACGGGGGCTTTCGCACCAAGATCGGCCGCTTCTACCGCAACGTGCTGCTCAACTACGTCTCGGTGGACCTCTGCCTGCGCCTGCTCTACCCGGACCGGGAGAGCCGGATCCTCGGCCGCCGGCTCTTCGCCCCGGACGCCACCCTGCAGCGCAGCGGCCTGCTGCGCGTCGCCGCGGCCCAGGACATGCCGAGCCGGCTGCTCACCGACCACGAGGTGAGCCTGCCCGAGGAGCTCGCCGCGCACCTCGCGGGCATGGCCGCTTTGCCCGCGACCGCGGAGGCCGCCTGGCGCCCCTGCCGCGAGGAGAGCCTCGACCCCTTCGGGGAGCTGGTGGCCGCGGCGCCCCTGCTCGCCCGCTGGCGCGCCGCGGCCGAGGCCTTGCGCGGCCTGCTGCAGCAGCCAGCCGGGGGTCACCCGCTGCCGGTGCTGCTGTTCCGCGGCCCCTTCGGCGCGGGGCGCCGGATGCTCGCCACGGCCTTCGCCCGCTCCCTCGGCCGCCCCCTGCGCCGGGTCCGGCTGGAGGGCCTGCACCTCAAGCTCGACGACTGGGCCCCCTTCGTCAAGGCCATGCTCCGGGACTGCCTGGTCCAGGGCCAGCTCCCCCTGTTCACGGACCTCGAGGCCCTCGAGGGCGGGCAGCCCGACGACCGGGAGCGCACCTTGCAGCGCCAGATCCTGCTCGACGCGCTGGAGCAGCACCCCGGGCCGGTCCTGCTGACGACCACCTCCGAGGAGAGCGGGCTGCTGCTGGAGCGGCCCCTGTGGACCTTCGACCTGCCGGTGCCGGGCATGGAGGAGCGGGAGCTGCTCTGGCGCCGCTTCCTCGCCGGGACGGTCCCGCCGGCCCCGGACCTGCCCCTGCACGAGATCGCCGACCTCTACCCCCTGACCGGCGGCCTGATCCGCCGGGCCGCGGAGGGCGCCCTCTCCAGCGCCGGCTCCCGCGGCGTCGACGCGCAGGTCGAGGCCGACGACGTGCGCGCCGGGATCCGGGCCCAGCTCGCGCACCGCATGCGCGCGGTGGCCGAGTACATCGAGCCCCACGGCCGCTGGGAGGACGTGGTCGTGCCCGAGGAGACGGCCACCCGGCTGCACGAGATGGTCGCGTACTTCCGGCACCGGCGGACGGTGTGGGAGGACTGGGACTTCCGGGCCAAGTTCTCCACCCTGCGGGGCGTCAGCTCCCTCTTCTACGGCCCGCCGGGCACGGGCAAGTCCTTCACCGCCGGCGTCGTGGCCGCGGAGCTGGGCATGGACCTCTTCCGGGTCGACCTGAGCCAGGTCGTCTCCAAGTGGATCGGCGAGACGGAGAAGAACCTCGGGCGGGTCTTCGACGAGGCGGCCCGGGGCCACGTCGTGCTGTTCTTCGACGAGGCGGACAGCCTGTTCACCAAGCGCACCGAGGTCTCCTCCTCGGTCGACCGCTACGCCAACCTCGAGGTCAACTACCTGCTGCAGCGGATGGAGCGGTACGAGGGCGTCACCATCCTCGCCACCAACCACGAGAACTCCCTCGACCAGGCCTTCAAGCGCCGGCTGCAGTTCCGCATCCACTTCCCCCAGCCCGAGCAGGAGGAGCGGCGCCGCCTGTGGCAGGCCCTGCTGCCCGCCCGGGCCCGCGTCGCAGGGGAGGTCGACTGGGACTACCTCGCCGAGGCCTTCGACGTCTCCGGCGGCCACATCCGCAACGCCATCGTGCGGGCCGCGTTCCGGGCCGCGGACCTCGACGTGCCCATCGACGGCGAGCTGCTGCACTGGGCGGCCTCGGCCGAGTACGAGGAGATGGGGCGCCTGATCCGCCGTTAGTCCCTCGGCACAGCGAAGATGACCGGTCGAGCTTCGGGTGGCGACCGGCCTGCACGGCGGCCTGATGACCCTTGCTTCCCCTTTTTCTCTCGGACGCGTGCAACCAATGGTTCTCCTGGTCCGCTTCCCAGCGGGGAGGGGCCGAGGGGGGACCTACGGTCGCCCCCTCGGGCTCCCCCTCCCTTCCCCCTCCCCCAGCCCCCTCCCCCGGAGGGGGAGGGGGGT
>JAVEVO010000147.1:0-16964 GCA_034005005.1 Myxococcota bacterium
GGTGAGGGCGAGGGAGCAGAGGGTGAGGGCGAGGGAGCAGAGGGTGAGGGTGAAGGAGCGGAGGGTGAGGGTGAGGGTGAGGGTGAGGGTGAGGGTGAGGGTGAGGGTGAGGGGGCGGAGGGGGAGGGTGAAGGTACCGAGGGCGAAGGCGAAGGTACCGAGGGTGAGGGCGAAGGCGATCCCTGTCACGCGGTGTCGGCCCTGGACACCACCTGCGATGGCATCGACGACGACTGCGACGGCCAGACCGACGACGATTTCCTCCCCGGCCCGACGGTCTGCGGGACGGGTGACTGCCAGGCCCGAGGGCATCGGACCTGCGGGCCCGACGGGGTGGTGGACGACTGTCGGCCCCTCTCTCCCCAGGTCGAGGTGGACGGGACCTGCGACGGTCATGACGACGACTGCGACGGCCGGACCGACGAGGACTACCGATCCGCGACGACCTGTGGGCGGGGCGTGTGCACCGCGCCGGCCCGCTGCGTCGACGGCGTGGAGAGCTGTACGCCCCGGGCCGGTGCTCCCGAGGTCTGCAACGGGACGGACGACGACTGTGACGGGGCGGTGGACGAGGTCGCGGGCTGCTGCACCCCCGGCCCCCAGGATCCGCTGGCCCCCGTCGACGAGCGCTGGGTGTTGGTGTGTTCTGGTACCTTCGTCATGGGGAGCCCGGGGCCCGAGTGTGGAGCCGGCTGCACCCCCAGTATCGATGGGGGGAACTGCCTGGACCCGCGGGCGGTCGACGCATGCCCGGGTGAAGAGGCGAGCGATTTCCGCGCGGTCGACGAGGCCCAGCGCCTGGTGCAGATCACCCGGCCGTTTCTGGTCCTGGCCGCCGAGCTCACCCAGCGGCGCTGGAGCGAGATGACCTGGGCGGGGAGCCAGGTCGACAACCCCTCTTACTTCCAGATGGATTGTGGCGACGCGGGCTGCGGGACGCGTCCGGTGGAGCGCCTCGTCTGGGAGGAGACCCTGGCCTGGTGCAACTGGCTGTCGGCCCAGGAGGGTTTGCCGGCCTGCTACCGGCTGACCCGGTGTCTGGGGACGCCCGGTGCCGGGGACTTCTCCTGCGACGAGGCGGAGCCGGCGTTCTCGCCGCTCCAGAGCTGTCCGGGCTACCGGCTGCCCACGGAGGCCGAGTGGGAGCTGCTGGCCCGCGCCGGTACGGCCTCCGCATTCCCCGGCGGCGAGCTGACCCAGCCCGGCACGGGCCAGGAGGACCCGGCGCTGGCTCCCTGGGCCTGGTACGGCGCCAGCTCGGGCGAGGCCAGCCACGAGGTGGCGACGCGGGCCCCCAACCCCTGGGGGCTGTTCGACGTGCTCGGCAACGTCATGGAGTGGTGCACCGACGAGTGGGATCCCACGCCGCCACCCGGACCGCAGGTCGACCCCGTCGGCGACGACCGTTCCTGGCAGCGGGTGGTGCGGGGGGGCGCCTGGGGCAGCGCGGCCGAGGTGCTCCGCTTCGCCGACCGCGGCTACCGCAACTCCACCGAGTTCCAGTACTACATCGGCTTTCGTCCGGTGCGCACCGTGGACTGAGCCGCTCGTGGGACAGGGACGACGGCAGGGCGCAGCTCCCGCGACCGAGGGCTGCGTCCTTTGCCAGGTAAAAGGTAGTCATTGACCCAAAGTGCGCGGGTGTGCGATGCTGATCCCTCACGATGGCCCGGGGGGGGGACGATCGTCTGGCTCACCCTGGCCATCCCTGTCGTGGAGGTCACCGATGGGTCACTGGGTGCGTACACTGCTCGTCCTGGCACTGCTCCCCGCGTTCGCGAGCTGTGGCGACAGCGCCAGCTCCGGCAACAACACCGCCTGCGGCGAGGGGGAGACCTGCCACAACGACTGCGGAGACGACGAGACGTCGTGCAACATGGCCTGCGACAAGGGCGCCACCTGCACCGCGACCTGTCGCGCCAACCAGAGCTGCAGCTTCGCCTGCGGCGCGGGCGCGAGCTGCGACTGGGACTGCGCGGCCGGGAGCTGTCAGGTCTCCGGGGCCTCGACCGACTGTCGCTGCAGCGGCACCTGCGTCGGCACCTGCTCGGGCAGCGGCGGCGAGGGCGAGGGCGAGGGCAGCGGCGGCGAGGGCGAGGGCAGCGGCTGCAACTGCGGCGCGCCGACCGACCCCGGCTACGCCGCCTGCATGGCCGCCTGCAACTGAGCCCGGCCCAGCGGCAGGCAGCGCGAGCACGCGGTGCCGGCGCGGAGGCCGGCACCTACCAGGTCGGCACACACCAGGTCGGCACTCACCAGGTCGGCTTCTGCCAGATCGGCTTCCATCCCGTCGGTGCGGTGCGGGGGCCCTTCGCCAGAGCCGCTGCCGGCCTCGCCGCGGTCCGCCCCGGGGTCGACCGTGCCCCCGTCGCCGTCCAGCCAGTCTCGGTCCGGCTTGAAGTCCCGGGTGGCCCGGGTTAGTCTCGACCGTGAGTCGATAACCCGAACCGGGCGAAGGAGGTCGTGACCCGCATCACCCCCTGGCTGCGCCGCGCGGGCCTCGTCGCGGCCTTCGTCCTGGCGGTCGCCGCGAGCCCCGCGGCGGGACAGCGGACCCTGCTCAGCGAGGAGGAGCGCCGCTACCTCGACGCGCACCGCGACGAGCTGACCCTCTGGTTCAACACCGATTTCCCCCCCATCGAGTTCGCCGGTCCCGACGGGAGGTTCACCGGGCTGGGCGCCGACGTGATCGCTCGGGTAGAGGAGCGCCTCGGGGTCGTCTTCCGCAAGCAGGCCTCGAGCGACTGGAACGCTCACCTCGCCGCCCTGGAGAACGGCGAGTGCCTCATCGCGCCCACCATCGTCCGCACCGCGGAGCGTGAGCGGTACACCCTGTTCACCAGGCCCTACGCCCAGGCGCCGGTGGTCCTCATCACCGAGCGCTCCTTTCCCGGGGAGGCGACCCTCGACGGGCTGCAGGGTCAGCGAGTGGTCGTGGTGTCGGGCTTCGCCACCGAGGGCTACGTCCGCGAGCGGGCGCGTGGGCGTTTCGACGTCATCACCGCGGAAAACGTGCCCGAGGGCCTGCTCGACGTGTCCTTCGGCGGCGCGGACGTGCTGGTGGAGAACCTCGCGGTGGCCGGCTGGCACATCGAGACGAAGGGAGTGACGAACCTGCGCGTGGCGGGGACCACGGACTACGCCTTCCACTGGAGCATCGGCGTGAGCCGGCGCCAGCCGCTGCTCTTCAGCGCGATCCGCAAGGCGCTGGACGACATCCCCGAGGCCGAGCTCGAGGCGGTCCGTCGCCGGTGGATGTCCCTGGAGCTGCCCAGCGGCCTGGATCCCGAGACCAAGCGCCTCCTGCTGCTGACGGCCCTGTTCGCCCTCGCGCTCGTCCTCGGCCTCGCGGTCGTGTCCTGGCTGCTCAAGCGCCGCCTCGACGAGCAGGTCGAGACCCTGCGTACGGCCCAGGGCGAGCTCGTGGCGCAGAGCGAGCGGCTGGCCCTGGCCGCCGAGGCGACCCGGGCGGGCATCTGGGAGTACGCGCCGGCGACCGGCCAGGCCCACTACAGCAGCCAGTGGTACGCCATGCTGGGCTACCCGGCGGAGCCCCGGGTGGCGTCCCTGAGCGACTGGGCGCGCCTGGTCCACCCCGACGACCGTCCCCGGTCGCAAGAGGCCTTCCTCGGGTACCTCGCGCAGGGCGGGCAGGAGGCCTTCGCGGCCGAGTTCCGGATGCGCGACGCGGAAGGTTCCTATCGCTGGGTCCTCTGCAAGGGCCGGGTCGTGGAGCGCGATGCGCAGGGGCGACCCCGGCGGGTGGTCGGGCTCAACGTCGACGTCCAGGCGGTCAAGGACGTGGCCGAGGAGCTGCGCCGCAGCGAGGAGCTGCACCGCAGCCTGCTCTCGGCCATCCCCGACGTGGTCCTGCGCACCTCCCCGACGGGCGAGATCGTCTACGTCAACGACGTGGATGCGCCGCTCCTCCGGGCGTGGGGCGGACGAGAGGCGATCCTCGGCCGGAGCATCGAGGAGCTGCTGGTCACGGAGGACGACGGGGCGCGCGGGGCCGGCGCCCACCCCGGCCTCCGGGAGTACCGTGCGGTCGGCGCCAGCGGCGAGGCCGTGGTCTGCGAGGTCAACGGGGACGTGCTGCGGGAGGCGGACGGCCGCCCGGAGGGCATGGTCCACGTGATCCGGGACATCACCGCGCGGCGCCGGGCCCAGCAGGCCCTGGAGGAGAGCGAGCTCCGCTTCCGGCGGCTGTTCGAGCTCGCGCCCATCCCCATGGCCTGCCTGGCGCTGGATGGCCGCGTCCTGGACCTGAACCATCGCTTCGTGCAGGTCCTGGGCTACACCCTCGCGGATCTCGCGGAGCCCGAGGGCTGGTGGCGGCTGGCCTACCCCGATGAGTCCTACCGGGACCAGGTCCGCGCGGCGTGGGACGTCTCCATGACCCAGGCGTTCGCCGGCACGAGCGAGTTCGGTCCGAGCGATCTGCGCGTCACCGGCAAGGATGGGGTGACCCGGCCCATGCAGCTCACCGCCGGGCTCATCGGCGACCGCATCCTGGTCGGGTTCTTCGACCTCACCGACCGCGCGCGTGCCGAGGAGGAGCGAGAGCTCCTGCAGGAGCGGCTGCTCCAGGCCCAGAAGATGGAAGCGGTCGGGCGGCTCGCCGGGGGGGTGGCCCATGACTTCAACAACATGCTCGGGGTGATCCTCGGGCACGCGGAGCTCGCCCGTCTCGGCATCCCGCTCGACCACGCGCTCCAGCGCGACCTCGAGGCCATCCAGAGCGCCGCGACCCGATCCGTGGAGCTCACCCGGCAGCTCCTCGCCTTCGCCCGCAAGCAGACCGCCGCGCCGCGGGTCCTCGACCTCGACGAGACCGTCGGCGGCCTGATCCGGATGCTGCGGCGGATCATCGGCGAGGACATCGCCCTGGAGTGGCGGCCGGGTCAAGGAGGCTGGCGGGTCCGGCTCGATCCGGCCCAGGTGGACCAGATCCTCGTCAACCTCTGCGTCAACGCCCGGGACGCCGCCGCCCGGCAAGGCCGCGTGGTGATCGAGACGGCCCCCGTCGTGCTGGACGAGGCGTGGTGCCTCGAGCACCCGGGGTCGGCGCCCGGGGAATACGTGCGGCTCGCGGTCACCGACGACGGGCGTGGCATGGACGAGGCGACCCTGGCCCGGGTCTTCGAGCCCTTCTTCACGACCAAGGAGCTCGGTCGGGGGACGGGCCTGGGCCTGGCCACCGTCTACGGCATCGTCCAGCAGAACGGCGGCTTCGTCGACGTGCAGAGCACACCGGGCCAGGGGTCGACCTTCGCGGTCCATCTCCCGCGGTGCGTCGCCTCCCCGGAGGTCGACCCGGTCCCGCCGGACGCGACGCCCCCGCCGGCCAGGGGCGAGACCGTGCTCGTGGTGGAGGACGAGCCCGCGATCCTGTACGTGGCGCGCACCGGGCTGGAGCGCCTGGGCTACACGGTGCTCACGGCCCCGACCCCGGCGCAGGCGCTGGCGATCGCGACCGGGGGCGAGCCTCTCGACCTGCTGCTCACCGACGTGGTCATGCCGGAGATGAACGGCCGGGAGCTGGCCGACCGCCTCCGCACACGCCATCCCGGGCTCCGCTGCCTGTTCATGTCCGGCTACACCGCGGACGTCATCGCCCACCAGGGCGTGCTCGAGGAGGGGGTGCACTTCCTCCAGAAGCCCTTCACCACCCCGGCCCTGGCGTCGAGCGTGCGCACGGCGCTGGACTCCCCGGTCCGTGACGACGACGCCCCGACGAGCGGCCCGGGAGGCGTCCCGCCGGCCGGGGCCACGAAGCCGTAGTCCAGCGGGGCGGAAGTCTCGATCCACACCAATGTGAGGGCGGGCCTCGCCGTCCCACCAGTGATTGGTTCTCCGGAAGATATCTCTCGCAGAGCCGCAGAGCCGCAGAGGCGCAGCACCCGTTGTGGATTTCTCTCTGCGATCTCTGCGGCTCGGCGAGAGATTTTTCTGTCCGTGCTCGCCGTGCTCTGGGAGTGACGAAGGCACTGCTCACCCGCACCGGTTGCACCCCGTTGATTTCCGCCCCGGTGTACTGGGAGCGCGACCGCCGTCGAGCACATTCCGCCCGCGGTGCCCAGCCCCCTTCCCCCCGCCTCCTCCCGCGCGGTACAACCCTGCGGTCACCTGGCTTTACCACTGGCTCCGGGAGGGCCGGCCATGTCGCATCCTCGCCCCCGCACCCTGGCCGCGCTCCCGCTCGGCCTGCTCCTGCTCTCTCCGGTCCTGGCGCTGGCGGGCGAGGGACCGTTTCCCCGGGCCGACGTGCCGCCCGTGCTCCTCCCCTGGGTCCCCTGGGTGCTCGACGAGGTCCCGGACAGCCCCTGCGCGGCCGGGATCTGTCTGTGGCCTGGGTCTTTATATCTAGATCTGGATGGGTCTGGTGGTACCTTCGTCCTGAGCATCCACGCAGACCGTGAGCTCGATCTCACCCTGCCGGGCGATAAGCGGCACTGGCCCCAGGCGGTGGTCCGGGACGGGACGCCCCTCGCGGTCCTCGCCGCGGCGGACCTGCCCGTCGCCCGGGTGCCGCCCGGTCCGTCCCGCGTGGCGGGGCGCTTCTTCTGGAAGCAGCGGCCCGAGACCCTGGCGATCCCGCCGGAGGTCGGCCTGGTGGAGCTGCGCCTGGACGGCCAGGCGATCCCGGCGCCACGTCGAGAAGAGGGCGGGCTGCTCTGGCTGCAGGACGTGGCCGCGGTCGAGGGGGAGGAGGAGCAGCTAGACCTGGAGGTCTCCCGCAAGCTCAGCGATGGGATCCCCCTGCAGGTGACGACCCGGCTGGTGCTGCGGGCCGCGGGCAAGCCGCGGGAGGTGGTGCTGGGCAAGGTCGGGCTGCCCGGCAGCCAGCCTCTCGCCCTCGGTGGCGATCTGCCCGCGCGCCTCGACACCGACGGTGGGCTGCGGGTGCAGGTGCGGGGCGGGACCTGGACCGTCGAGCTGGTCTCCCGGCTGGAGGGCTCGCCCGCACGCATCACGCCCCCGACCCTGCCCCCGCCCTGGCCGACCTACGAGATCTGGGTTTGGGAGGCCGACCCGGCCCTGCGGCAGGTGGAGGTCAGCGGCGCGGCCGGCATCGACCGCTCCCGCACCGGCCTCGGCGAGGCCTGGAAGGGGTTGCCGGCCTTCCTGGTCCAGCCGACCGACAGCCTGCAGTTGACCGAGGTCCGCCGGGGCGAGCCGGAGCCGCCGCCCGATCAGCTCCGGCTGCACCGGGAGCTCTGGCTCGACCTCGACGGCGGCGGCTACACCGTGCGGGACCGGCTCTCCGGCACCCTCAGCCGGAGCTGGCGGCTCGATCTCGCCCCGCCCGGGCAACTGGGCCACGTCGCGCTCGGTGACGAGGGGCAGCTCATCACGGCCAACCCCGCCACCAAGCACCCCGGGGTCGAGCTGCGCGCGGGCGCGCTCTCCCTGATCGCCGAGTCGCGGCTGGACGGCGCGCTGGGCACCTTGCCCGCGGTCGGCTGGAACCAGGAGGTCCACAACCTCCAGGCGACCTTGCACCTGCCGCCCGGCTGGGAGCTGCTCGGCGCATCCGGCGTCGACACCCTGCCCGGCGCCTGGGTCGAGCGCTGGACCTTCTTCGGCTTCCTCTTCAGCCTCCTCGTCGCGTTCGGTCTCGGCAAGCTCCTCGGCTGGCGCTGGGGTGGGCTCGCCCTGCTGACCCTCGTGCTCTGCTACCACGAGCCCGACGCGGTCCGGATCGCCTGGCTGTTCGTGTTGCTCTTCGCCTGGCTGCAGCGGCTCGTGCGCCAGGGCCTCCCCGCCCGCCTCGTGCGCGGGGGCTGGCTCGTCGCGCTCGGCAGCCTCGCGCTGCTCCTCGTGCTGTTCTCGGTGGGCCAGTTGCAGCGGGGCTTCTTCCCCCAGACCCGGCCCCTGGTCGAGGAGCACGGCTCCTGGCTGAACCAGCTCGGCCAGGCCACCCTCGGCGGTGACAAGCAGTTCGCCGCGCTGCCGGCCGCGCCGATGCCCATGAGCAACGTCGATCTCGCCAAGGCGATGGATGTGCAGCAGGAGGCCGTCGCGGAGGAGAAGGCCGACTATGCGGCCAACTCGCTGAACCAGGCCCTCACCCGCAAGTCGAAGGCTGCCTGGAGCAAGGACGGCCGGGTCTACCAGCAGCGCCGGGCCGCGCTGCAGAACGACCCCAAGGCGGTGGTCCAGACCGGTCCGGGCGTCCCGCGCTGGAGCTGGAACAGTCAGGCTCTCGGCTGGAACGGGCCCGTGAGCGCGGACCACACCCTGCGCCTGTACCTCCTGACGCCCGCCGCGGGGGCGTTCCTCGGCCTGCTGCGGGCGCTGCTCGTGCTCGGCCTGGTGGTGCTGCTCGGGCGGGAGGGCTGGCCCCGGCGCCCCCTGCCGAACCCCACCCCGGAGCCGGGCCGGGCACCCGCCGCCACCCCGCCCGCCGCCGCGTCGGCCCTGCTGCTGCTCGTCCTCTGCGGGGTGGCGCTGCTCCCCGCGCCCGCCGCGGCCGCCATCCCGGACGCGGAGCTGCTCGACCAGCTCCGGGAGAAGCTCGTCCGGCCGCCGGCCTGTGCCCCGGAGTGCGTCGCCACCGCGGCCCTCGAGCTGCAGGCCTCCCCCGACCACCTGCTGCTCGTCGCGGACGTCAGCGCGGGCGCGCCGGCGTCCTGGCGCCTGCCCGGCCCGGCCCGGAGCTGGGTGCCGGCGACGGTCACCGTGGACGGTCGGCCCAGCGCCGCGCTCGTGCTGCGGGACGACGGCTTCGTCCACCTGCGACTCCTCCCCGGGCGGCACCGGGTCGAGCTGGCGGGTCCCCTCGGGGACGCGGACCGGGTGCTGCTGCAGCTCGGGGATCCGCCCCGGCGGGTGGTGGTCCAGGCCACGGGCTGGGCAGTGGAGGGGCTGGGCGAGGAGGGCCAGGCCGAGCGTTCCCTGCAGCTCGTCCGCCTGGCGGGCGCAACGGGCGTGGCTGCGGGCGCGGCCCGGGGCCCGACCACCCTGCCGCCCTGGCTCGAGGTGACCCGGGAGCTGGAGCTGGGCCTGCCCTGGCTGGTCCACACCACGGTGCGCCGGGCCTCGGCCAGCGGCGCACCCGTGCTCGCCCGGGTGCCCCTGCTGCCCGGCGAATCGGTGACCGAGTCCGAGGTGCGGGTCGAGGGCGCCGAGGCGCTCGTCTCGCTGGGCCAGGATCAGCAGGAGATCACCTGGTCCTCGACCCTCGCGGAGCAGCCGCAGCTCGTGCTCACCGCCCCCACCGGCCGGCCCTGGTCCGAGGTCTGGCGTCTACAGTGCAGCCCGATCTGGCGCTGCCAGTCTTCGGGGCTGCCGCCGATCCAGCACCAGCAGGACGGGCGCTGGCAGCCCGTGTTCCGGCCCTGGCCCGGGGAGACCCTGACCCTGGCCCTCGAGCGGCCCGCGGGCGTGGAGGGGCAGTCCATGACCCTCGACGCGGCGGAGCTGACCGTGGTGCCGGGCAAGCGGCGCACCGAGGCCCGGCTCGAGCTGAGCATCCGCAGCTCCCAGGGCGGCTCCCGGACCTTGCGGCTGCCGCCGGGGGCCCGGGTGCAGAGCCTCCTCGTCGGTGGCGTCAAGGCGCCCCTGCGCCAGGAGGGGGAGCAGGTGCAGCTCCACCTCTCGCCCGGTGAGCAGCGCGTCGAGCTCACCTGGCAGCAGGACGGCGGGATCGCGATCCGGCAGCAGGCTCCCGCTGTCTCCCTGGGCGGCCCCGCGGCCAACGTCCAGGTGAGGCTGACCGTGCCCCGCAGCCGCTGGCTGCTCTTCGTCGGGGGCCCCGGCTGGGGGCCGGTGGTCCTGCTCTGGGGCTGGCTGGCCCTGCTGAGCCTCGCCGGGGTGCTGCTCGGCCGGGTGCCGGTCTCCCCCTTGCGGGGCTGGCAGTGGGCCCTGTTGCTCGTCGGGCTCGCCCGGTTGCCCGCGATCGCCATCGCGCTGGTCGGCGGGTGGCTCCTGCTGCTCGGCTGGCGGCGGGTCTCCTCCCCGGACCGGCCCCTGGCCCACAACCTGCTCCAGCTCGTGCTCTGCGGCTGGGGGCTGCTGTTCTGCGGGCTGCTGATCCTCGCGGTCTACCTCGGCTTGCGTCGCCCGGAGACCCTGGTCGCGGGCAGCCAGGGCGGTGGCGGCGGGCTGGCCTGGTACGTCGATCGGCTCCCCGACGGCGTCCTGCCCCGGCCCTGGGCCATCAGCCTCCCCCTGGCGGTCTGGCAGGGGCTGATCCTCGTCTGGGCCCTGTGGCTGGCCTACTCCCTGCGTCGCTGGTTGCCCTGGGCCTGGGAGACCCTCGTCCGCGACGGTTTCTTCCGACGGCTGACCGCACCCGCGTCCGGGCTCACCGCGGTCACGCCCTCCACGGCTCCGGCCCCGCCCGCGGCTCCGGCCCCGCCCGCGGCTCCGGCCCCGCCCGCGGCTCCAGCCCCGCCGCCAGCCTCACCGGACGGGTCCCCGGGCGCCCCGCCCGCCCCCGCCGCCCCGGGCTGACCGCGCGCCGATGCACCTGCTCGTCACCGGCGGTTGTGGCTTCATCGGCTCGGCCTTCGTCGCGTGGCTGCGCCGGGAACGACCCGCCTGGCGGCTGACGGTCGTCGATGCGCTGACCTACGCCGGCCGGCGGGAGAACCTCGCGGGGCTGCTCGGCCCGGACTGCGTCCTGGTCGAGGGCGACGTCGCAGACCCGGCCTTCGTGACGCGACTCTTCGCCGGCCTGGACCCGGCACCCGCGGCGCTCGTCCACTTCGCGGCCGAGACCCACGTCGACCGCAGCCTCACGGACCCGATCCCCTTCGTCAGGACCAACGTCATGGGGACCAGCCTCTTGCTGGATGCCTGGCGGGCGCTCGGGGCCGGGCGCTTCGTGCAGATCTCCACCGACGAGGTCTACGGCGCCCTGCTCCCCGGCGAACCGCCCTGCGACGAGCGCCAGCCGCTGCGGCCGACCAACCCCTACGCCGCGACCAAGGCGGCCGCGGACCTGCTCGTGCTCGCCGGGCACCGCAGCTTCGGCCTCGACGCGCTGATCGTCCGCAGCACCAACACCTACGGCCCGCGGCAGCTCCCCGAGAAGCTGATCCCCCGCCTGCTGGTGCGGGCGCTCACGGGCCAGCCGCTCCCGATCTACGGCGCCGGCCGGGCGGTGCGGGACTGGCTGCACGTCGACGACGCGGTCCGGGGGATCCTGGCGGTCCTCGAGGGGGGGCGCGCGGGGGAGGTCTATCACCTCGCGGGCGAGCAGCCCCGGGCCGCGGCCGAGGTCGCGGCCGCGCTCGGGGCCCGGCTCGGCCTGCCCGCGACGCGCATCGTCGCGGTGCCCGATCGCCCGGCCCACGACCAGCGCTACGCGCTCGACCTGTCCAAAACTCGCCGGGAGCTCGGCTGGGAGCCGACGGTCCCCTTCTCCGCGGGCCTGGCCGCGACGATCGACTGGTACCTTGGTCATCGGGACTGGTGGGAGCCGTTGCGCGACCGGGCGGATTGAGATCGGCCCGCGCCGTGCGCGCGCCGCCGCGTCCGCCGGTCAGTCCGCCGCGGGCTCCAGCCGCGGCGCGCCGTACAGCTCCACGCCGCCGGGATCGTCCGGGGGGGCGATCGCTGGCACGAGCTGCTGGGGTTCTGCCGGCGCCGCGTACAAGGGCACGGGCTCGCCGGGCTCGGGAGGCGGTGGGGCTGGCGGCGGCCCCGGGGGCGGCGCCGCGTACAGCGGGCGGGGAACCAGGTCCGGCGGGGGGGGCGCGGCGTAGGCCGGGCGGGCGACGTCATCTCCGGGCGCTGGCTGGGGGAGCACCGGGGGGGGTGCTGGCGGCGTGCCGAGGTTCTCCGCCTCCCCGGGGGACGCCGGCGGGGTGGGCGGCGCGTCGGGCGTCGCGGGCGCGCCGCTGCAGCCGGTCAGCAGCGCGAGCCCCAGGGCGCCCCCGGCCACCGGGCCGGATGCGCTCGCGGCCAGCCGTCGCACCAGCTCCTCGAGGTAGGCCTTCATCTCCTGTGCGGTCATGGGCTCCTCCTCGGGGCGTCCGTCGTCCCCGCGGCGACTCTCGCGCCATGCCGAGTGTCGGTCCAGCCCTCCTCCAAGCTCGCCAGCCTCACGCGCAGGGCTGCCCCAGGTGCCGCACGCAGGATCTCACCCGCGTGCGCTCCGGCCGGAGGAACTCCCGTCCGGTGCCCGGCAACGTCGTCCCCGCTCAGACGCTCATCGCACGGGTTCGCCGTCGCGGCGCGACCTCGCACCCAGCTTCGCGATCTCCGCATCCACGGCCGGAAAGCCGACCGAAAAGCCGCGATTCCGCGACCACTGCCCATTCCAGCGGGCGCCCATTCCAGCGCTCACCGACTGCTCCTGGGCAATGCCGAGCACGACCCAGGCCAACCCCGAGGCGCCTACCCCGCTCAGGGCTGGCCTGGCTCGCGTGATAGTACCTGCCATCGTAGCTCCCGGCTCGACGGCCTGGTTGTGGTCAAGCCGTTCCAGAGGAAGCTGGAGATCGGCAATCCAAGTGGATTTATCTGGGTGACCATGTCCGAAAGCATCCTCTATCATCTCCCGGTGGCAGACTCTCCGGACCTCCTCGTCCATGGCGCCTCCGCTCGTCGATGCCCGTCGGGACCGCTATTCGACCACGGGTGAGGGGCGGGTGGCGAGATCTAGTGGCCGGGGCACCTTGCGTCCCGAGGGTCGAGGGGCATACTCAACAGTGGAGGTGAGCCGATGAGCCGTACAATTCAGATGACCGCGGTCATCGAGCGAGAGGACGATGGGTATGTCGCCCTCTGCCCGGAGCTGGATATTGCCAGCCAGGGAGAGACGGTCGAGGAAGCCCGGGGCAACCTCCTCGAGGCCCTGGAGCTGTTCTTCGAGGCTGCCGATCCCAGCGAGGTCGCGAGACGCCTCCACTCCGAGGTCTTTGTGACCCGGCTGGAAGTCGCCGTTGGGTAAGCTGCGAATTCTGTCTGGCCGCGCCGTCTGTCGCATCCTCGCCGACCATGGGTTCGTCCAAGTTTGCCAGCGTGGAAGCCACATCGTCATGCAGAGCAGGGTCGGCGAGACCACCGTTACCGTCCTGATCCCTGATCACCCCACGCTGTGAGTCGGGACCCTGCTCTCGGTCATCCGTCAATCGGGGCTGCCGCGCTCGCTGTTCGAGACTGAGTAGTAGCTACGCGGCAGCTCAGCCGCGTGCGCCGTGCGCTCCGGCCGGAGACGCGAGGGGGGAGGACTGACCAGGAAAAGCCGAAACTGCCCCTTCCCGCGCTCGCCGCTCGCCGAAGGCTCCCGCCGACGGCTCCTGGGGGATGCTGATCGAGACCGAGCACGCCGAGCACGCCCCACGCCAACCCCGGCCCGCAACATCACGCCAGCCAGGCCAGCCACGCCAACCCACGCCCAGCCCACGCCGCGCCAGCCGCGCGCACGACACCCTGGCAACTCCGGGCTACCTGGACCAGGTGAAGAAAGGGCCTTGAAAGTTCCTATGCGCCTGACACCGGCCGGGAAGCGACGAGCAAGTGCACCTGCAGGGCTCCCCGGGGTGGTTGTGGTCGTCGAGTTGAGCAACTCCTTGATATGACTGCTTATCCTGGTGGGAGTAGAGGGATGGAAGTAGGCAAGGCGGGTTTAGCGTTGGTCCTCCGGTAGCTCGGGCTCTGTGTTTCCCTGGTCGATGCTGCAAAGTGCTCCGTAGGAAAACAGTGGGGAGCCCCAAAGGTTGGTCATCCATGCTCTGTAGCTCTCTGCTTCAGCATCATGGGTGTCATCATCAGCCATCGCGCGCAGCTCTTCGACGGTCTTGCCTTCGATACCCTGAGGAATTCGTACTGAATCTTGACCCTCGACGACCACCTCTTGGAATCGAGATACGATCCCGCTTTCAGTATCCATCATTGTGAAGAGAGGCTCTCCCATGGCACTCCAACCGGATGCGCCTGGAATCTGACGCAATCCGAACCCAAGTGTGGAGCCGGGTGTGATGCCTGAATCATTTGGGTTACCCGGACTGGACCAGGCGATGCTGCCCGCTTCCGGGCCAACAGATGGTCGCGGTGAGAAGGTAAGAACCTGCTCTGTGCCGATCCGGAAGGTGATGTTTCCCTCCGCTCTGCCATGGATGGAGTGGGAGATGCGCACTTCGATCTCCATTGCTGGCTCCACGATTCCGGCACAGCCATCTACCTGTCGATATGAGCTACCGGAGAGCTCAAAGGCTGGGCTGTTTTCAAGCGAAACTGAAACAACCTCGCCGACTGCCACGAGATCCATCGATCTGATCCATGCTTGACCACTCAGAGGATTGAAGTCGGTTCCCTCGGATCCGGAGACCACCATCGTGGGCAGCTTCGCCGAAATCGTCGGTGTTTCCTTCTCTCCTTCATTGCTACAGCATAGTTCTATCGCGGCTAGAACGAGAAGGATACCGAATTTCGAGACCCGACTGATTTTCGTCTTGTACTTCATTATATTCCTCCTTCTCTGTCTACTCTATGTAGACCAACATGTTGTCCGCGTATTCGTAGGAGATTGCGGATGGTCCCTCGTCACACGGCCCAATGCTTCCAACGTAGCTCCAGGAGTTGGCTGATGCATCAGATGAATTATATATATAGCATTCTTGTGGGTAGTACGCAGTCCTAATGGCAATCCACCATTTGAAATCATGGCGCCACGCAGCGATTCTACTTGAAGTCCTTCTTGTTATGTAGTCGTCGCCAAGGCTATATGTTGTTCCCTTTGTCATGGAGTAGTGGTTTGATGCAGTGCCTGTCGTCTTGAAGGAAGTGACCTGCACTTTGTATAGTGGATCATCCCAATCAACCCATGCTAATATGCAGTCATATCCACCATATACCGAGTTTATATGGCATGCTAGACCAGGACTCACTGCAGATTTTTCGTATAAATCGTTCGGTGTCGGCAGTGTGTAGTTATTCACTGTTCCATGTGTGACGAGCAGCTCATGATTTGGATAGTCGCCAACCTCCATGTCCCGATCATGATTCACCCACGCAACTACGGTCTTTGATATCATGAGATCATGGGATATGCTCAATGGGAGCGAGGAGTTGACATAGGATACAGCCCCGCAAGTCATAAATGTTGGCATGCTTGTACAGTGTCTTAGTTTATATGTGGAACTGCTGGCGAACTTGTTGTTTGTGAACTGCACTAGGATTCGATGGGAGCCAGTTCCATCCCATACTATGTTACTCGAGGAATCATATTCGTAATGTGTGATCCAGAAGGCCCTATCATATGATGGATTCTCTCGCCACAATGCAGCCATGGCTCCTGTTCCAACATTTACGTTTGCTGCTAGTGAAGTTATGGTCGGATTGGCGATTCTATCTGCCCATACAGAATTGCCTTGCTGCTTGCCTGTCCAGTTGTGTTGGCCCACCCCACCAACAATAGTCCTGCTTGCCGAAGCATGCGTATGGCCGCTTGCGATCATAGACATCTCGCTCCCAATTACACCATTGGTCACAGTGCGATACTTGACACTCCTTGCTCTATCGCCGCCTGACAGCCTTGAACACTCCACGTCCCATGTATATAGATCTCGGAAGTTCCGAGTTCCGCTGTATCCATATCCACTCATGATGGCAATAGTTCCATCACTTGGATGGCTCAATCCGGCAGAATGGCCAAGCTCATGGGTCATTAAGCTCACCAAATCCAACGTGCCTGCAGCGATATCGCCAACACCAAATACCCTTGGATTACCATCCGGATCATTCGCCCATATGTTCATCTTGAATTGGGTATACTCTCCGGTGATTGGATCTGGACACATAGCAAGGATGCTGGCTGAAGTGTCGGAGTTCTCCGAACGCGCGACTACCACCGAATACTTTGCATTACAATCTGCCGTTGTTGCTGATGTCGTGCCAATGTATCTATATGTTGCGGCATTGGCCTGTTCATTCCATGTTGAACCAGCCGCTATCGCGGCGTACTTCGCATTGTCGCCACCAACAGAAGGAATGATAGCTGCAAAAGACGCTGTGTTCACTTTGAAATCATAGCGTCTGCTGTTGTTGCTTGTTGTCCATTGCGAACTCTGTACACATGTGATGGCATATGCGCTCACAGTACTGATGAGAATGACGGCCACGGAACAGCCTGTTACTGCCGCCAGGATCGCCAGGTTTATTGCCTTCCTTTGCCATGGGTACCCTTGTCGCAACTGCCCGGGTCTCGGCGATGCAACGCGTTGGTCGTGTGATCGATTCGACTCTGGGATGTGGCTCAGTCCGAAGCGCTGGGCGGCCGATGTGCAAAGGAGGGTGGAGGCCGGCCGTGGAGCGTGGCTTCGCAGACGTCGGTGAGGCTGGCTGCCACTGTTCGGTCGTGCTGGCGATGGGTGACCGTGACGCTGAGGATCCGCTCCACGAAGTGGGAGCCGGCCGCCCCTGCGCGCGTGCTGCTGTTGCCATCGCCAGAGCACATCCTTCCGCACGCGCCGCTCCGCCTCTTTGCTTGTGGGCTCGAGTTCTTCCCGTTGGGTGAAGGTCCTGAATGCGATCCAGTACTCCAGCAACTCGCGCCACCTGCCTCGGCCGTGCATGGGCTCGAGCCTCCTGATGCCTTCGAGCCGCCGCCGCAGAACCTGGCCTTCATCACCGTAAAAGCGGTGATACTGGGTATTGCTCTCTGAGCCCTTAGAATCTCGCCCCTTTGTCATCGAGGGGTCCCTCCATCCCTTCGCCTCGCAGCAGCTATCCCCGCGGGCGGATCGGCGTCCGGGTTGCTTCAGAACTCCGGTACGAGGAACTGCTCCGCGCCCCAACGAGCCCACGCACCTCTGCTCCCTGGGGTTTGCGACCAGCGTCGCCGTCGCGCGCCGTCGTTCCGTTCCCGCCGGTCGTCGATTGTACTGTATCCACCCTGTCAAGACACTTCCATGCCAGGGAATCGGTTGTGGTGGCATGTAGGTGTTTGTGTGTCATGCTGCTAGTCGTTCTGCGCGTCGCTCGGCGGGAGTCTGCCAGGCGAGGGC
>JAVEVO010000148.1:0-16815 GCA_034005005.1 Myxococcota bacterium
CAGGTGCTGGAGGCCGCGTCCCTGGGCGTCGCCCTGCGCCGGACCGCGGGCTCGCTGCCGGCCCGGGCGCTGGAGCTGGTCGATGGCCACGGCTGCGAGGATTGCGAGCGGGAGCGGCGGTATGTGGAGCAGCAGTGTGCCGCCAACCGGGACATCTGCATCCAGCAGGGGATCGATCCCTGGATCTGCGAGGAAGACTTCCGGCGCTGCACCGAGTCCTTCTGGTGCGCCAACGAGCTCGGGGACCGCTGCCTGCGGGTCAAGACCTGCGATGACGAGCCGTGCGACGAGACCGTGAGCTGCTACCTGATCGACCCGGAAGGTGAGGTCAACGATTGCCACACGCCGGCGCCCGGCGCCCTGCGGCTGCAGCTCGCGGGAGTCACCGGGAGGCTGGCTCACGACAAGAGCCTGGAGCGGAGGCACCAGCTCTCGCTGATCGGCCTGGGGCTGGGCGGGGCGCCCCTGACCCTGAGGTACGACGACGGTGGCGCGGCGCGGGATCTCCTGACGCTGGAGCTGGACTCGCTGGTCGCGGGGGTCGAGGGAGACGACCAGGTGGACCTGGACCTCCTGCGACTCGGCGAGTGGCGTGCGCTCGACGGCGAGGGCGACAATCCGGAGAAGAGGATGGTGGCGCGGCGGCGGCTCGTGGCCGACTGGCTGCTGACCGTCTCGCCCGCCTTGCGCGTCGGCATGGCCGCCACGTTCCGGAACCTCTGGTACACCGAGGCGCAGCTCGGCTCGTTCCTGCGGGGCAGCAAGGAGCTGATGCGCTGGATCTGGAGCCGGTATAGCGTGCTGCGGGCGAGCGACTCCCAGGAGGCCGCGGCCACCTTCGTGGTGCACGGGTTCGGGTACGAGGAGGTCCGGTACTGGGACCGGGACGAGCGCTGGTGGCCCTGGGAGGACCTGGTCACCGACCGGGAGTCCTCGTCGCTGGGCCTGTGGCAGCAGACCGAGGAGCTGACCCTGCTCTCGAACCTCGTCGAGATCACCCTCGATGACGACCGGTGCCTGGTCCCGCACACCGAGGGCGGGACGCCGTCCGAGATCTTCCGGGACTGGGACCTGGGCATCTGCCTGTTCGACCCCGACGAGCTGCCGGGGGACTGAGCCGAGACGTCCCGCAGGCCAACCCCGGCCCGCGCACCGCGCGCCGCGGGTGTCAGAGGCCGTTCTCCGTCCGCATGCTGGCTGTCGTGTCCGCTTCGAGGTCATCGCGGCCCGGCGGCCGGCGCGGCCAGGCCCTCGGGGGGCGGCTCAGGGGGCGGGCTCGGCAAAGAATCGCTGGACCTCCGCTGCGAACAGCTTCTCGACGTACTTGCCGTCACGGGTCTGCGCCAGCCCGCCGCGGGCGGTCTCCTTGTAGTCGCTGCTGAGCTTGTCGCCGACCTCGCGCATCACCAGGATGACCTCGTCCGGCGAGACGTAGGACTTCACTCCCGCCAGGGCCATCATGGCCGCGGTGATCGCCAGCGACGAGTACAGGCCGTTGCGCTTGACGCAGGGGACCTCCACCAGGCCCGCAATGGGGTCGCAGATCAGGCCCAGGCTGTTCTTGATGGCCAGGACGAAGGCCGCGATGATCTGCTCGACGTCGCCGCCCTCCAGGAAGCAGACCGCGGCCGCAGCCATGGCCGCGGCCGAGCCGATCTCGGCCTGGCACCCGTAGGCCGCGCCCGAGGTGGACACGTCCGAGAACAGCAGCATGCCCAGAAAGCCAGCGATCAGCAGGGCCTGGACCAGACGGTCCTCGGGCAGGTCGGTGAGCTCGGCGTAGGCCAGCAAGACGCCCGGCAGGATGCCGCACGAGCCGGCCGTGGGGCAGGCCACGATCACGCCGCACTTCGCGTTCTGCTCGTTGACGGCCGTGGCGTAGGCCGCCGCGCGGCCCCAGACCGTGTCGAACAGCGCATGCCCCTGCAAGAAGCCGTGCATCCGGGCCGCGCTGTCGCCCGACAGCCCGAACAGGGACTGGCGGCGGTTGCCGAGGCCGGCCGCCACCGACCGCGCCATCTGCCGCCAGTAGGCCTGCATCTGGCGCTGGATCTCGTCCGGGTTCGTCCGCTGGTACGCAGACTCCACCGCCAGGACTACCTCCAGCAGGGACGTGCCCTGGTCGCGGCAGTGGTCGATGAGCTCCTCCAGGGAGTTGAAGCGTAGCACGTAGTCGCCGTCGGGGGCCGTACCCTCGTCGATCCGCCGGATCACCGGCAGGGTCTCGCCCGGGTCGGGGCGGGCCACGACCGTCGCGCCCCGCAAGAACAGGTCCTGTTTGCCGGTGAGGGGCTGGTCCAGGGGGCCGTCGAAGTAGCGGACCTCGACGTTGCCGCCGCCGATGGAGAAGCCCGTGATCGTGTGGGACCCGTGGTCGGTCACGAACCGGATCTCGGCGATGTTGCTGCACCGGTCACGCTCGTACACCGCGGCGTCTGCGGCGGTCCCCCGGGCGAAGCCGTCGAACCGGGCGACCACGCCGTCGAAGTCGAGGCCGCTGACGGCGAGGGACTCCGGCGCGCCACGCTGCAGCAGGGCCTCGTCGTCGGCGCGCACGCCGGCCAGGCCGCCGGCGAGCGCCGCGGGGGTCTGGTGCCCGACGCCCGTGTCCGCGAACGACCCCAGCAGGCGCACCTTCACCGACTGGACCCGCTCGCCCTGGGCCCGCGTGGCCAGGATCAGCGACCGGGCGATCCGGCCGATGCGGTTGGCGCCGGCCGTGTGGCTGCTGGAGGGGCCGACCATCGTCGGGCCCACCAGGTCGAATAGGCTCATGGTGAAGGTGAAGTGCCTGATGTAGCGTGAGAAATCTGTCATCAACGACTGGACCTCCCCGGGGTCCAGGCGCTGGCGGCTGTGCGCCCGGACCTCGTAGAACGTCCGGACGCGAGGAGCCAGATCGAAGCCCCGGGTCGTCTCGACGAGGTCGATGTCCACCAGGTGCCGCTCGAAGATCTCCCAGAGGTTCGCGACGAGGGTCTGGTGCGCGACGTTGGCGCAGCGGATCGTGAAGGTCCGGGTCGTCGGGTCCCACTGGGTGACCAGGTGCCGGGTGACTGCGCCCCGCTCGTCGAGGAGCGTCTCCCGGACGGCCGAAAACGCCTCGGCCAGGGTCTGCTGGGCCTTGCCCGGCGTCGCCCCACGGGTGTCCGGGAGGATCTCGTGCACGACGAACCGCCGGGTCGGGTCCACGTAGCTGCGGGAGGAGAACGGTCGGTCGCGCAATGCCTGGATGGCCGCGCCGAGGTGGCGGCGGACCGCTCCCGGCTCGAGGTGGTGCAGGAGGAACTGCTCCGCCGGGCCCTGCACGCTGCAGACGTGATCCGCACGGGCATCGGTCCGCAAGAGGTCCAGACAGCGCTCGTGCTGCGCGTAGCAGGCCGGGTCCACGTGTGCGAAGTAGGCCGGCGGCAGGCTGGCGACGAACGCCGCGGGATCCTGGACCCCGGCGCTGGTCGCACGGTGGAGGAGATCGGCAGGGTCGGCAGAGTGGTGCACGGTGGTCCTCACGGGCGCGGGTCGGGTGCAGCGCGCGGGCGGCATCCTACCCGACTTCGGGGCTGGCGGGCAGGCGACTCCGCGGAGCTGGAGGTCGCGCCGACGCCGTGGTCGAGAGGCGGTGTGGCCGGCCCGGTCGGGAGGCGGCGTGGCCGGCCTGCTCGGGTGGCGCTCGCTCAGCCGCCAGGCTGGAAGGAGAGCAGGTCCAGGTAGAGCTGGTGGTAGGTCCCTTCGGTGGTGAACAGGGTGCGCCAGCCAAGACAGAAGAACTTAATGCCCGCTTCGCTCACGGCGAAGGGTACCAAAGACCCACCAACGAACCCGCCCGAGCCGTCCTGGCCCAGCAGCCCGCCCGCCTCCGCGGACAGCCCCAGCCCGTGCAGCGCCGCCAGCCCGAGGTGGCCCGTGACCCCGGCGAGCACTCGCCACTGCCGCTCGTCCCAGCGGAGCTGGGGTTCGGCGAACACCCCGACCTGGCCCTCGAGGTCCGCCCCGGTCGGGTCGATCCGGTAGGGCAGGCCCACCCCCAGGGGCAGGCCGATGGTCAGCCGGGGGTCCGCCAGGCTCGCATCCAGCTCGAGCCGGGGCTCGGGCAGCAGGGGCTCGAGCAGGACGAACGCCATGCCGATGCTGGCCCCGGGCGCCCCCCGGGCCGGGCCGGCCGCGAGGCCGAGCAGCAGCAGCGCCAGGGTCACCACCAGCCACCGCCCGGTCCGTCGGGGGGGCGAGCCAATGTTCTCTCTCCTGAGCATCCGGGTCCTCCCCGCTGCGCCACCGGGCCCTGGTCGCCCGGGCCGGACTGGTCGCCGGGTCCCTGTCGAGCCCGGTGGGCCGTGGTACCCCCGCCGGTCCGGCCATCGCCGGCTCGGGCCTGCCGTCCTCGGTCCCGGCCCGCTGGACAGGATACCAGAAGCTCGCGGGGCCACACCCGCGAGTTCGCGCGGGCCAGCGCTCGGCAGTGTGGGCGGCGATCGGGACGGCGCGGAGGCGCCCCGCACCTTGCCGGCGGTCGCGCGCTTCTGCTAGAAGGTGGCGATGACCTCGCCCCGTGCAGTCTGGCTCGCGCTCGCCGACCCGGAGGCGTCCCCGCGGGCCGACCGCCTCGCCGGTCGGACCGGCCTCCTCCTCTGCGCCGCGGTCCTCGTCGCGGTGGTGCTGTCCGTCGACCTCGTGCCGACCCACGAAGGATCCCGGCACATCGCCGCGGTCTGGATCCAGGAGCACCCGGAGCAGGTCGGCCGCTCCGCCTTCCCCGTGGGGTTCGAGCTGCACGACCCCTTGACCAGCAACGGGTTCGCCCTGCTCTACCGGCCGCTGCTGCGGCTCACCGACTGGCGGACGGCCTACCGCGTCACGGTCGTCGGGCTGGTCCTGTCGCTCTTCGTCGGCGCGTGGGTCCTGCTGCGCACCCTCGCGCCCGCGCACCGTCAGAGCTGGGCCTGGGCCCCGCTGCTGGTCCCGGTCGCGCTGGGGTGGCTGTACCACGCGGGGTTCTGGCCCTTCTACGCGGCGACGGCCCTGGGCTGCTTCGTGGTCGCTGCCTGGGCGCAGCCGGCGCACCGGGCCGGTGTCCTGCGGGGGGTCGGCGTCGCGCTCGGCTTGCTCCTGGTCGCCTTCTGCCACGTGGCGGCCGCGGTGATCGCCGGGCTGGCCATGGTCGCGGTGACCCTCGGCCGCCCGACCTCTGGCCAGGCGCGGGCGCTGCTCGTGCTCGCGGCCGTGGGGGCGCCGGCGGCCCTGCTCGTCGTGGGCGTGACCCTCGGCCGTGCGCCGACGCCGCTGGTCACCGGGCCTCTCGAGCCCTTCCGCCTGCGCGAGCCGGTCTCCCAGGTCGGCTCCTTGCTGGCGTCCGGTCCCTGGTGGCGGGCCTGGCCGCCGGCGTTGCTCTGGGCGGCCGCCATCCTCTGGCCCCTGCTGCGCCCGCGGCGGCTCGACGCCGACCGGGTGACCCGGGTCGCCCTGGCCGCGGTCGGCTTCGCGGCGCTTTGGCTCTTGCCGACCTCGCTGACGCGGTGGGAGCACTTCGCGGTCCGGTTCGGACCGCTGCCCTTCGTCGCGGCGCTCTCGCTCTTGCCGGTCCCCCGGCGCCTCGGGAGGCGTCTGCTGCTGGGCGCGGCGGCGCTGGCGTTCGCCGTGAGCGCGGCCGGCTGGTCGGTCGGGCTGCAGCGGCGGGCGGAGCAGGGGTGCGCCGATGTGCTCGCCCTGCTCGCGCGCCCGACGCCGGCGCACTCGGGGCTGCTGCAGACCGTGGTCATGCGGTCGTGCAGCCAGCCCGCCTCCGCGGTCGAGCACCCCGATCTGCCATACCTGAACTTCGCCATCCACCTCGGCGCCCTGCTGCCGGTGGTGCGGGGTGGGCTGACCATCGGCCTGCACGGCGACCCCGTGCTCCACACCTACACGGTGTACCGGGCGCCCCCGGAGGTGAACGTCCCGGTGCACGACTTCTGGCTGGACACCCTGGACGTCCTCCCCACGGCCCAGGGCGAGGTCCGTGCCCGCCTGCTGGCCGCGCTGGCGGCGCGGGTGGGGCAGCGCGCCGCGGTCAGCGACCGCCTGTTCCTCTTTGGTCCCGAGGACTTCCGCCAGGCCGTGCTGGCCACGGGGGTCGAGCCGCGCGAGGTCGCGGGGGAGGCCGTGATCGGGACGTATCGGGGGTGCCCGGCCACCCTGGCGCTGCCGGACGCGGCGTCCCGCGTCCAGGTCTCGTGGGGCTGGCTGCCCCTGACCGAGCCCTGGCACCACACCGTCGCCAGCGGCTCCCCGCCGGGCCCCGTCCCGCTCCCGGGCGCGCCGTGCACCTCCTTCTGGGTGCGGGCCCGCGGGGAGGGCCCGCCGGGCGCGTGCTGGGCGTGCGGTCCCCTCGACGGGGCGGGCCGGCTGGTGGTCGCGGCGCGGGCCCCCTCCGGGGTGGTGCCGTGCCAGCCCGTCCCCGTCCCCTGTCCGCCATGAGCGGGCCGTGGCCCGCACCGGGCTCCCCCGGGGTGCGAGGCGAGGAGCCATGAAGGTCAAGGTCCTGCTGGTCAATCCCCCCGACGACCTCGAGGCCGTGCTGGGCTCGGGCGCCAACCTGGTCATGCCGCTCGAGCCCCTGGGGCTGCTCTACCTCGCGGCGGTGCTGCGTGACTCGGGCGAGGCGGACGTCTCCGTGATCGACGCCCCCGTGGAGCACCTCTCCCTCGACGAGCTGGAGCGGCGCATCGTGCTGCACCGCCCCGACGTCCTCGGGATGACCGTGTTCACCTCCAACGGGGGCCTCGTCCTCGAGCTCGGCCGTCGGGTGCGGGCCAGGCTGCCCGACACGCTGGTCGTGCTCGGGAACGTGCACGCGGCGGTGTTCGCCCGGGAGTTCCTCGAGAGCGGCGCGTGCGACGCCGTCGTCCACGGTGACGGGGAGTGGGTGCTGCGCGACATCGCCCGGCTCGTGGCCGCCGGCTCCCGGGACCTCTCCGGGCTCCCGGCGGTCTCCTCCATGGTGGACGGGGTCTTCGTCCCCCACCGGGAGGTGGCCCGGGTCGACGACCTGAACCAGCTCCCGTTCCCCGCCCGGGACCTGGTGCGGCAGGAGCTGTACGACATCCCCGCGGTCTCGAACCTCCCGTACGACGGCGGCGACGGCCGGGGCGTGGGCAAGCACCTGTTCACCAGCCGGGGTTGCCCCAACCGGTGCACCTTCTGCACCGTCCACCACAGCCAGAAGCAGCAGTTCCTCGACGTGTCCCGGACCGTCGACGAGATGGAGCTGCTCGTCCGGGACTACGGTGCGAACTACCTCTTCTTCATGGACTCGCTGTTCGTGAGCCGCCGGCAGCGGGTGCTGGACATCTGCGCCGAGATCCGCCGCCGTGACCTGCACTTCCGCTGGGGGTGCGAGGCTCACGTGCGGTTCGTCGACGCCGAGCTGGTGCGGGCGATGGCCGCGGCCGGCTGCCACGACCTGGCCTTCGGCATCGAGTCCGGCGTGCAGCGGCTCCTCGATGGCGTGAAGAAGCACACCACCCCCGAGCTGGCCCGTGCCGCAGTGGAGATGGTGAAAAAAAACAGTAAGATCAAAGTCTCCGGCCTCTTCATCCTCGGGCTCCCCGGGGAGACGCTGGCGGACTCGCTGGCGACCATCCGCTTCGCGTGCTCGCTGCCCCTGGACATGGCCCAGTTCTCGATGCTCGTCCCGTACCCCGGGTCGGAGATCTTCTACGACCTGCGGGCGAAGGAGGAGATCGACACGGGCGTGCGGCCGGACGGGACGCTGGACCCCACCGTCTGGCGGCGCTACTCGCCCTACATCGGCTACACCGACAACGAGCCCATCTGGGTCACCCCGGACCTCACGGCCGCGCAGCTCCGGTGGCTGCAGAAGAAGGCCCTGCGCTCGTTCTACTTCCGGCCGCGTCCGTTCCTGCAGCAGGTGCGGCGGCTGAAGCTCGCGGACCTCCGGCGCCTGGTCCGCACGGCGTACCACACCTTCTTCTAACGTCCGGGGCGGCCTCGCGTTGCTCGATCTCCCCCAAGCGGCTCCCCGGTCCGGGCCGTGAGCGGGATGGGCGAGCTCCGCGGGCCCATGGGCCCAAGGTACTGGTGCAGCAGGGCGGGACTGTCGATCCATACCCGCGATGTGACGGGTCTCGCCTGCCCGGCATCTGCTGGTTTTTCGGGAAGATATCTCTCGCAGAGCCGCAGAGCCGCAGAGCCGGCCGGGCGCGCCGACCGGATCCTCGCTCCCGCGAAACCTCCCGAGACCTCCGACGGTGCTTGTCACGAGGGTGCGGCTCGAGGAGGTTCGGGTGCGCCCCGGCCCCGCAGGATCAGGACCGACCGTCCGCCCTCTCCGGGGGAGAGCGTCAGGTCGACCCCGTGCGCGTAGGTCGGGACCTCCTCCCGGATCCGGGCGAGGAGCGCGACCCGCTCGGCAGGGCCGAGCACCGTCCCGGACGGCAGCCGGCACTCGAGGCTGCTGGAGCCGGGGGCGAGCTCGGCGGCGACCCGGCGCAGGTGCGCCACGACCGCGTCGAGAGGCAGGTCCCGCGGCTCGAGCGCCCAGACGGTGGCCCGCAGGTCGTGCCCCAGCCGGGCGAGCTGTTCGCCGAGGCCGGTGAGCCGCGCGGGCGCGTCGGGGTCATGGTGCGCGACGCGCTCGCCCACCCGGGCCGCCTCCGCCCGGGCCCCCTCGAGCTCCGGGCCGAGGCGCTCCCGCAGCTCCTCGACGAGCCGCAGCCGCTCCCGGATCCCCTGCGCGTGCAGCGCGGCGCGGGCGAGCCGGGCCTTCTCCCGGCGCGCCGCATGGATCGCGACCCAGCCCCGAGCGAGCTGGTCGTACGCGCAGGAGCCGACGAGCGCGTGCAGCACCGGGAGGGCGAGTCGCTCCGGAGGGAAGCCCAGCCGGGAAAACCAGACCACCGTGACCAGCGGCCAGAGGAGGATCAGGCCGCGCAGCAGGGGGACGGGGGTGAAGACCTGGGCCGCGATCCCGAGGTAGAGGTAGTAGAACACCCAGGCCCAGCTATCGGGACTCCCCGTGGCCGCGATCGCCCAGAAGCCGGTCAAGCCGAAGAGGATCACGGGGGCCGCGGCGTACACCCCCCGGACGGCCGGATGGTCGTCCGGGAGCCGCCGGGTGAGCTGGATCGCCAGGAGCACTAGCTGGTGCAGCCCGATCAGCACGGCGACGTGCGCGCCGCGAAGGCCGGTCACCTCCCGTCCCCAGGAGGTCAGGACCAGCGCGAGCAGCACGGCGTGGGCGGCGAGCGAGGTGACGAGGGTCTGCCAGCGCATGTCCGCGGCCCGCTCGTCCGCATGGAGACGCGGCCAGGCGATCTTCATGCGAGCCCGGCCGCGGGCGGTGGCTGCCAGCAGAGCACCAGCTCGAGCCGGGTGCCGCCTCCCGGGCAGTCGCTCCAGGTCACCGAGCCCCCCTGCTCGGCCATCCGGGAGGCCGTGCCGCACCGCCCTTGCCCCGGCCCCTGGCCGGCCAGCCCCACGCCGTCGTCCTCGATGGTCACCCGGAGGCAGGCGCTCCCGGCCGATGGCCGGGCGAGCACCCCCTGCAGCGACACCCGGCGGGCCCCGGCGTGCTGCAGCAAGTTGGCGAGGGCCTCCGTGACGGCGCCGTGCAGGGCCCGGCTCGCGTCGGGTCCGAGCAGGCAGGCGGGGTCCCCTTCCCAGGCCGCCTGAAGGCCGATCCCGGCTGGCTCCAGGAGCTCGGCCGCCTGGCGCGTGAAGATCTCGCCGAGCTCACCCCAGCGGCACGGCGGCCCGGCGGTGGCGGCCAGCGCGGGCAGCGCGGACAGTCCCCGGGCCAGCAGCCGCTCGACGGCCTGCAACGAGCGAACGGCCTGGGCCGTGTCCGTGGGCCAGGCCAGCCGGGCGCCGTCGCAGTGCAGGGTGGCCCCGGCCAGGGCCGCACCGAGGTGGTCGTGCACCTGCCGGGCGAGGTCGATGCGGGCCTGCTCGAGCCGGGCCCGATCGCCGGCAGCTTGCAGCCCGAGCAGCTCCAACTGCAGGCGGCGCACGGTCTTCGGGAGCAGCGAGTTGGTGAAGAAGACCGCCGCGAGGAAGAGGCCATGGACCAGCGTCACCGAGACGCCGTGGCCCTCCCCGAGCAGGACCAGCGCAATCCCGACCAGCGGCGGCGTCACCGCCGCGGCCAGCAGGTACCAGGAGCTGGACGACCAGCGGGCCAGGACGATCACCCAGAGGTAGAGGAAGGTCCAGGCATAGGTGTGCGGCGTCCCCGCGGCAACCACGAGCAGGCCGAGCAGCACCATCCCGAGGAGCGGGACGGCCCTCCCGGTCGCTGCGGGGCGGCCCTCCCGCAGGCTGAGCAGCAGCGGACCCGCCGTGACGAGCAGCAGGGGCAGTGGCGGGCCGGGGAGCCCCAGGGCCGCTGCCCCGAGCGCCACCGCAGCCAGCCCTCCCCAGCCCAGCAGGTCCTGGAGCCGCCCGGGACGAGGCGGCAGGCCAGTGTGCTCCTGCAGGCCGCTCGCCTCCGCCACTTGCTCCTGGCCGACCATGGTCGCTCCGCGTCTGAAGGAACCGTCGATCGGCAGAGTACACCGAAACCGCCCACGGCAGGGGCCGAGGCCCGGGCCTGGACAACGCCGGGCCATCCGGCGATCATCGGGCGCTGTCACGACGTCGAGTGGCCGCGGCTGCAGGTCCAGGTAGCCGGCCGGGCCACCCGGGAGGCCGGTGACCAGGGGAAGGCGACGATGACGGGCCCCGTACGCGTCGTGGTCGTGGACGATGATCCCGAGGTCACCGCGGGGCTGGGCTGCGTGCTCGGCCACTCCCCCGGAGTGCAGCTCGTGGCAGCCTTCCCGGCCGCAGAGCCCGCGCTCACCGCGCTCTCGGCCGGGCTGCCCGTCGAGGTGGTGCTCGTGGATCTCGGGCTGCCCGCGATGTCGGGGCACGAGCTGCTCCGCGAGCTGCGCCGGGCGCGGCCGGACCTGCAGCTCGTGGTGTTCACCGTCTTCGGCGACGACGACAATCTGTTCGAGGCGCTACGCAAGGGAGCGGTCGGCTACATCCTCAAGGGCGAGCGCGCGGAGCGGATCGTCCAGGCGGTGCTCGACGCTGCGGCGGGCGGCTCGCCGATGTCGCCCGGCATCGCGCGCCGGGTGCTCCAGGCGCTCAACGGTGCCCCCGCCATGCCGCCGCGGGACCCGCGGAGCAGACGCCGCGGGGGCGAGGCCACTCTGACTGCGGTCGAGCGCCCGCCCGGGAGCTCGCCAGCCGCCCCGACGGCCGTACTCAGCCCCCGGGAGCTCGAGGTGCTCGAGCTGCTGGCCAAGGGCTTCACCTACGAGATCATCGGCACCGGGCTCGGGATGGCCACCAGCACGGTCCAGTCCCACATCCGCACGATCTACCGGAAGCTGGACGTCTGCAACAAGGTCGAGGCGACCTCGGAGGGGTACCGGCTCGGCCTGCTCGGCTGAGCCGCCCCCCCGGCAGGCGCCGGAGCCGGCCTCACGCGGCCGCCTCGGACGACGGTACGCGGCCGGCGCCCAGCGGCTGTTCGGTGGTCGCGGCGCGGCGGCGCTCAGTAGATGAACGCCACCACGAGCCGGGTGTTCAGCAGCGCGGGGTGAGTCGTCTCGGTGAAGTGCTCGACGCGCAGGCCGGCGAAGACGTTGTCCGAGATCGCCACGCCCGCCTCGCCGAGGGTGTACGCGGAGCCGCCGTCCTCGAGCGCCGGGCCGTGGCCGAGCTCCAGGTGGAAGGACTCCAGTTGCAGCCCCACCGCCGCGAGCAGCCCCGCGTAGCCCCCGCTGCCGAAGACCTCGCGGGTCTGGTTGTTGCCCGTCATGGCGCCGGCGCGCAGGTAGACGTTGCCGGCGCTGAATCCGTAGCCCACCACCAGGTTGAGCTCGAGCCGGAAGTCGTACCAGAAGAGCGGATCGTCGCTGTTCGGGGTGCTCTGGCCGCCGAGCCCGAAATCCATCGCCAGGAAGTCACCGGCATACAGCCCGTCGGAGTCGAACATGGCCCGCAGGATCGAGCCCGACAGGCGCACGTGGGGGCCGCCGCCGAGCGTGCCCGCCTCGCCGTCCGCGGGGTTGGCGCTGTAGGAGCTCGCGAGGCTCAGCTCCATCTTGGCCGCGCCGGTGGGAGCCCCGGACGCCGAGACCTCCGGGGCGAACAGCAGGAGGAAAGACACAAATGCAGCTCCGATCAGGTACGAAATGCGCATCAACGCCTCCTCTGCTGGCTCTCGACCCCTTCGGGAGAGGGTGGCTCGCCGCGCGGGGGCGGCGCGGCTTCCGGGCCCGGAGCAGCCCCCCGTGCCCGGTCCTCTCCAGCCTTCTATCCCGCGTCGCCACGGGGCGGTATCGCATGAACATGGGGGGCGACCGGTTGGCCTCGTGGGCGTAGCGAGCTGGCGGCGAGGGTCCGTCCCGGGGGCCCGCGGGAGGGACTTGTCGGCGTAGCCACGCTTCATGACGTGGAGACGGCACAACCAGTGGCGGATCAGCTTCCGCCGGGACGGGGCTGCCGAGGACGTGAAGCTGGCGGACTTCCAGTAGGAGGCAACGATGCTCCCCGAGAACCGCATCCCGACGCATCCGGGCGAGATCCTGCTGGAGGAGTTCCTCGAGCCGCTGGGTGTCACGCAGGTCGCGTTCGCCCGCCACATCGGAGCTCCGGTGCAGCGGGTCAACGAGATCGTCCGCGGGAAGCGGGGGGTGACGCCGGAGACGGCATGGCTGCTGTCCCAGGCGCTTGGTACGACCCCGGAGTTTTGGCTGAACCTCCAGACCGCGCACGACCTGGCCCGCGTCCGTCCGCACGTGCAGGTCGAGCCGCTGGCGAAGACGGGCTGATCCTGGCGGAACACAGCTCGTCGGTGATGGCGACCAAGTCCAGACGGATCCGGCTGCCAGCGGGGCGTCTCAGGTTCACCTGAGGGAAGATGGCTGAAGCTCGGAAATGAATTCGATGATCCGATTCCCCTCGCCATACCCAAAGAGCAAGTCCTGATGCTCGGAGCCGAGGGTGGCGGCGCTTCCATCTCCTGCTCGCCGCCTGCAACTCCTTCGTCTCCCGCAGGTTGATGGTCTGCGACCAGCCCCCTCGGACGCCGGTCGTCAGCACGCCCGAGCGGGCCCAGGAGAGGAGGTTGCCGGGTCCCTTCCCTCGCGCCGCCTCCTCGGCCCGTCGCTTCTGCTCCTTCCGTTCTCGGCGCCGGAGCTTGCGCTTCCGATCGTCCCGGCGTCCCATCAGCGACCTCCTGCTACCAGCCGATCACCATTCGGCCGAGTCCGCGCCGGATGCCTGCCATCCACCTCGGGTGTTGCCCTCCCCGGGCGCTGGACGTACGCTCGGTCGCACCCGGCAGGATCCGGCGGGAGGTTCCCCTTGGCCGAGTCCCTCACAGTCCTGGAACTGCCCATCTGGGCCGCGCCATGACGCAGACCCCCGAGCAGCAGGCCCGTGCGGACATCGACGCGGCCCTCCGGGAAGCGGGCTGGGTCGTCCAGGACCGCGGCGAGCTGAACCTGTCGGCCGGCCCTGGCGTCGCGGTCCGGGAGTTCAGGCTGGCCCCTGGCCACGGGTTCGCGGACTACCTGCTGTTCGTCGCGAAGCAGGCCGTCGGCGTGGTGGAGGCCAAGCCCGCGGGGCACACCCTCACCGGCGTCGAGCCCCAGGCCCAGAAGTACGCCACGGGGCTGCCCCGGGAGCTGGCGACGCCGGTCCGGCCCCTGCCGTTCCTCTACCTCAGCACGGGCGTGGTCACCCGCTTCACGAACCTGCTCGACCCGCACCCCAAGAGCCGCCGGGTCTTCCAGTTCCACCGGCCCGAGACCCTGGCCGAGTGGCTCGCGGCCGATCCGCTGGCGGCCTGGGTGAGCGGGTATGGTCCCGGCCTCCAGGTCGCGGAAGGGCTCGTCCCGGGCGGGCAGTACCGTGCGAAGCCCGCGTCCTTGCGGGCGCGGCTGCAGCACCTCCCCCCGGTCCACCCGCAGGGGCTCTGGCCCAACCAGATCGAGGCCATCACCCGGCTGGAGGAGTCGCTCCGGCAGGACCGGCCGCGGGCCCTGATCCAGATGGCGACGGGCTCGGGCAAGAGCCGCTTCGCGGTCACCGCCATCTACCGGCTGATCAAGTTCGGGGGCGCTCGCCGGGTGGTGTTCCTGGTGGACCGCGCCAACCTCGGGGAGCAGGCCGAAAAGGAGTTCGCCAGCTTCCGCACCCCGGACGACCAGCGGCGGTTCACCGAGCTGTACACCGTGCAGCGGCTCACGGGGAGCACGGTCGGGTCGTCGAGCAAGGTGGTCATCACCACCATCCAGCGGCTGTTCTCCATCTTGAAGGGCGAGCCGGAGCTGGCCCCCGAGGTCGAGGAGCACGGCTCCCAGTTCGCCGTGGTGGACGACCAGGCCGAGCCCATTCCGGTCCAGTACAACCCGGCCATCCCCCCGGAGTTCTTCGATGTTTTGGTGGTGGACGAGTGCCACCGGTCGATCTACACCCTCTGGCGGCATGTCCTGGAGTACTTCGACGCCTACCTGATCGGCCTGACCGCGACCCCGGCCAAGCACACCTTCGGGTTCTTCAACAAGAACCTGGTGATGGAGTACGGGCACGAGCGGGCGGTCGCGGACAGCGTGAACGTGGACTTCGAGGTCTACCGGATCCGGACCAAGATCACCGAGCAGGGCTCCACCATCGAGGCGACGGACGAGCCGATCCTCGGCAAGCGCGACCGGCTGACCCGCACGACCCGGTGGGAGGCTCCCGACGAGGACGTGACCTACGGGGCCGACGACCTCGACCGCCACGTGGTGGCCCGGGACCAGCTCCGGCTCATCGTCCGCACCTTCAAGGAGCGCCTCTTCACCGAGATCTTCCCCGGCCGCCGGGAGGTGCCCAAGACGCTGATCTTCGCCAAGGACGACTCCCACGCGGAGGACATCGTCGAGATCGTCCGGGACGAGTTCGGGCGTGGCAACGACTTCTGCCAGAAGATCACCTACAAGACGACCGGCAAGCCCCCGGCCGTACTGATCCAGGAGTTCCGCAACAGCTACCCGACCCGCATCGCGGTCACCGTGGACATGATCGCCACGGGCACGGACATCAAGCCGGTGGAGATCGTGATGTTCATGCGGGCCGTGAAGAGCCGGGTGCTGTTCGAGCAGATGAAGGGGCGCGGTGTCCGGGTCATCGACCCGACCGAGCTGCAAGCCGTCACCCCGGACGCCGTGCGCAAGACCCACTTCGTCATCGTGGACTGCGTCGGCGTCACGGAGACCGCGCTCGGGGAGACCCACCCCCTGGAGCAGCAGAAGGCCGTCCCGTTCGCGACCCTGCTGGAGCACGTCGCGGCCGGTGGCACCGACCACGACCTGGTCTCCTCCCTGGTGAGCCGCCTGGCCCGCCTGAACAGGCGCTGCGGCCCCGACGAGGAGCAGGAGATCCGCCAGGCGTCGGGGGGCAAGAGCCTGACGGCCCTGGCCGGCGCCCTCGTGGACGCCCTCGACCTCGACCGGCAGGCGGAGGTGGCCCGCACCCAGTTCGCCGTGCCCGCGGGGGAGGAGCCGACCGCGGAGCAGGTCCGCCAGGTCGCAGCCCAGCTCGTGGCCGAGGCGGTCGCGCCCCTCGCGACCCGGCCGGAGCTGCGCCGGACCCTGGTGGACATCAAGCGCCGGTTCGAGCAGCTCCTCGATGAGGTCAGCGAGGACGAGCTGCTGTTCGCGGGGGCCTCCCCGGAGGCGACCGCGAAGGCCCGGACCCTGGTGACTTCGTTTGAGCAGTTTCTCCAGGACAACGCCGCGGAGATCGACGCCCTGGCCTTCTTCTTCCACCAGGAGGAGCACCCCCGGCTGTCGTTCCGGGACGTCAAGACCCTGGCCGCGGCGGTCCAGTCCCCGCCCCGCTCCTGGACGCCGGAGGTGCTGTGGCGGGCCTACGCGACCCTCGACCGGGATCGGGTGCGGGGTGCGTCCGGGCCGCGGCTGCTCACCGACCTCGTGTCCCTGGTGAAGTTCGCCCTGAAGCAGGACGACGAGCTGGTACCTTTTGGCGATCAGGTGCGTCAAAGGTACCAGAGCTGGATCGCGCAGCAGGACAATCGCGGTAGACGCTTCACCGAGCAGCAGCTCCGCTGGCTCGCGATGATCCGGGACCACGTGGCGACCTCCCTGGAGATCACCCTAAACGACTTCGACGCGGTGCCCTTCGTGGGGGAGGGCGGGCTGGGGAAGGCCCGGCAGGTGTTCGGGGGGGAGCTGGGCGCGATCTTGCGCGAGATCAATGAGGTGTTGGCGGCGTGAGTGAACGTTCCTTCCCCAGAACCTGGTGCACCGCAACGCTCGGAGACCTTTTTGAGCAACGGCTCGGAAAGATGCTGGACCAGGCCAAGAATCAGGGCATCCCCTGCGACTATCTCCGCAACGTGAATGTGCGCTGGTATCGGTTCGATCTAAGCGATGTCGCCCAGATGAGAGTAACGGAGAAGGAGCTCAGCGATATTTCGGTCCGAGCTGGCGATCTGGTGGTCTGCGAAGGAGGTGAACCTGGTCGCTGCGCGGTGTGGAAAGACGAGAAGCGGTCCTTTGTGATCCAGAAGGCACTGCACAGATTGAGGCCGCGTCGTGGCATCTCATCCGACTTTGCCGCGTACCAGATCGCAGCGGAAGCCGGGGCTGGTCGTCTGGAAGCTGCCTTCACCGGGTCAACGATCAAGCACTTCACTGGCGAGTCTCTTCGGGCCTACGAGGTGCGGTTGGCTCCAACAGATGAGCAGCACCGCATCGTCGCCGCGCTCGAGGCCTACCTCTCCCGCCTGGACGCCGCGGTCGAGACCCTGAAGCGGGT
>JAVEVO010000016.1:0-71250 GCA_034005005.1 Myxococcota bacterium
TCTCGTCGTCGTCCCCGGGGTCCGCGTCGCTGTCGTCCCACCTGGCGTCGTCGTCCCCGGAGGGCAGCGCGGCGGTCGGGGTGGAGCTCTCCGACTCGGCCAGCTCGGTCCGGATCGTCTCGAGCAGCCGGTCGATGCGCGCGGCCTTGTTGCCCGTCTCATCGAAGTGGAACTCGAGCTGCGGCACGCGCCGCAGGTGGAGCCGCTGGCCGAGGACCCGGCGGAGGAAGGGGGTGGTGGACTGGAGTCCGAGGGCGGCCGCCCGCCGGGCCGCGGGCTCGTCGACCAGCAGCGTGTAGTAGACCCGGGCGAGGCCCAGGTCGGGAGTCACCTGGACCCCGGTGAGGGTGACGCTCCGGATGCGCGGGTCCTTTACCCCGTCGAGGAGCAACAGGCCGACCTCTTGCTGGATCTGCTCGGCGATCCGTTCGATTCTGCGGGACATGGCACCTGCTCGGCGTGGAGGGGCTCCCCTCCCCTACCACTCGATGACCTCGTGCTGGTGCTCGGTGAGCACAGCCAAGCAGAGATCGTCAATGAATTCGAGGATCTCACGAAGACGAGCGTCGATCAGGGCCGGGTCGTTGCCGACCACCGCATAGCCGAGGACGACCCGATCGTGGTCGTCCTGGCAGTCGACCTCGGCGATGTTGGTGCGGAAGCGACGCGTGACCCGATCGATGACGGCGCGCACCACGTGCCGCTTGTCCTTGAGGCTCCGGTTCCCCGGCAGCCCCAGCGTCACCTCGCACACGCCGACCTGCATGCTCCGGACCTGCTAGAGCTCTGCGGCGACCTCTTCGGTCTCGTAGGCCTCGATGATGTCCTGGAGGTGGACGTCGTTGAAGTTCTCCAGCCCGATCCCGCACTCGAAGCCCTGGGTGACCTCGCGGACGTCGTCCTTGAAGCGCCGCAGGGAGGAGAGCTTGCCCTCCCAGACGATGACCTCGTTGCGGAGCAGGCGGACACGCGTGCCGCGCTTGATCTTGCCGTCCTGCACCGCGCAGCCGGAGATCGTGCCGACCTTCGGGATGGTGTAGATCTCGCGCACCTCGGCCCGGCCCAGGTACTTCTCCCGGGTGATCGGGGCGAGCATGCCGGCCATCAAGCCCTTGGTCTCCTCGATGGCGTCGTAGATGATGGTGTAGGTCTTGATCCGGACGCCGTGGCTGGCGGCCAGATCGATCACCCGCGGCTTGGCCCGCACGTTGAAGGCGATGATCGCGACCTCGGTGTCCTCGCCCTTGCCCGCAGCGGCCGAGGCGAGCATGACGTCGCCCTCGGTGACGCCGCCGACGCCCTCGTGGATCACCGCGACCTTGACGTCTTCGGTGGTGAGCCGGAGGAGGGCCTCCCGCACGGCCTCCACGGAGCCGTGGACGTCGCACTTGATGATCAGCTTGACCTCCTTGATCGACTTGGTGCCGAACAAGGTGGTCAGGTCGCGCCCGGCGGAGGAGCCGGGGAGGGTCGTGGTGGTCGAGCGGCGCTGCTGGGACGTGCGGTGCTCGACGAGGGAGCGAGCCGCCTTCTCGTCCTGGACGACGTTGACCTGATCGCCCGAGTTGGGGACGTCGTTGAGCCCGACGACCTCGATGGGCGTGCTCGGCTCGGCCAGCTTGAGGCGACGCCCCCGCTCGTCCGACATCGCCCGGACCTTCCCGTAGACCGAGCCCGCGACCAGGATGTCGCCGACGCTGACGGTGCCGTGCTGCACCAGGATGGTGGCGACCGGCCCCCGCCCGCTCTCCAGGCTCGCCTCGAGGACGAGGCCGGAGCCCCGGCGGTTCGGGTTGGCCCGGAGCTCCATGACCTCGGCCTGGACCCGGATCGAGTCGAGCAGCTCGTCGATCCCCTGCCCCGTCTTCGCGGAGACGGGCACCATCATGGTGTCGCCGCCCCACTCCTCGGTCACCAGCCCGTGCTCGGTGAGCATCTGCTTCACGCGATCGGGGTTGGCGCCGGGCAGGTCGACCTTGTTGATCGCCACGATGATCGGCACCTCGGCGTCCTTGGCGTGGTTGATCGCCTCCACCGTCTGCGGCATGACGCCGTCGTTGGCGGCGACCACCAGGATGACGATGTCGGTCGCCTGGGCGCCACGAGCACGCATGGCCGTGAAGGCCTCGTGGCCCGGGGTGTCGAGGAAGACGATGCGCGACCCGTCCTCGAGGGTGACGTTGTAGGCGCCGATGTGCTGGGTGATGCCCCCGGCCTCGCCCTGCGCCACCTTGGTCTGGCGGATCTTGTCCAGCAGCGAGGTCTTGCCGTGATCGACGTGGCCCATCATCGTGATGACCGGTGCGCGGACCACCACGTCCTCGTCCCGCTCCTCGGCGGTCTCCTCGAGGACCTGCTCTTCCTGGAACGCGACGTTCTTGACCTCGTACTTGAACTCGGAGGCGACGAGGGCCGCGGTGTCCGCATCGAGGGACTGCGTGATGCTGACCTTGGTGCCCATCATCAGGAGGGCCTTGATGACGTCACCGGCCTTGACGCTCATCCGCTGCGCGAGCTCGCTGACCGAGATCGTGTCCTCGATGCGGATGATCCGCTTGTGCTCGCTGAGCACGGTGGGCGCGACGGCGCTGACGGCCTTGCTCGCCTTCTTCTTGCTCACGCGACGGTTGCTGCCGAAGGGGATGTCCTTGTGGACGTCCTGGCGGGTGAAGACCGTCTTGCCCTTCTTGCCCTTGGCCTGCGCGGCCTTGGCCTGGGTCGAGAGCCCGAGCCGGCGCTCCCGCTCCTCCTGGGAGGGGATGGCCACGACGACGGCCTCCTGGGCCGTGGAGCGCTCGGGCCGCCGGATCTGCCGCGGCCGCTCCGGGAGGGCGCCCGGCTCGGCCGGCAGCCCCTGCTCCCCGCTCGGGGTCTCGCGGGAGCCCGCCCCCTCCTGGGGCTTGACCTGCTCCTGCTCGCCCTGATCGACCGTCGCGGCGGCTCCCGCAGCGTCCCGCTCGCTGGCGGCCAGGACGGAGGGCCCCGCGGCCGCGGTCACCCGCACTTCATCCTCGCTACGCACCGGGGGGACGGCCGCTTCACCTTGCAGGCGGAACAAGGGCACCTCGACATTGGCATGTGGCGTGACTTGCCCGGCTCCCCGCGCCAGACCGCGCAGCCCGGAGGAGAAGCGCCCTTCGCGCTCCCGCTCCCGCTCGCCGTGGGCGTCGAAGCCGTCGTTGTCGCTCCGGCTGTAGGATTCCCCGTTGCGCTCGTCGTCGAGCCGCTCGCCGTCCCGGGAGAGCTCGTCTCCCGAAGCCCCACGCCCCTTCTTGGGGCGCGGACGGAAGGCGTCGGTGACGGAGCTCCCCTCGTCGTCCTGGACCGGCGATCGCCCGAGGTGCTGGCGGAGTTCCGCCTCGAGCGCGATCTTGAACCGCTCCTCGGCGTTCAGCTCCAGCTTCGGCTCTGCCCCGACGTCCAGGGCAGCCGACGAACTCTGGTACTCTGGTCCCGAGGAGAAGCCCCCCGATCCCATGTTGCCGCTCTCCAGGAGGGATCCCGGATCCTCGCCCGCGGGCCGGTCCTTCCGCCGACGGCGGAACATCCCCTTGGAGACCTGCACCTGCTCGATGTTGGCCTGGCGCTCTCGGTCCATGTGGGAGCGAATCCGCGAGATCGAGTCCGGGTCGATGGGGGACATGAAGTTGCTCACCGGAAAGCCCAGGTTCCGGACTTTGGCAACCAGGTCCTTCTTGTTGATCCCCAGCTCTTTCGCCAGCTCGTAAATCCTCATGCTTCCAACCTGCTCATGCCGAGCGCCCCTGGCCATCGCCAAGGAACAACGCTCCCCCGAACTTCACCAGCCTCTCCACCGTACGCAGCAGAGGGGCGAGCTGTGGCCCCTCTGCCACGCCCAGGATCCCGGTGGGAGGCCGTCCCACCGCGCTTCCCAGGCGCGCCATCGTCTCCGCGACGAACACGGGCGACCCCTTGGTGTGTGCCCGCGCCGCCAGCTCTTCTCGCCGCGCCGCCGCGAGGTCCGCGGCCAGCAGCAACAGCTTCGTCTCGCCACGGGCCAGGGAGCGCTCCACCTCGTCGCCCCCGGCTCGCAGCCGGCCGCACCGCCGGGCCAGGCCCAGCAGGTCGAGCAACCGGGCCTGGTGCCAGCCGGTCACCTGCGCGAGCAGGGCCGCGGCGCTCCCGACCTTGACCGAGCGCCCGAACGCCCGCTCGAAGCCCCGGCGCTCCCGGGCCTGCAGCAGGCAGACCGGGGTGGCGCACAGGTTGGCACCACGCCCGGGGAGCTTGCGCAGGCCATCGAAGACCAGCTCACCCTCCGGCCCGAGGACGAACCGCAGCAGCTCGTCCCGGTCGCCCGGCTTCCGGCAGGCGAGGCAGCAGCGCTCGGCTGCCCGCTCGTCCAGCGCCGGAGGCTCGTGCCCCGCGTGCGGATCTGCCGTCGGCTCCACGACCCCTCTCAGCCAGCCGAATCACCAGGACCTTGGTCCTGAGGATTCACGACCTCTGGTACCTCGGCCTGGACATCGGCCTCGTCCTCGTCTCCTTCCCCGGCGAGGGGGATGAAGGTCCGCCCCTCGAGGAAGGCCTGCGCGGCCTGCTTGATCACCCGCGCCTTGCGGATGCCGAGCCCCGAGGTGATGGCCAGGCCCTCGTCGTCCGCCGTGATCAGGGACTCGACCGTCGTATAGCCCCCGCGGGCGAGGCTCTCCAGGGTCTTCTCGCCGATCCCCCGGACGCGCAGCAGCCGCTCCCGTTCGCTCAGGGGAGCCTCCGGGCTCTCCGCCGAGTCGTCGTCCGCTGCCTTCTTCTCCAGGATTTCACGGCAGGCCAGCACGATCCTCCGGGCGTCGTCTGCGGAGAGCCCGGGGATGTTGGCCAGCTCGGAAGGCTCGGTCTCCGCAATGACCTCCAGAGAGGTATAGCCGAGCCGGAAGAAATCCTCCACCAGGTCGTCGCTCATCCCCTCGATGCCGAGCATCGTCTCGCGCGTCCGTTGCTCCAGCTCGAGGGCCTTCGTCTCGGAGATGATGTCGAGCTTCCAGCCGGTGAGCTTGGCCGCGAGCCGCACGTTCTGGCCCTTCTTGCCGATGGCCAGGGACTGCTGATCGTCGGGCACCACCAGCTCCATGGTGCCGTTCTCTTCGTCCATGACGACCTTGACGACCTCGGCCGGCTGGATCGCGTTGATGACGAAGCGCACGGGGTCGCGATCGAAGGGGATGATGTCGATCTTCTCGCCCCGCAGCTCCTGCACCACCGCCTGCACGCGCGAGCCCTTCATCCCGACGCAGGCGCCGACCGGATCGACGTCGGAGTCCCGGCTGCCGACCGCGATCTTCGAGCGACCGCCCGGCTCCCGGGCCGCGGACTCGATGCGGACGATCCCCTCATAGATCTCGGGGACTTCCATCTCGAAGAGCTTGAGGAGCAGGCCGACGTTGGTGCGGGAGAGGATGATCTGCGGCCCCTTGCCGCTGCGCTGCACGTCGAGGACGAAGGCTTGCACCCGATCGCCGGGGCGGTACGTCTCGCGGGGCGTCTGCTCCCGCAAGGGGAGGATCGCCTCCACCCGTCCGAGGTCGACGATGATGTTGCCGCGCTCGAAGCGTCGGGCGATGCCGGTGATCAGCTCTCCCTTGCGGTCCTTGTACTCGTTGTAGACGTTCTCGCGCTCGGCCTCCCGGACCCGCTGGATGATGACCTGCTTCGCCGTCTGCGCGGCGATCCGCCCAAACCCCTTGAGCTCCTTGGCGATGAGCAGGATGTCGCCGAACTTCTCCTGCTGCTCCTTCTCGGCGTCGACGTCCTCGTCCCGGTAGTAGATCTGGAACCCGAGCTCGTCGCCGAGCTCAGCGCTATCGTCGGCCTTGGCGGCCGTGGCCGCGTCCACGTGGCGGAAGGGGTCGATGACCTCCTCGACGACCTCCATGATCTGATACAGCTCGACGACGCCCGTCGTGGCGTTGAACTGGGCCTCCAGCTCCCGCTGGGAGCCGAAGACCTTCTTCGCCGCAGTCAGGATTGCCGACTCGAGCGTGTCGATCAGCACCTCACGCTTGATCCCCTTGTCGCGGGAGACCTGATCGATCACATGGTTCAGGTTCATGCTCGGCAACATGCCGCTTCTCCTTGGGTCCCCTCTCTCCCCCGGGATCAGAACTCATGGACCAGGGAGGCCCGCTTGATCATCCCGTAGGGAATGCTCCTCTCGCCATCGGGCTCGGCAACGACGACGTCTCGCTGCCGCATCCCCACCAAAACGCCTCGAAAGTTCTGCCGCTTCTCCAGGGGCCGCGTGGTGCGAATCCGGATCTCGGTCCCCTTGAAGCGCTCGAAATCACTCGGTTTCACCAGCGGACGCTCGATCCCGGGTGAGGAGACCTCGAGCACGTAGCCGTGGGGGATCGGATCGGCCCCGTCCAGGAGGGGCGAGACGAGCCGGCTGACCGCCTCGCAGTCCTGGATGGTCACCGACGCCGGCGCGGCGGCGTGCGCCGCCTCCTCGCCGTCGAGGGCCGTGGCCGCCACCGACGGCCGCCCCACGAACAGCCGCAGCACCCAGCGGCCTTGATCCTGGAGGTACTGGACGAGCACCAGCTCCAGGCCGAGGCTGCCGATGGCCGGCTCCACCAGGGAGCGCACCGCGGCTGCCCGTTCCGGCTCGAGCGTCTTGCTGATCCCGTCGTCCTCGATCACCCGGTCCGCTCCTCTCGTCCGTGCTCGTCTCACCAGGGGCCGCGTAGACGGATCGGCCCGGCAGAGCCATCAACATCGACCAGAGCTAATAGGGAATAGGCTGAGCAATATACCCGCACTCCGGGCGGTGGTCAAGCGGAATCGGTTGCGGCTCCCTCCCGGAAGAGGACGGGAGACGACCACGCCCTTGCCCTCTCGCCACGGACGCGGCACCCTGTCGCGCAGGCGGTCGGGGAGGAGGCAGTCCAGTTGCCCAGGGATCGAGTGCACGGCGAGCGCCCGGTCGGCGACGGGAGACGCCTCCTGACCGCCGCCCCCGCTGGGCTCGTGCTCGGGGGGCTGCTGCTGGCTCCGCTGGCCGCGTCGGCGGCGTGGGAGCTGGTCCCGACCCTCGGGGTGACGGCCGGCGCAACCGACGACAGCCCCTACGCCAGCCGGGCGACGCCGACCCCGGAAGCCCTCCTCTCGTTGACCCCCGCGCTCGAGCTGTTCCGCACCGGCGAGCAGCTCACCCTCTCGGCCCGGCTCGACGGCCAGGGCAACGTGCGCACGGCCAGCGGCCGCAGCCTGTTCGGGGGCGGGCGCCTCTCGGTGGACGGCCAGCCCACCGCCCGGCTCGGGCTGGGGGTCTCCCTGCGCTCCAGCCTCGCCCAGGAGGAGGCCTCCCGGCTGCTCTTCGATCCGGCCGGCGAGCCGCTCGCCACGCCCGCGACGGCGGAGGAGGCCCCTCCCGCAGCCGCGACGTCAGCGTCCTGGCCGGCGGCACCCCAGATCAGCGCCGGCCTGCGGCGCGGCGCAGTCTACTGGTCCCACGAGGTCCTCGGCGGCGCCCGCTACCGGCTCGGGCCGCAGCTCGATCTCGCCTTGACCGGGGAGGGCGCCTGGCGGCGACAGCGCTCCCTCCTCCCGCCCGAGGACACCCTCGACGATCTCGTCCTGCTGAGCGGCCTGGGGCTGTCCTGGACCGCCAGCGAGCGGACGCGGCTCGAAGGCGGGGTCGAGCTGGGACGGTACGTTCACGACGGACGAGCGAACACCGTGCAGGGCGCCACCGTCTCCTGGCGCCGTCGGGCCTCCGCCGTGCTGACCCTGGCGGCCAGGTTCGGCCTGCGGCGCACCCCCGACCCGACGCGCCCCGCGACCGAGCTCGAGCCCGTGGCGCGGCTGACCCTCGACGCCACCCGCCCCCAGGGGCAGCTCCGGCTGACCCTCGCGCGCGACGTGCAGCTCGACGCCACCCTCGGTGGCCCGGCGGTGGCCAGCACCCTCGGCCTCGACGCCTCCTGGCAGCTCACGGAGCGGCTGGTCGCGGCCGGAGGCGTGCGGGGCGGGAACCGCACGGCTGGGTCCGGGGCGCCAACCCTCCCCGAGGCCCTGGACCACTACCTCGACGCGACCCTCGAGGCCGGCCTGCACTACCGCCTCTCCCGCATCGCGCTCACTCGCCTGCGCGTGCAGCATCTGCGCTTCCACCCCAGCGCGGGCGACGGCTACCAGGGGAACACCCTCGAGCTGCAGCTCGCCGCTCGGTGGGAGTGAGGGCCAACCCCGAGGGTAGTTCTTTTGGGTGCAGCCGGTCCGAGTGGGCGGCTTCCTTGCCAATCTCCTCCCGTACCCGGCTCGAGCTGCAAAATCTCTCGCAGAGCCGCAGAGTTCGCAGAGAAAAGTGCTCAGCTGGCTGAGCCCTCTGCGGCTCGGCGGCTCTGCGAGAAAATTCTTTTCGTGCGGGGAGTTGTGCCAAGGCCTCGCTGCTCGCTCACCGGGATGATCTGCACCCAGTTCTTTAGTATTTATCTTTCCGGATTCGTGGTACTTTTGCCGGTAACTGACCCCAGATCGACGACCGCCGGCAGGGCCAGTGGCCGCTGGTCATCCGCCCGGGGCCTGTGATATCACAAGAGACTCGAGGTGGCCCCCGCGGCGCTCGTGCGGCAGCCCCGCCTGGGCGCCCGGCACGCGGCAGGGGGCAGGGATGGGCTCGTGGCCGTTGAAGTGCAGGTTTCGCGCGACACCGCGGGGATGCGACCGACCGACTGGCTCCGCCTGGTCCGACTCGCCGCCCGCCGTCGCTCGCTGATCGCCGGCAGCGCGCTGCTGCTGCTCGGCGTCGCGACCGCCGTGGCGATCGTGCGCCCCAACACCTACGAGGCCGCCACCGAGATCATCGTCCGCCCCCAGCGCCTCCCGGCGGATTTCATCAAGTCCACGGTCAACCAGGACCTGGGCACGGTGGTGAAGAGCCTGCAGCAGCAGATCATGAGCCGCAGCCGCCTGCAGAAGATCATCGAGGAGTACGGCCTGTACCCCGAGGTGCGGCAGAAGCGGGGCACCCTCGCCGCCATCGAGCACATGCGCCAGTCCATCCGCGTCGAGAGCTGGAGCGCGGATTCCTTCAAGATCCTCTTCCGGGGCGAGGACCCGGTGCAGGTGCGCGACGTCACCAACACCCTGGCCGCCCTCTTCATCCAGGAGAACCTGCGGCTGCGCGAGCAGGAGGCCGCGACCATCACCGACTACCTCGAGCAGGAGCTGGAGCGAGCCCAGCGCCAACTCGAGCAGAGCGAGGCCGAGATCCGGCAGTTCCAGGAGCGCAACATGGGCGCTCTCCCCAGCCAGGAGCAGGCGATCGCCAACACCTTGAGCAGCCTCATGGGCCAGTACCAGACCCTCAGCGATGGGCTCCGCTCGGCCCAGAACCGGAAGCTGGTGCTCTCGGGCCAGCTCCGGGACCAGGCCCGCCAGCAGGTGGAGCAGTCCTCGCCGGACGCGGTGCTGCCGACCGCGGTGGAGCTGGCGCGGTCGCGGCGGCAACTGGAGCGGCTGCAGCGGCAGCTCACCGACGATCATCCCCAGGTGCGAACCCTGCGGGAGACGGTCCTGGCGCTCGAGGCCAAGGTCGCCCTGGAGCGCGCCAGCGGCGCCCGCCCGGAGCAGGGGGCGCCGGGTAGCGGCGCCTTGCAGGCCGAGCTGCAGACCGCCGATCGGGAGATCGCGGCCCTCCTCGCGGAGCGGAGCCAGCTCCAGCGGCGTATGGAGGAGCAGGAGCGGCTGCTGTCCAAGATCCCCAGGGTCTCCGAGGAGTTCTCCTCCTTGCGCCGCAAGTACGAGTTCGCGCAGTCGACCTACAACGATCTGCGGGGCAAGGCCGAGGAGGCCCGGCGCAGCCAGCAGATGGAGGAGCGGCAGAAGGGCGAGCAGTTCGAGATCGTCGACAAGGCCATCGTGCCGCCCCAGCCCACCCACCCCCGCAAATCGGAGATCGTGCTCGGCGGCCTGCTGTTCGGCCTCGGCCTGGGCTTCGCCCTGGCCTTCCTGCTGGCCTTCCTCGATCCCACCTTCCGGGTGAAGGAGGAGCTGCTGGCCGCGGTGCCGCTACCCTTGCTCACCGCCGTCCCGAAGATCGAAGGGGGCCCGGGTGCGTAGACTGCTCTCCGGGATCAAAGAGCTGCTGGTCTTCCTCCTCGATGGCGCCCTGCTCCTCGGGGCGGTCTTCGTCGCGACGGGCCTGCGGTACGATTTCGCCTCCCTCGGCTTCCAGGAAGACCTGACCCTGCGGGCGCTGATCTTCACCCTCCTCGTCCAGATCGGCTTATATTTCGGGTCGTTCTACGATTTCCGCGTCCGCCCGGGCCTCGTCTCCCTGACCCGGAAGGTGCTCGTCGCGTTCCTCTTCGCCTCGGTCGTGCTCTGGGCCTTGTACTACCTCTTCCCGCAGATCCAGATCGGCCGGGGGATCTTCGGCATCGCGCTCGGTCTCGCCGCACCGGCGTTGCTCGTCTGGCGCACGTTGCTCCAGCGCGTCATCGGCGCGCGCCTCTTCCGCACGAAGGTCTTGCTCCTCGGCAACGGCCCGCTGGCCAGCGAGTGCGCCACGGTGACCCGGAGCCTGAGCTCCTCGGGCCTGAACCTCGTGGGGATGCTGGCGCCGCGGCTGCCCGGCCCGGAGGAGGCCCCCACTCCCGCCCCGGTGCTCGGGGGCTACGACGAGCTGCTCGACGTGGTCCAGCGGGAGGGGGTGGACACCGTGGTGGTGGCGCCGGCGGAGCGGCGGGGCAGCTTGCCCATGACCGGCTTGCTGGAGTGCCGCTTCGCGGGAGTGGAGGTCATCGACGGCCTGTCCTACTACGAGCGGCTGACCCAGAAGGTCTACGTCCGGGACCTCAGCCCCTCCTGGCTGATCTTCTCCAAGGGCTTCAACCTCTCGCCGCCGATCCTCGCGGCCAAGCGGGCGCTGGACGTGGTCCTCTCCCTGCTCGGGCTGACCGTCCTGCTCCCGCTGCTGCTGCTCTGCGGGCTGCTGGTGAAGCTCAGCAGCCCCGGGCCGATCTTCTACACCCAGACCCGCGTCGGCAAGAACGGCAAGCCCTTCACGATCATCAAGCTGCGCAGCATGACCGCGCCCGGCCCGCAAGGCGATGACGGTCGGGCCTCGTCGGCCCGGGACCCCGAGACCTGGAACCCCGAGACGACCCGGATCACGATGATCGGGAGCTGGCTCCGGCGGCTGCACCTCGACGAGCTCCCCCAGCTCATCAACGTGGTGCGGGGCGACATGTCGCTGGTCGGCCCCCGCCCCGAACGCCCCGAGTACATCGCCCGGCTGGAGCAGGTGATCCCCTTCTACCGCGAGCGCCACATCGTCCGGCCGGGGGTCACCGGGCTCGCCCAGGTGATGTACGACTACGGCGCCTCCATCCAGGGCTCCACCGAGAAGCTCCAGTATGATCTCTCCTACATCCGCAACCTCTCCCTCTCCGGCGATTTGATCATCCTGATCCGCACGGTGCAGATGCTCCTGCTCGGCCGGGAGGAGCGACCTTGAGGGAGCAGGAGGGGGGACGGTCCGGGGAGGGACCACCGGCGCCCGGGCCGGTGCCGGTCCTGATGCTGCACGACGTGACCCCGCCTGGGATGAGCCCAAAGGACCCTTATTCCCTCGATATCGACGAGTTATCGGGACTTCTGGACGATCTGCTGGCCCTCGGCTGGACCACCGGGAGCCTCGCGACCTTGCGCGCCCCCGGCCCCGAACCCGGGCTGGCGGGGGACGCGGCCGGCCCGCCGGCCCGCTGCTGCCTGCTGACCTTCGACGACGCCCACCGGGGCGTGCTCCAACGGGCGCTGCCCCTCCTCGCGGCCCGGGGCATGGTCGGGACCATCTACGCGATCGCCGGCCGGACCGGCCGGGATCCGCGCCATCTGGACGGCGAGGAGCTGCGGGCCCTGGCCGCGGCCGGCTGGACCCTGGGGACCCACGGGGACAGCCACCGCCACCTCACCGGGCTCGACCCGGACGAGGTCGCCGCCGAGTGGCGGGATTCCCGGGAGCGGCTGGAGGAGCTGACCGGCCTGCCCGTGGTGCACGGCTCCTTGCCGGGGGGGCGGGGCGGGGAGCGGGAGCTCCTCGCGGCCCGCGCCGCGGGGCTGCTGAGCGTGGCGACCTCGCGCCCCGGGCTCTGGCGGTCCCCCCGCGCGGATTTCGCGATCCCCCGCCTCGTGGCCCGTCGAAGCCTGCGCGGCCACCGGCTGCGGCGCGCGCTGGACGGCGCCCCCGCCAGTCTCCTGCCCGCGCGGGGGCGGTACGCGGCCCTCGGCCTGGTGCAGCGGCTGCTCGGCGACCCGCTGTACGACCGGGTCCGGGAGCTGCTGACCGGCTGGCGGGCGGGAGCACGGGGCTAGTGCCCAGCAGAGGCCCGGGAGGATGAGGTCCAGAGGATGAGGTCCAGTCGATGTCGATAACGAGGGTGGCGCTGCTGCTGTTCGGTTCGGGCTTCTGCGGCCTGCTCTACCAGACCGCCTGGATACGCGAGCTCCGGTTGATCTTCGGGATGTCCACGCTGGCGACGGCCTCGGTGCTGGCGGTCTACATGGGCGGCCTGGGGCTCGGCGGGCTGCTCTTCGGACGGCGCGTCGACCGCAGCCCGCAGCCGCTCCGGCTCTACGGTCTGCTGGAGGTCGGCGTCGCGCTCTCGGCGGTCCTCACGCCGCTGCTCGTCTGGCTCGCCCGGGAGGCCTACCTCGGCCTGGGAGGCGCTGCGGCGCTCGGCCCCACCGGCTCGACCGTGCTCCGCCTGCTGCTGGCGGCCGGGGTGCTGGCCGTCCCGACGCTGCTCATGGGTGGCACCTTGCCCGCCGCGATCCGGGCGGTGCAGACCGAGGCCGACCAGTCGCGCAGCCGGGCCGCGGTCCTCTACGGCGTGAACACCCTCGGCGCGGTCGCGGGCTCGGGCTGCTCGGTCTTCTTCCTGCTGGAGGTGCTCGGCGTGGCGCGCCTGCTCGCGGTGGGCGCGGCGCTCAACGCGCTGGTGGCCGTGCTCGCCCTGATGCTCGCCCGCCGCCAGCAGGAGGCCGGCGTGGCCGCGTCGTCCGTGGCGTCGCCCCGGCCGGAGCCCTCCACGTCGCCGCCGACCGCGCCGGCCCCGCCGGAGACGGCCGCGCCCGCCCCGCTCGCGTTCTTGCTGCCGGCCGCCGCGCTGGTCGGCGCCGCCTTCTTCCTGCTCGAGCTGGTCTGGTACCGGATGCTGGCTCCCCTGCTGGGCGGGACGCTGTACACCTTCGGCCTGATCCTGACCCTGGCGCTGCTGGGCATCGGCGCGGGGAGCGCCACCTACGCCTTCTTGCTCCGCCGCCGCCGGACCTCCCTCGCCGGATTCGCCTTGACCTGCGCCCTGGAGGCCGCGTTCGTGGTCGTCCCCCTGGCCCTCGGCGACCGCCTGGCCTTGCTGGCGGCGTTGCTCCGCCCCCTCGGCGACGTGTTCGGCTTCGCCGGGCTCGTGGGCGGCTGGACCGTGGTCGCCGGCATCGTCGTGGTGCCGGCGGCCTTCCTGTCCGGGATCCAGTTCCCGCTGCTGCTGGGCCTCGTGGGGCGCGGGCGACGGGACGTCGGCCGACAGACGGGCCTCGTCTATGCCTGGAACACCGCCGGGGCGATCGCCGGCTCCCTCGCCGGCGGCTTCGGCCTGATGCCCCTGCTTGGCGCGCCCGGGTTGTGGCGCCTGGTCGTGCTCCTGCTCGCGGTCCTCGCCGGGATCGCGCTGGCCCTGGCCTGGCCGGCGCGCCGGTCCAGCCGGCCGGACACCGCCAGCAGCCTCGGCGCCCTGGCCGCCGTGACCCTGGCCCTGGCGCTGCTCCTCGCGCCCGGACCGACCGCGGCCTGGCGCCACGCGCCCATCGGCGCGGGTCGCAGCCGGCTGGAGCAGGTGCGCGGCCCCGAGGTGGAGGATCGCCTGCGGGGCATTCGACGCGCCACGAGCTGGGAGACCGACGGCGTCGAGAGCAGCCTCGGGCTGAACAGGGCCAGCTCGGTGGCGCTGGTGATCAACGGCAAGTCCGACGGCAACGCGGTCGGCGACGGCGGGACCCAGATCATGCTCGCGCTGATCCCTGCCTTGCTGCTGCCCGAGGTCCGGCACGCCGCGGTGGTCGGCCTGGGCACCGGCACGTCTGCGGGCTGGCTCGGCGACGTGCCGGGGATCGAGCGGGTCGACGTCATCGAGCTCGAGCCCGCGGTGCGGGTCGTGGCTGCGGCCTGCCACGCGGTCAACCGCGGCGCGCTGGACAACCCCAAGGTCCGCCTGATCGCCGACGACGGCCGGGCCGTGCTGCTGGCCAGCCGCGAGCAGTACGAGCTCATCGCCTCCGAGCCCTCCAATCCCTACCGCGCGGGGATCTCCAGCCTGTTCACACGCGAGTTCTACGCGGCCGCGGCCAGCCGCCTGACTCCCGACGGCATCTTCGCCCAGTGGGCCCAGGCCTACGAGATCGACGGCCTCGCCCTGCAGACGATCTATGCCACCCTGCTCGAGGTGTTCCCCCACGTCGAGACCTGGGCGACGACCGGCGGGGACCTGGCGCTGCTGGCCAGCCGCCGGCCCATCCTCCACGACGTGAGCCGACTGCGGGAGCGCCTGGCGCAGGAGCCGTACCGGGCCGCGCTGCTGGCCGCGTGGGGCGTGGAGGGCGTCGAGGGGCTGCTCGCACACCACGTCGCCGGCCCCCGGACCTCCCGGGAGCTCGCCCGGCGGGCCGACGGCTGGCTGAACACCGACGACCAGAACGCGCTGGAGTTCGCGTTCGCGCGCAACGTCGGCCGAGGACGTCCACAGCTCCAGGGGCTGGCTGCGCTCGCCCGCCAACTGGGTGACGATCTGCCGCCCACCCAGGGCCCGGCCTACGACCGGGAGCTCCTCGGCCGCCACCGGCATGGCGCCCTCGCCCTCGACCGCACCCAGCTCCCCACTCCCCCGCCGCAGGACGACGCGGAGAAGGCCCGCCTCGACGCCCTGCGGCTGTACGCGACCAGGAGCGCCCAGGCCGCGTACCTGGCGTGGCAGAAGCAGACGGGCGCGCCGCGCACGCTCCCCGAGCTCGACCTCGTGGCGGCCGGGCTGGCCGCCCGGGGGGACGAGGCGGCCGAGCCGATCATCGCCCGGCTGCGCGAGCTCAACCCGGTGATGGCCGACGTGAACCTGGCCATCCTGCGCTATCGCCAGGGCCGGTTCGCCGACAGCAGCGCCGCGCTCGAGCGTTGCCTGCGGCGGTACCGCGTCGACCCCTGGGCGCGGGAGGCCTCGCTGCTGAGCCTCTTCAGCCTGGCCGAGGAGCTCGCCGGCCGCAGCCCGGAGCAGGCCCGGCGGATCTACTGGCTGCTGCGCTTCCCCTTCGCCGCGTCCGTCATGGACGACCCGCGCCGTCGGCTGCTCGTGGACGTGGCCCGGCTCGCGGACTGGCCGGCCCTGTGCCGGGACGCGCTCGCGCAGCTCGAACCGCACGTCCCCTGGCAGCAGCCGCTGCTGGAGCAGCGGCTGGACTGCTACCTGCGCCACGGCGATCCCCGCGCCGAGCTGGCCGAGGAGGAGCTGCGGTCCTTCCTCGCGCAGCAGATCAGCGTCATCGCCCCCGCGGATCTCCCGCCGGCCGAGCCGGCCGAGCCCCCGGACGATCCGCCCCCCGTGCTCGCGGAGTGAGGCCACCGCCCAGCCACGGCAGGGACCCGTCCAGGGTGGTGTGGGCCACCCCAGAGTAGCGAAAGCACTACGAACCAACCCGAGATCAGGGGCGAAAGGACTACCGCGCCGCGCCGAGCCGCGCCCCCACGAGCTCACGATCCTGACGCAGGAGGGAGAGGGCCACGGGCTGCGGCTGCCCCAGGGGGTGCAGGACGAGGACCCCCTCGTCCCGCCACTGCAGGTAACGGTGGTGGCAGGAGGCGTCGTACAGCAGCCCCCCGACGATCACGCCGATCCCGAGCAGCGCCTGGGTCGTGACGCCGGCCTCGTCGAGCCCGGCGAAGAGGAGCAGGGTGCCGAGCACCGCCGACGTCAGCAGCACGATCCAGCCCGCGAGGCGGACGAACAGGGGGGCCGGTGAAGGACGGAGGTCGGCGCGCAGCCCCTCCAGCGGAAACTGGTCGACGCGGCGCCCGACGCGCAAGCCGAGGAGCTTGAAGACCCGGCGGAGGATGATGTGGTGCTCCTCGAGGGCGAGCTCGTCGAGGGAGCAGTACCCGAACAGCCGGAGCGGCAGCCGGAGCAGGAGCAACAGCGCGTCGAGCCCCAGGAGCGTGGGGAGCGTGCTCTCACGCGGCCGGGAAGGCAGGCGGGCCGCCCACACCGGACGGCCATCCCAGACCTCGCCCGGGGCCATGACGGGCAGAAAGGGCTGCGAGAGGGTGGAGGAGCTGCGCAGCTCGTCCCGCAGGGAGGCCGGCAACCAGCGCACCCGGCGCGCCACCTGCCGGGGGTGCTCCAGGGCGCGCTGCTCGACGAAGGCGGCTTTCTGCAGCAACTCCGGGGAGATCCCGGCCGCACCGTCCTCCAGGGGGAGCAGGTGCTCGAGGGCGCCGAACGCCCCGGCCCCCCCGGCCAGCAGCCGCTGGGTCGCCAGGACCCGGGCCAGCAGGCCATAGAAGGCCAGGGCTTGCTGCGTCCCCGCCCGCCGCCGCCAGAGGGCGCGCGCGGCGTGGACGACCGTGCCGCCGAAGAGCCGCAAGAACAGGGAGGCCAGGCGCTGGGCCTCGGGGGAGAGCGACGGCCCGTCCGCCGGACCCTCGCCGGCCGGGGCTGGCGCTTGGTGGGCGGGAGCCTCGCCAGCCTGGCCCGGCGCGACCCACGCGGCCGCCAGCGCAGGCAGTCCCACCCCGAACTGCTCGAGCCGCTCGGCCAGCTCGGGGTGGGACTCGGCGGCCTCGGCCAGGGCGTCGCCGAGCCGGGCGCGCCAGAGGGCATCGGCCAGCGGATGGCTGACGCCGGCGGGCGTGAACGCGGCGAAGAAGGTCCGCAAGAGCTCCTGGTGCAGCAGCGCCGGCGTCTGTCCCGAGCGGCTACGGAGGAGATCGCCGAGGTCGGCCAACAGGAAGACCTGCCGCAGCGAGCGGGCGTCCTGGCTCAGCCCCCGCTGGAGGGCGACCAGCCAGCGCTCCCCTTCGGGACCCGCCTCGATCTGGTCGATGAGCCACCGGAGCAAGGTGGCGCGCAGCATCTCCGGCTCCCCGCGGTCCAGCCAGGTCTGCGCGTAGATATCGAGCACCCGGGCCGCGGCCTGCTCCCGCGGCAGCCGCTCGAGCTCCGGCAACAGCAGGCGAGTCGTCTCCTGGACCCGGCCGGGGGCGAGGCTCAGCGCGTACAGCGCACACGAGACGTGGCGATGGGAACCCCGGGCGAGCAGGCGCACCGCGATGGCATCCGGGCCAAACAGCGCCGGAGAATTGCAGAGATAGCGCAGCAGGAGCGCATCGCGGCACTCGGCGATGAACCGCCGGACGAAGACCCACCGGTCCTCCCCCTCATGCTGCAGCAGGACCTCGGCGCGCTCCACGAGGTGGGCCTGCTCGGCGAGGTAGACCGCCGAGCCCCCGTCGTCGGGACCAGTGAGGAGCTGATCGAGCAGCCAGGGGCTCGGCGCGAGGGACGCCGTACCGAGGGAGTTCGCCTGCGTCGCCAGCTCGTGGGCCGCGAGCTCGGTCGGCCATCCCTGCTGCCGTGGAGGGGACTCGTCCGTCATCCTTTCCTGCCGTCTGCCGGCCCGCACGCACGAGCCCGCCTCACGGTCGAGCATACCCGCTCCTCGCCAGAGGTGGCAAGGTACCGCCTGCGGGATCGCCGCCGTCGCTCCGACCAGCGGGAGGTGGCCCGGTCGCCCGGCAGCGGCGCGACGAGGCCGCCGCAGGGCCCGGAGAGAAATGTCTCGTCAAGGGGTAGACATTCCCACCGGGCATGGCTACCATGTGCCCGGGCTCGAAACCGGCGTCACCCGAGGGTCACGCCGGGGGAGGACAGGGATGACCCAAGAGGAGTTCGAGGGGAAGGTGAAGGAAGTGGTCGACGAGGTACGGCCCAACCTGCAGATGGACGGCGGCGACGTGGAGTTCGTCAGCGCCGACCTCGAGACCGGGAAGGTCGCGCTGCGGCTCGTCGGTGCGTGCCATGGCTGCCCTTCGGCGAGCTACACGCTGAAGCTGGGCATCGAGCGCTACCTGCAGCGCAAGATCCCGGAAGTGCAGGAGGTTTTGGACGCCCGTCACGCCTGAGCGCGCCGCGCTCGCCGCCCCGCCCGCCCGCCGCTCGATCGAGATCGTCCGAGATCGTCAGCAGCTCACCCCGGATCTCCCGGGGGGTCGGGCTCCTCGGCGGAGACCACCCCGGGGCCCGGAGCTTCGGGGCGACTGGGCGAGGCCGGGGGGGACGAGGGCGGCGCGACGGGGGGCCGCGCCCCGCCGACGGCGGGCTTCGCCGGGGGTGCGGGCGTGGCGACCGGGACGGGGGGAGACGGCAAAGCGGCCTCCCGGGGTGGCGAGGCAGCCTCGGCAGCACCTTCGGCTGCCGGCGCCCCGACGATCTCGTTGCTGACCACGGGCTTCACCCCGCCCTTGTCGTTGGGGACGAAGCGGACGGTCGTGTGGATGTCGAGGGTGACCCCCGAGAGGACCTTGGTCAGCTCCTCGCTCAGGTTGGCCTGCTGGAGGAAGGAGCGGACCTCCTGGCCGACGAAGCGGAACAGCTCCCGCTTGGTGGTCTCGGCCTGCTGGACCAGGGTGCGGACCACGTCGCCGGGCAGCTTGAGATCGCTCACCAGGTGCCGGATCCCCTCCTCCGTGAGGAAGAGGGCTCCGGTCCCGGCCACCAGCGCCTTGCCCATCACGTCCGGAATCCGCCCGACGAGTCGGCGAGTGAAGCCGCCCTCCAGCTTGTCGTCGTCTGCAGCCATCGCGCCTCCCCAGGAACCTCTGTCTGCAGTGTAAGGCCGCCCGGGCTGGAAGACCAGCACCCAGTTGCGCCTCCTGGCAGCGGATCCCCCGCCGCTGCCGGCGCGCAAAGACGTTGACTTGCCTCCGCGACGCTAGGTAGTATCCGAGGCCCGCGCAGAAGTGTTCCCTGGTTGCGCGCGGGACCCGGCAGCTACCTCCGGAGGCACGAAACCGTTGGCAGAACACCAAGACCCATACGTTGGCAAAGAGATCCTCGGTCAGTACCAGATCGAGAAAAAGCTCGGCGAAGGCGGGATGGGCATGGTCTATCTCGCGGATCAGCCGGCCATGGCGCGCAAGGCGGCGATCAAGATCCTCCGCCCGGACATCGCCAGCGCCGAGCAAATGGAGCGCTTCCAGCGGGAGGCCCAGACCCTCAGCAACATCGATCACCCACACATCATCAAGGTTTACAACTTCGGGACCCTCCCGGATGGCGAGCTCTACATCGCGATGGAGTTCGTCCAGGGCCGGGAGATGGACAAGGTCCTCGAAGACGAAGGCCAGATGCCCTGGGAGCGGGCGGTGAGCATCATCGTCCAGGCAGCCGACGCCCTGGTCGATGCACACTCCAAGGGGATCGTCCACCGGGACCTGAAGCCCGAAAACATCATGCTCTGCGAGCGCCGAGACACCAACGACTACGTCAAGGTGATGGATTTCGGCATCGCCAAGGTCCTGGAGAACAGCGCCGAGCTCACCTCGAGCGCGACGGTCGCGGGGATCATCCACGGGACCCCGATGTACATGTCTCCGGAGCAGGCGCGCGGCGAATCGGTGGACGCCCGCTCCGACATCTACTCGCTCGGCATCGTCCTGTACGCGATGCTCACCTGCGATCTGCCGATCAAGTCCAATACGCTCGTCGGCTACATCATCGCGCACCAGTCCGAGCCACCAGATCCGCTCTCCAAGCACAACGTCCAGGTGCCCAAGCAGCTCGAAACGATCCTCATGAAGATGCTCGAGAAGAAGGTCGAGGATCGTTACCAGACCATGCAGGAGGTGCTCAACGAGCTGCGCGCGTTGATCGCACCGCCGGCGGCCAAGGCCAACAAGCGGATCGTGGTCCTGCTCGTGGCGCTGGTGATGGCCCTGGCCGGCGCGGGCGTGGCGGCCTACTTCACGGGGCTGATCGGCCCGAGCGAGGTGAAGGTCGTCAAGGCCGGGCTGCCCCCCGGGATCGTCGAGGCGAGCGACAGCAAGCCGCCCGAGTGGATCAAGCGGCCGCCGGCGACGACGGAGGAGAAGACCTTCGTGGTGGGCACCGGGGTCGCCGCGACGAAGAGCGAGGCCAAGGACGGAGCCATCGCCATGGCCACCGGCAAGGTGCTGGCCAAGGCCTCGAGCCTCCTGCTCGGTGACGATCCCGAGGTGGTCCTCCTCAAGAAGTGGATCAAGGCCGCCGAGCGGACCAAGGATCACCCGGCTTCGGGCAAGCTGCTGGCGGACGCCGCCAAGAAGTCCGATCTCGGCGTCAAGCTCAAGGAGTCGGACTCCGACTACTGGGAGCTGCGACGCCCGCGTCAGGGCGCGTCGGAGTACCACTACTTCAGCCTCTTCGCCGTGCCGATGGAGGAGCTGCGACAGGTCCCGAAGAAGGCCGTCAGCTCCGACACGGTCTACGGCATGAAGGCCATCTCCCTCTTCCCGAGCATCGCCCCCCTCGCGGGGGAGCCGACCGGCATCATCCTGTCCAAGGTGAAGGATGGCGGCGTGGCCGACAAGGCCGGCGTCAAGACCGAGGACATCGTGCTGCGGGTCAACGACCAGCGGGTCGAGAGCCCCAAGGACTTCGTCGCCAAGGTGAAGGAAGGCGTGAAGACGGGCAAGAAGACCCGCGCCCCGCTGAAGCTGGAGCTCGTCCGCCTCGAGGGCGAGAAGATCGAGAAGCTGACCATCGAGATCGAGAAGCTGAAGTGAGGCCCGGCGCGCGCTGAGACCTCGGCGAGTCCCTGCTCATGGCCGAGCTGGTCAATAGCTTCTCCTGGTCGGCGAGCAGGGCACGGCTCTTCCTCACCTGCCATCGGGCCTATTTCTTCAACCACTACGGGATGTGGGGGGGCTGGAGCGCGCAGGCCCCGCCGCGCACGCGGCTCGCCTACCGCCTGAAGAACATGACCGCCCTCCCCTTCCTCGGCGGCTCCCTGGTCCACGAGACGATCCAGCAAGCGGTGGAGCTCGGTCAGCGGCAGGCGCGGGGCGAGCTCGACGTGGCCGAGGTCGACCGCCGGCTCACGACCGAGTCCCTGCAACGGGAGGCGCGGGCGCGGATGGTCACGGCCTGGCGCCAGAGCCGGGATCGAGCCTGGCTGCGGGATCCGAAGCGCAACTGCAACCTGTTCGAGCACTACTACGGGCTGCCGCAGGAGCAGGTCGACGCGGCGGCGCTGGCGACGCGCGAGAAGGTCTTCCGCTGCCTCGCGCACTTCCGGGAGGGCGAGGCCTGGCAACGCCTCGCGGCGGCCGGACCGGCCCGCTGGCTGTCGTGCGAGGAGCTGCAGCAGCTCCCGGTCGCGGACGTCCCCGTGTGGGTGCAGCTCGACCTGGTCCTCGAGGAGGACGACGGGCTGCACCTGATCGACTGGAAGACCGGACACCCCGGAGACGAGGACGCCGAGCAGCTCGCGGTGTACGCCCTGTACGCGACGACGCGCTGGCCGGCCTGGCCGCTCGCGCAGCTCACCATGGAGCTGCACTACCTCGACGCCGGCGAGGTGCGCCGGCAGCCCGTCGACCAGGAGGTGATCGCAGCGGCGCGTGCCCGGATCGGTCGCTCCGCAGCCGAGATGCGCCGGTTGCTGCGCGATCCGGCCAAGAACCTGGCCGTGGAGGAGGACTTCGCCCAGACGTCCGACCTGGCGGTCTGCGGGCGTTGCCGCTTCAAGGAGCTCTGCGAACGGTGAGCCTGGACGATCGCTGTTGCCTCGGGCGACAGCCTGTGGTAGGGTACGCGGCTTGAGGGCCTGGTAACCTTCGGAAATCAGGCGATTTCCCGGGCACCGCCCGGACGCAGCGGCGGGGAGTGGCGAGAGACCTTCACGGCCTCCCTCCCCTGGAGGAGCGAGATGGCAGACGCGCTGGGCATGATCGAGACGAAGGGCTTCGTGGGGATGGTCGAGGCGGCCGATGCCATGGTCAAGGCGGCCAAGGTCGAGCTCGTGGGCTACGAGAAGATCGGCGGTGGCTACGTCACGGCGGTGGTCCGCGGCGACGTGGCGGCCGTGAAGGCGGCCACGGAGGCGGGGGCACGCGGCGCCGAGCGCGTGGGTGAGCTGGTCTCCGTCCACGTGATCCCGCGGCCGCACGTCAACATCGACCAGGTCCTCCCCCTGGGCCGCCGGGCGCAGGCTGCCGGCAAGGACGAGTAGGCGGGCGATGAAGCTCGCCAAAGTCATCGGGACCGTCGTCTCCACCCGCAAGGAGGAGAACATCCGCAGCCTCAAGCTGCTCCTCCTGAAGGACCTGGATCTCGAGCTGGCTCCTCGGCAGAGCATCGTCGTCGCCGCCGACGCGGTGGGCGCGGGGATCGGCGAAGTCGTGCTGTACGCCACCGGTTCGGCGGCCCGGCAGACGGAGCAGACCCACCAGCGCCCCGTCGACTCGGTGATCATGGCGATCGTCGATCTGGTCGAGGTCGAGGGCGAGATCCGGTACCGCAAGGACGGCCTCGCCTGAGCGAGGCAGCACTCCGGGGTGGTCCCACGTCCTGACCGCACACCGCGGGAGAGGCAGGTAGCCTATGGCCTTGGATGACGCCAAGATTGCGGCGATCGTGGATCAGGTGCTCAACCGCCTGGGAGAGGGTGCCGGACGCGCCAGCCCCCCGCCACCGGCGCCCCACCCCGCTCCGCGCCCGGCCGCTCCTCCCCCGCCGCCCGCGCCGGCGGCGTCCCTCGCTCGCCCCTCGAGCCCCCGGCCCGAGCGGACGGGGCCGCCCTACGGCGTGCAGCCGGCCTTTCGGGCCGGGCTGGGCCGCGGGCTGTACCCCGACCTCGACTCGGCGGTCAAGGCGGCCACCGCGGCCTACCGGATCTGGGGCGAGACCAAGGTCGCCGACCGGATCAAGGCCATCGACGCGATCCGGGCCTGGGGCCGCGCCCACGCCCGGGAGATGGCCGAGCGGGCCGTCGAGGAGTCGGGGCTCGGCCGGGTCGAAGACAAGATCGTCAAGAACCTGCTCTGCGTGGACAAGACGCCCGGCCCCGAGATCCTCACGCCACGGGTCATCACCGGGGATTCGGGCCTGACCCTGGTGGAGCGGGCCCCCTTCGGCGTCATCGGGGCGATCACCCCCGTGACCAACCCGGCGGTCACCCTGCTGAACAACGGCATCAGCATGATCGCCGGTGGCAACGCGGTCGTCTTCAACGTGCACCCGAGCGCCCAGAAGCTCTGCAACTGGGTGATCCAGAACATGAACGACATGATCACCGGGCAGGGCGGGCCCCCCGACCTGCTCACCGCGCCCTTCGAGCCGACGATCAAGTCGGCCCAGGAGCTCATGACCCACCCGGGCATCCGCCTGCTGGTGGTCACGGGCGGGGGCGAGGTGGTCCGGCTGGCGATGAAGAGCGGCAAGCGCTGCGTCGCGGCCGGGCCGGGCAACCCCCCCGCGGTGGTCGACGAGACCGCCGACGTCGAGCAGGCCGGACGCGACATCGTCGCGGGCGCCTCGTTCGACAACAACCTGATCTGCATCCTCGAGAAGGAGGTCGTCGCGGTCGCGGCGATCTGCGATCGCCTGAAGAGCTCCATGAGCCGTCACGGCGGCTACGAGCTGACCGGTCCCGAGATCGACGCGGTCCTGCGCACCGTGACCACCGACAACGGCACCCACCTCAACCGCAAGTGGGTCGGCAAGAACGCCCAGCTCATCCTGCGCGCCGCCGGGATCGGGGTGGGCAGCGAGGTCCGGCTCGCGTTCGCCGAGGTGCCGGAGAGCCATCCCTTCGTGCAGCTCGAGCTGATGATGCCGGTGCTCGGAGTGGTGCGGGTGCCCGACGTCGACGAGGCCATCCGCTGCGCGGTGCGGGTCGAGCGGGGCTGCTACCACACCGCGACGATGCACTCCAACGACATCCGCAACCTCGACAAGATGGCCCGGGCCTGCAACACATCGATCTTCGTCAAGAATGCGCCTTCGTATGCGGGGCTCGGCAACGGCGGCGAAGGCTACACCGCCTGGACCATCGCCTCCCCGACCGGCGACGGCTGCACCACGGCCTGGACCTTCACCCGCGAGCGCCGCTGCACCCTCGCCGGCCACCTGCGGATCGTCTAGACGATGCGGAGCGGACCGGCCCTCGGGCTCATCGAGACCTGCTCCATCGCCCGAGGCATGGTGGTCTGCGACAGCATGGTCAAGCGCGCCGCGGTCGACGTGCTCGAGGCCTTCACCGTCTCCCCCGGCCGCTTCGTCATCCTGGTCGCCGGGGAGGTGGCAGAGGTCGAGGAGTCCCTCGCGGCGGGGCTCACCAGCGCTGCCGAGGAGCTGCTCGACCAGCTCTTCCTGCCCCACCCCCACCTGCGCCTGTTGCCAGCCATCCGCCGCCTCCCCGTGACGCCGGCACCCACGATCGAGGCCGTGGCGATCTACGAGACCACGACCATCGCCTCGACCTTGCTGGCTGCCGACGCCGCTTTGAAGGCCGCCGAGGTCGAGCTCCTCGAGGTGCGCCTGGCCACCGGGATCGGCGGCAAGGCCTACTTCCTGCTCACCGGACTCTTGCACGAGGCCCAGGCAGCCCTCGAGGCTGCCCGCGCGGCCATCGAGGCCACCCGGACCGTCAAGGTCGAGCTGATCCCACGCCCGCACCCCGATTTCATCCGCGCCGTGGTCCAGCAGGCGCCGGCGACCGCTCACCCGACCAGCGAACCAGGCTGAGAGGAGCGACCGGACACTGGGCTGCCGGCGAGGGCGGGGCTCAGAGCCCCTCGAGCAGCTTGTCGATCTCGCTCAGCTTGCGCGGCGAGGCCGGCTTGACCGGCTTGCTGGCTGGCCGCGCGACGGGCTTTGTGCGCCTCGGGGGTCGTGGCGCGGGCCGAGCCGCCGGGGCCGGCTCCTCGGCCGCGGCGGCCGCCGGGGGGACCTCGGGGGAGGGCACGGGCGCAGGCGACGGGGCGATCGCCTCGACGGTGGTCGCCGGCGAGGGGACCGGCGCCGCGGGCTCCACCGACAACAGCCCCCAGAGCAGGCAGCCCAGGCCGACCAGCCCGGCCAGGATCAGGAAGGCCGCCCCGACGAGGCGGAGGACGCGACGTTGCTGGTGGCGCTGCTGGCGGCGACGCAGGAGCAGCTCCACGTCCGCCAGCGCCGCACGGGAGGAGGGCTGCGAGCCGGCGGCAGCGGGTGGATGCGCGGCGTCACCGAGGAAGGGGGAGCTCAGGCACGGCTGCTGCTCCGGGGCCGAGGCGGGCGCGAGCAAGGAGCCGGTGAGGGGCTGAACGGGACCGTGGTAGCCGCCGACGCCGGGCAGGGGTGGAGGAGGCTCGCTCCAGCCGGCGACCTGCAGCCGGGAGCTGACCTGCTTCTTCTCCAGCGCGGCGTCCTCGCCGAGGATCGCCGAGACCTCGTCCAGGGAGGAGGAGAGCTCCGCGGAGGCGCTACCGGGCCCTCCCGGCCCCGCGGTCGAGTCCTGGCGGAAGATCAGACGAGGGAGATCCTGCTCCTCGGCCATGTCTATTACTTTCGACTCCACCATTCGCCGTCCCTGGGACGAACGACTCACGCTAGCGCTTCGGAGCGGCCGCCTCCTTGGCGATCTTCAGCTCCTCGACGGCCGCGACCAGGGCCTTCTTCACCGCCCCCTCGGTCACCTCGGCGAGGGTCTGCATCACGGAGAGGGCACCGATGGCCTTGAGCTTGGCCAGGGCGATCGCGCAGACCTTGACCGTCTCGTCGTCCCCGGTCTGCAGGGTGGCCAGCAGGGGCGCGACCGCGCCGGGATGCCCGAGCTCACCCAGCGCCGCGACCGCGGCCCGGCGGACGCCGAGGTCGGGCTCCCCGAGCCGCCCCATCAAGGCTCCCAGGCTCTTCGGGCTCTTCAGCTCACCGAGGCCGTTGCAGGCCGACTTGCGGACGTCGGCGTCCTCGTCCTCGAGGGCCGCCAGCAGCCCCTCGAGCGCATCGGGAGACTTGAGGTGGCCCAGCGCGAACGCGGCCGCCGAGCGGACGTTGGAATCGGGATCGGCGAGGGCCTCGATCAGGTTGCCCACCGCATCGGGGTTCCCCAGCCGCCGGAGCGCCTCCGCGGCGGTGGCCCGCATGGTCGGGCTCTTGCTGTCGAGCATCCTGACCAGGGGCGGCAACGACTCGGGGAGGCCGAGGGCCGCGAGGGCGAAGCAGGCGGACGTGCTCACGGACTCGTCGGGATCGGCGAGCGCCTCGCTGAGCGGCTGCAGGGCGCCCGGATCCCGGAGGCGCCCGAGCGCGAAGATCACGGCCTTGCGGAACTTGGGCTGCTCGTGGGTCAGGGCGGCGGAGAGCCGGGTGATCACCAGGGCATGGTCCAGCTCGCCGAGGGTGTCGCAGATCCCCGCACGCAGGTTGAAGTCGTTGCCGGTGAGCGCGGCGATCAGGTGATCGATGGCCGACTCGGCCTTGAGCTGGCCGAGGGCTCGCGCCGAGAAGAGCCGGACGCCGGTGTCCTTGTCTTGCAGCCCCCAGAGCAAGCTGTTCAGCGCCCGGGGATCGCCGAGCTTGCCGAGGGCGAGCGCGCAGAGCTTGCGGACCTCGGCATCCGGATGCTGGAAGACCTTGATGATCGAGGGGATGGCCTGCGGATCCCCCAGCTCGCCGAGGGAGCGGACCGCCTCGAGCTCGACCCCGGCCCCCTCGCGCAGCAGGGCCCGGCAGAGCGCCGGCACGACGCTGCGATCGCCGAGATCACCCAGCGCGAAAGCGGCCGCCTTGCGCACCGGCTCCTCGGGATCCTCGAGGGCGCGGGCGAGGTGGGCCACCGCGACCTTGGCCCCCAGCCGGCCGAGCGCCAGGGCTGCGGCTTGCCGGACCTCCGTATCGGCGTCCTCGAGGGCCCCGATCAGCGGCTCCACGGCCATGTACTGGTGAAAGCGGACCAGGGAGGTCGCCTGCTCGGCCTCGCCACCGCCGATCCCCTCCTTGCGGGTCTGGACATCGCCCAGGGCGATGAGCGAGGAGGCCGCGGCCCGCTTCACTGCCGGCTCCTTGTCCGCCAGGGCGACCACCAGCGCCTCCATCGCCCGGGTGTCCTTCAGCTCGCCGAGGGCCTTGGCCGCCAGCCGGCGGACCTCGAGGTTGGGGTCCTGGACCAGCTTGGCGATGGGGCCGACCGCCCGATCGTGCCCCAGGGACTCGAGGGAGCGGATCGCATCCCGACGGATCTCCGCCTCGGGCGCGGTCAGCCGGTCGATGCAGATATCGAGCCCTCGCAGGTCCCGCTTGCGGCCGATGACGATCAGCCCGGCGCGCTGCTTCTTGACGTCGCCGGCCGCCGCCGCGGCCTTGATCTGGTCGATGGCGGCCGCGACCGGGTCTTCCACCGCGCCGACGAGCGCCATGGTGGAAGAGGCCTGCAGCATCATCGTCATCCCGCCCATGCCCGCGGCCTTGAACGCGGGAGGGGGGGGGGCGGTCGACCGGACCGTGGTCGCCAGGTCATCGAGGCTGTCCTTGCCGGGTGCGGCAGGCGCCGGGAGGCGCAGCCCCTGGGGTTTCGACGGATCGCTGGTCATCTCCCTCACTCCTGCGGCTAGGCCTGCCCGGTGGTCGCCCCTGCCGGGGGTCGCGCCGCGGCGCCGATACAATAGCAGGGGAGCAGCGCGGCCGTCCATGGGGTCAGGGATCCTCGCTCTCCGCTCCGCTGATCACCCCGTGACGCCGGAGCCAGCGATGGACGAGCCGACGGTCACGCTGCAGATAGAGGGCGACCCGCCGCACGCTCCCGCCGCAGACCGCGTAGCAGCGCCGGAGGAGCTCCGGGCTCGGGGCCTGGCCGGGCGGCGGTGGCGGCGGCAAGGCCTCGGCAGCCTCCTCCTGGGCCGGTGCTCCCCCGCCAGCCTCCGGCTCGCCCACGTCACGCCGGGTCCCCCGGTCCACCGGACGCGGCAGGCCGAGGAGGCCGATCAGCGAGGAGGGCAGCGGGCGGTCCGGCTCGCCGAGGAGCACGGCCCGGCCGGCCAGCTCGCGCAGCTCGTCGATGTTCCCGGGCCAGTGGTGCAGCAACAGGGCCTCCTCGAGATCCGGGTGGAGCCGCTGGCGGTACTTCGGCCGTCGCCGTGGGGGGCCCAGGGTCAGGAGGAAGCTGGTGAACAGCGGGAGCACGTCCTCGCGGCGCGCCCGCAGGGGGGCGAGCGCGATGGTCAGCGGGAGCAGGGTCAGCAGCGCCCGGGGGACGCCGACGCGGCGGCGGGCGGTGAGATCGGTCCGGCCGCCGGGGAGCGGCGGACAGGCCCCGGAGAGGCCGAGAGGCAGGGCCGCCGGGGTCGCGCGCCCCCCCGTGGCTCCCGGACGCCAGGACCGGACCAGCGCGTCGGCCGCCGACGGTGCGAGGTGCTCGATGTTCCCGAGGTGCAGCGTCCCGCGGCCCGCGGCGGCGACCAGCCCCCCCGGTGGCGAGCCGGCGGGCCCCTCCCCGAGGAGGTCGGGCAGGTGGCTCGTCGACGGGCTGGCGGCGCAGTCGTAGGCCAGAAACGGCCCTCCCCTCCCCTGCTGCCGGTGGTATTCCCAGGCGAGCCGCTCCCGCCCGCTCCCCGGCTCGCCGGCGACCAGCAGACCGTGGCCCTTGGGCGCCTGCTGCTCCAGCTCCAGCAGCGCGTGGATCAGGGAGCCGCTCTGACCGACGAGCGCGGAGCTGCGCGCATGGACGAAACGGACCGCCGGCAGATCGAGGTCCGCCAGCAGCAGCAGGGTGTCTCCACAGCGCAGCAGCTCGCCGAAGGCGATCGGCCGGCGCCGGGCCGGCACCCCCTCCACGTAGGTGCCCACGTCGCGGCCCAGGTCCTCGACGAGGTAGCAGTCCTGCTCGCGCCGGATGCAGCAGTGGCGCGCGGCCATGCGCTCGTCGGCGATCCAGACGAGCTCCGGCTCGGCCGGCTCGCGACCGACGTAGGTGGCGGTGCCGAGCAGGTGGATGCGCCCGACGGCCGCCCGGTCCGGGGAGGCGAGGACCTTCAGGCAGGCCACCCGCGAGGCCTTCTTTACCTTGCGCTGGCCGTTGGGCACCTCGCCACCTCCCCGGAAGGCGGTCCCCCGGCCGCCCAGGCCCGTCCGCCGACGACCGCGGCTGGACGGCAGGTCGCGCGCAGGGTAGCACAGGCCACGGCGAGAGACTTGCGGGCAGTTGACCCGCCGGGCACGTCCGCGCGATGATTTCGGCAGCGGCGTGGCGAGACCAGCTTGCAGCCATCCCGCTCGGACCTCCGTCGGGCATGGCTGGGAGCCATCATTGCAGAAGCCGATCCCCTTCGGAAAATACTGCCTGCTGGAGCGTGTCAGCGTTGGCGGCATGGCCGAGGTCTTCAAGGCGAAGACTTTCGGTGTCCAGGGCTTCTCGAAGATCATCGCGATCAAGAGGATCCTGCCCTCGATGGCCGAGGACAGGGAATTCGTCACGATGTTCATCGACGAGGCCAAGATCGCAGTCCAGCTCAATCATGCCAACATCTGCCAGATCTATGAGCTTGGAAAGATCAACAATTCCCACTATATTGCCATGGAATTCATCCACGGCAAAGATCTTCTCCAGCTACAAAACCGATTCAAGCGCGATCAGCTCGTCATGCCCCCACAGATGGCCTGCTACACCATGCAGAAGGTCTGTGAAGGTCTAGATTACGCTCATCGCAAGAAGGACATCAATTTCAAGGATCTCGGCCTCGTCCATCGTGATATTTCGCCACAAAACATCATCGTTTCCTTCGATGGTGAGGTTAAAATCATCGATTTCGGTATCGCGAAGGCCGCGTCGCGCAGCACCCGGACACAAGTCGGCGTCCTCAAAGGGAAGTTCGGCTACATGTCGCCGGAGCAAGTGCGGGGGCTCGCGCTCGACCGCCGCAGCGACGTCTTCGCAGCCGGCACCGTCCTGTACGAGATCCTCGCCGCCCGGCGGCTCTTCGTGGCCGACAGCGATTTCGCCACCCTCGAGAAGGTGCGCAAGGTCGACATCGAGCCCCCCCGCAAGGCGATCCCCGACCTGCACCCCGAGCTGGAGGCCATCCTCCACCGCGCCCTGGCGCGTGAGCGCGAGGATCGCTACCCGTGGGCCCGCGAGATGGCCGACGATCTCGGCCGCTTCCTCCAGCGCCACTACCCGACCTACACCAACAAGGAGCTGGCCGACTGGATGCGCTCCTCCTACTCCGAGGAGCTCGTCGAGGCCAAGCGGAAGATGGAGATCTTCGCCCGGCTGAGCAGCCCGGACGACCTGCGGAGCTGGCCCCAGGAGGAGCAACCGGCCAGCGGACCGGTGACGCCGGCTCCGGCCAGAGCGGTGGAGCCATCCCCGGCGCCGCGCAGCAAGGGCGAAGAGGTCACCACGGTCTTCGCCTACAACGCCGAGGCCGGATTGCCAGGGGTGGGCGAGCTCGCGGCGCCCCCCACGGCCGCGCCGCCGCCGGATGCGGTCATCCTCCGCAGCAGCCAGGAAGAAGAGCTCGAGCCTCCCCCAGGCGCCGACGACGCCACCGAGGCGATGGGCGCCGTCTCCGACGAGGAGTACGCCCGCATCATGGGAGAGGCGGCCCGGCTGGCCGGCCCAGGGAGCTTCCCGGAGAGCCAGCAACCCAGCCTCCCCGGGGTCGCGGCTCCCCGGCTGCCCGCCGCCGGCGTCATCGCCGGCCTCGCCTTCTCGGACGAGGGCGGCGGCACCATGAACCTCGAGGCGGAAGATCTGCAGATCGTCGACGAGGCACCCGACGCCCGGCAAGCGCCGGCTCCCGCGACGCCCCAGCCCCGCGACCCACCCGGGGTGCAGCTTCCCCCGCCGACGGTGTCCCTCGACCGCACGCTGCGGACCACGAGCGACCCCGCAGTCCTCTCCTCGAGCCCCCCGCCGGACCTGCGCGGCAGCCGCCCGGGCTCGCCCTTCCCCAGCTCCGGCGAGGGTTCGCTCAACGATGGCCGGCTGGCCGCGCTCTCGGTCGGCGGCAGCGTGCTCGGACAGCAGCGGACCATCCGGCTGACGGCCGAGGAGGCCGGCATCGGCCTGCCTGCGGCGGGGCAGCTCTCCGGGCTGGACCGCGCCTCCCCGCCCCCGGCGGAAGTGGCGCTGACGGTGCGCAACCCGGGCGGCCTGGCCCCGCCCGGCGCGATGGGCAAGGTGTCGCCCCGACCGCAGTCCCCTTCCGGTAGCCCTTCCCATCGCCGTGCCGGATCCCGGGCGCTCCTCCTCGGGCTCGGCGCCCTGCTGCTCGTCGCGGCGGGGTTCGCGGCCTGGACCTTCTTCCTCGGGCCGGCCCTCGAGCGCTGGCCGCGCTCCGGAGATGCCTCCCTCATCCTCGAGCCTGCGGCTCCTCTCGCCGCCACGCAGATGCGCCTGCTCCTCGATGGCCGGGAGGTGGGCAACAGCCTCCCCTTGCTCCTCGAGCTGCTCCCCGCCGGAGCACACGAGCTGCGGATCGAGACGGAGGAATACGAGCCCTACACCGACCGCATCGTCCTCGCGCCACGCGCCGAGACCCGGCACGAGGTCAAGCTCGAGCTCAAGCCCGGGATGATGGCGACCTTGCGGGTGCACGTGCAACCGCCGGGCCCCTTCACGCTGGCCGCTAAAGGCCAAAAGGCCAAAGATTTCGAAGGATTGGACGGCAAGGCCGAGCTGCGCATCAAGCCCGGGGCGCCGACGGAGGTGGTGGTCACGCGCCGCGGCTTCGTGACCTCCCGGACCAGCGTCACCCTGGGTCCCCGGGAGGTCCGGGACGAGTTCATCGAGCTGTCGCCCATCGAGGGACTGATCCGGCTCGAGAGCACACCCTCACGGGCCCAGGTCCTGCTGGACGGCAAGCGCGTCGGGGTCACGCCCTACGTCTCCCGCCAGCTCCCCTTCGACCGCACCTACGACCTCCGGCTGCGCAAGGGCGGATACGAGGAATGGCAGGAGGACGTGCGCTTCGACGGCGAGCAACCGATCTTCGAGCGCAAGGTCGACCTGGCCCGCATCGGCGACGACGCCGCCCCAGGAGGGCGAGGCGCCGAGCGGCAGGCCGGGCAAGGCTGGCTGACCGTCAGCGCCGGCAGCGACGTGCTGGCACGGATCATCATCGACGGGCAGGACACGGGCAAGAGCACGCCGGTGAGCGAGTTCAGCAAGATCCCCCTCTCACCGGGCGAGCACCTGGTGACCTTGAAGAGCGGAGCGGCCCAGAAGGAGGCCCGGGTGGTGATCGAGGAAGGGAAGACGACTCGGCTGAAGGTCAAGCTCCCTTAGGAGCGTGTTGCGCAGAGCGTTCTGCTGCGACGGACTCTCCCGCAACAAGCTCCTAACGATTCTGCATGGCTGCGGGATCCCCGTGGGTCAACCGGTAGCGCACCTTGTTGAGCTGACGCCGCTTGTACTCTTGATGGCTGCGCTCTCCCCGCTCGTTGTGGGCGGCGGTCTCACGGTCGAACACCTGGAATTCCGTCTTGAGGTAGACGATCGGTCCGAACTCCTCGAAGAGACGTCCCTCGGGGGGCATGAAAGTGTCCACGCGCAGAGGGATGTCGACGACGAAGGAGATCGTGGTGTAGTTCAGAGAGGAGAACTCGTTGTAGGACGTCCCGGTGAACTTGCGATCGTCCTGGTGGAGGGGGAACTGCAGCTCGGGCAGCAGCCCGGCGAGCAAGTCGCTGCTCTCGATTGCGTCACGTAGATCCAGGATGTCGTTTCGGGACTCCTCGGGGACGATGTAGTTGAAGGGAAATAGCCTCCGGAACAGCAGTCTCAGGGTGGGCAGCAGATCCTCGTAACGCTCGGTGATGATCCGGTAGCGCAGGCGATCGTAGATCTCGGCGGCGAGCGTGCGGCGTTTGGAGAGCAGCTTGGTGATGATCGACGATTTCTCCTTGAGGCTCGGCAAGAAATCGACGATCGGCACTCCTTCCCGCTGCAGCTCCTCCACGGTGCGGACCACCTTCGCGTCGACGCGGCCGAAGAGGTCCTGATCGGGGATGTTGAGGCGATAGCGGAGCTCACGGGCCTCCAGGTGATTGATGATGTGCATCACCTTGAGGATCGCGCAGGCCAGAGTCGCCGGCTGGCCCTCGTGCCGGGACGCGACGAGGAAGATGTTCACCACCGACTCGGGGTGGGTGAGCTCTTCCGGGAGCGCCAGGTGCAGAGTCCCGGTGAGATAGACCACCGCCAGCCGGTGCAGGGTGTGGAGCCGGGCCCGGTCCTTGGCTCGCTCCAGCTCGAAGCCGCTGACCCGCAGGAACTCCTCCACCTCCCCCGCCGACACGAAGTTCGCCTTGCGCCAGTCGATGACGGAGCCGCCGCGCAGGAGCAGCCGGACCGCTTCGATATCGTTCAGGGTGAACTGGCTGAGGTCGAGCAGCGACTGGGTGCTGGCATCGACCCGCCAGGCGGCTGGGTCTCCCGACGGCGCGCTGGGCACGGGCGGGGGATTCTGGAGCGGGGGTGCGTTCAAGAAATGGACCTCGAGACCTGCTCAGTAAGATAATCCCCTACAGTGTCGCACCATGCGATCCCAGGAGGTGCTCATGCAGCGTTCCCGGATGGCGACAGCCTCGCTGGCCGCGACCGCGGCCCTGGCCGGCGGCTCCGCAGGCTGCCTCTCGTTGCCGGTCTGGGGCAACCTGTTCTCGCTGCTGCTGGCGACCCTCCTGTTCGTCGGCACCTTGAACCTCTCCCGGCCCACCCGCTAGGGTAGCCGGAGCGTCACGAGGCGATCGGGCAGCAGGAGCCAGCTCCGCCCCTGCTCGTCGAAGGCGAGCCTCCGGACCCGCAGCGCCTCGGGCAGCCGCGCCGCGACGGCCTCGAACCGCTCCCCCCCGAAGCGAGCCAGCCCCTGCTCGGTCGCGGCCCAGAGCTGGCCATCCGGTGCGAGGGCGAAGGAGAGCACCCCATCGCTGGGCAGGCCGCCCCGCTTGCCCTTCCGGTAGAAGGTCCAGCGGCCGTCGGGCGCCAGCCGACCGGCTCCCTCGCTCGTCGCGACCCAGAGATCGCCACCAGGGGTCGCCAGCAGGCTGCGGATCGACTCGGAGGGCATCCCGTCGTTCTCGTCGAACACGCGCACCTCGCCCGCCGCGAAGCGCCAGAGACCGGCAGGGGTGCCGGCATGGACCACGGTGCCGCGCGCGGCAAGGCTGGTGACGCGGTCCACGGGCAAGGCGGCGCCGGCCGTGGCGCCAGGCGGCGCGGCCCGCTCGTCCACGCCGTGGTAGACCAGCGACGAGGTGCCCGGCTGCACCTCGAAGAGCCCCCAGGGGCGGGCCTCGGCGAGCCCCTCCCCCCTGCCCGCCGCGAGCCAGTGGCGGCCCTCGTCATCGACGGCCCAGGCGTACAGGGTGAGCTGCTGGCTGCTCGTCAGGCCCAGGTCGACTGCACCGAGCCGCTCCCACGCCACGCCGACGCGCCGGACGAGCAGGAGCTGCGACCCCTGCGCGGCCGCCACGAGCAGGGCACGACCACCGTCGAGGGTCAGGGCGAGGGGCCGCAGGTCCCGCGCGGCGGCCGACAGCGGGGCCGGGACCGGCTTCGCACCGGCCGGGGAGGACGGCAGCGTCAGCGGCTCCTCGGTCCAGCGGGCGCCGTCGTAGCGCACGAGCTGGCCTGCGCCGCCGATCGCCCAGACGTTGCCCGCACCATCGAGCAGGGGACCCTGCTGCGCGCCACGCGGGACCAGGTCCTGGGTCGCGAACGCCGTCAGCCGCCCGGCTTCCCAGCGCCAGGCCCCAGCGTTCTGGCTGCCGATCCAGAGGGCTCCCGGGGGCTCGCTGCCCTCCCAGAGGGTCACCGCCCCCGGCGGTAAGGGGGGCAAGAGCTCCACCGGCTCGAGGACCAGGCGCGGGGTCAGCCCGGCCTGCCGGTCGGGATACGGCGCCAGCCGAGGGCTCAGCAGCGCCGGCCGGTCCGGGGGAGGAGCCGGGGTCGAGGTGCTCGGGGGGGGAGCGGCCGAGCTCACCGGGGCCGCCTCCCCTGGACGCCGCGGCCGGGGCGGCTGGCTCTCGTCGAGGGGGGCCTGGCCGGACAGCGTGCGGTATTCCCGCCGGAGGCGGACCGCCTCGGCGCGCAAGGGGACGAGCTTCTTCGCTTCCGGCTCGCGCCGTGAGGCGGCCAGCTCCCAGGCCACGCTGGCCTGGCGGGCGGCCTGGCGCGCGCGGACGAGCTCGGCCTGGACGGACTCCCGCTCGCTCGCCGCGGCGGAGGGATCGGCCTGCAAGGCCGCGTGTCGCAGCTCCAGCGTCGCTACTTGTTCGCCGGCGAGCCGCCGTGCCTCGGCGAGCCCGGCGAGCTCGGCCGCGAACGCCTCATGGGCGACCCGGGCCCGGTGGTACGCAGCCGTGGCCTGGCGGGCGGCCTCGAGCTGCTGCTGCCAGCGCGCGGCCTGGGTCAGATCCTCCGGAGGCAGCGCCGCGGCGAGGGCCGGCAGATCGACCTCCTCCGCCGCTGGGGAGGCCGGTGGAGAGGCTGCGGCCGCGGGAGCCGTGGCGGCTGGGGCGGGCGCGGCGAGATCGGGGGGAGCCACCGGCTGCAAGGACAGCCGTGGCCAGGAGGAGAGCAGGAAGCTCTCGACGCGTTCCCGGGCGAGGGGGTCGCCTGCCGGCACGAGGACCTGCCGTAAACGCTGCACGCCGAACCCCGTGAGCAGCAGGACATCGTCGGCGACCACGGTCAGGCCGAGGAGCTGCCAGCGCGCATTGGGCTGCTCGACGCGGATCGGGTACCACATCATCCCGTCGTAGATCGCGAAGCGATCGCCGCCGTCCTCGAGCGGTCCGAGGGCCATCAGCCCACCACCCCGGGTCGTCACGAGCTGGGCGACGCCAGGGCTGGGTAGCCCATGGGCGGGCTCGAAGCGCTCGGCGAAGCTGCCGGCGACGTGCAGCACTCCGGCCGCTGCAGTCCCGACCCAGAGATCGCCAGCGGCGTCGAAACGCAAGGTGTTGACGCCGATCCCCTCGAGGACCGTCTGCGGCAGGGTCGTGCCGTCCGGAGCGACGACCTGGAGCCCCTGGCCCCAGCCGACCCACAGCCGACCATCGGGCCCGACCCGCAACGCCCAGATCTCGGTGTCCGGGGGGAGACCGGCCGGCAACGGGAGGATGCGCCCCTCGTGGAGCCGGACCAACCCCGCGGTGGTGCCCACGGCCAGATCGCCTCCCGGGAGGAGGGCGAGCGCGCCGATGCGCGGCGAGGGCAGACCGTCCGCCACCCCCAGCCGGGCCTGCAGGACCCCACCGGTGGCGGCGAAGCGCGCCAGCCCGCCACCGTCGGTGCCGAGCCAGGCATCGGGCCCCGCCTCCAGCACGGCGGTCACCCCGTACAGGTCCTGGTGGAGCTCGTACGGGACGGCCACGGGCACGGGCAGCGGAGGGAGCGTCGAGGATGCGGACGGCGGCGCGCCGACCGCCGAGGAGTGGATTCCCGCCGGAACGGGGCAGCCCGCGACGTGAAACGCCAGGACGAGCAGCCCTCCCGACAAGAGGGGGAAGCGAGCGGCCGTGGTCGTCATCTCACCCGCACCAAAGCTCCAGGACAGAAGAGGGAAAGGTCGGGGGCGGACACCGGGGCCCCCGCTCCTCGGCCGGATCGAGGGTCTCACGCACCGCCACCCCGGGAGAGCTGGCCGGGGGACGCTCTCCTACCGGTAGAAGAGCGTGATCGTCAGACAATGGAACTCCTTGTCCGACGACTGAGTTACCTTGTAGTCGACCACTTCGATGCCACCCTGCTTCCGGATCCATTCGGTGATCGTCTCGCCGAGGCGCTCCCGCTCCCGGGCCTTGGTCGCCGAGAACACCTTGACACTCGTGAAGGGCTGCTCCTCATCCCGTCCCATCGCTCCACCTCTCCCCGCCTGACCCTGCCGGCCCACCTCTGCGGCGCGACACCCTCCGGCTCCCTCGCGCCGTGACCTGCCCCCGACGTTGGAACGTGCGGCAGGCCTCCCTCAGACGTGCAGCCCGACGTAGTTTTCCGCCGCAAGATAGCACCTCCCCCGGCAGACGTCCAGTGCCACCCGCCGGCGAGCACCTCGGCGCGACCCGTTGCCGGACGTGCGCCGAGAGGGTAGCTTGAGGCATGGTGCGCAGACGGCCTCCCGATGACGGACACGTTCTCCCCCTCCTGCTGGTACCTGGCCTGCTGGCCGGGCTCCTGGCCGGGTGCAGCCCGGGCTCGCCCCCGACGCGAGACGCGGGGCCGGCGGACGCCGCCCGCACGCCCGCTCGCCCCGGACCCGACGGCTCGTCCTCGACGCCGGAGCAGGCGCGCGAGGACGGGCCGCCCCCATCGCCGGCCATGACGGCCGAGCCCGCCGGGTGGCCGCTGGCCCCCCCCAGCCCCACGCCAGAGCAGCTCGCCGGGGACCTGGTGCTGGCCCTGGCCGCGCGGGACGAGGGGTCGCTGGCCCGCTTGTTCGTGACGGAGGAGGAGCTCGTCGAGCTCCTCGGGGAACCGGCTCGTCGCGAGCACCAGGCGGGCTGGGCCCGCCTCCGCAGTCGCCTGGCCGAGCCGCTGCCCGCCGCCCTCGCGACGAGCGCGTCGGGGGCGACCTTCGAAGGCGGACGCCGCCACCTGCTGGCCGCCGGCGAGCGCGGCTTCTCCCGTGCCGTGGTCCTCTGGGAGCGCCCCCGCCTGCGCTACGCGAGCGTGCTCGGCGAACAGCGGATCCCCGTCGAGCTGATCCTCGGTCTGCCCACTGGCTGGCGGCTGCTCGATCTCTGAGGAGGGGGGGACGCGGCCAGGCGCCGGCCTAGAAGTCGGCGCGCTTGATCTCGCCGAACAGCTCCGCCCGGTCGAGGAAGGCGACGCCCCGGAAGGTTACCGTGTCGTCGACCGCCAGGCTCTTGTCGACGCTCTTGCGGAGGTCGACCAGCAGCTCCTCGAGCGTGGGGAAGCCCTTCTTGTTGGCAGGATCCGGCTTCAGCTCGCCCGCCTTCCACAACGAGTAGTGATACTTGGCAAATTTGTTAATAATATCGACCTTATAGCTAGCCATCTGGACCTCCTGGGCCTGGGTCGCCCGCGGGCCGAGGATGGAGGGGAGCGCGGTCTCTCACCAGCCCCGCAGGCCCGACCTGGAGACTTCTAGCACAGGCCGGAGGCCGCCTCAACCGTGGAACCGGAGTCGGAGCAGCTTGCCGCCGACGAGGAAGGGCTGCCCCTCCGCGACCCACTCCTCACCCCGCAGCCGCCGGAAATAGCCCCGGCCCCCGGACAGGTCCTGCAGCCGGACCCCTTCGGGACAGAGCGCAAAGCCGAGATGGCGCCGGGCGAGGTAGCGATCCTGCCGATAGGGTGGCGGGCCGTCCCGACCGATGACCAGCTCGCCGACGATGGGATGGACCGCGGCCACGTCGCCTCCCCGGCGCAGGTTGACGACCCGGAACGGCGAATCCCAGCCCGCCGAACCGAACGGGCACGCGCCCTCGGGCGGGACGTGCAGCTCCTGCCAGCGATCACGGAAGAGCAGCAGTTGCGAGCCAACCACGAAGGCGTCGCCGTCCTCCAGCCAGCGCGGCGCGGTCTCGTGGAGGAACACCCCGTTGGCCGTGCCCGCGTCCCGCAGCCGGACCCCCTGGGGGCCGATGAAGATCCAGGCGTGGATCGGCGCCACGTAGGGATCATCACGCAGCAACACCTCGGCCGAGGTCCGGCCGACGCGCGTCAGCCCCGGGAGGATGTCGATCTGCTCGAGGAGGGTGCCGTGATGATCCTCCAGCAGCAGGGTCGCACCCCGCAAGGCCCGGGGGGGCAGCGCCGGGGGCGGCAAGGGGCAGGAGAGCTCGAGGGGCGCAGGGCCTCCCCCCTGGGGAGCGCGCTGCATGGGATGAATCGGGCGCGGCTGATCGGTGGGAATCTGCCACGGTCCAGGCGCGCCGGGAGGCAGCGGGACGGGCTGTGGCTCCGCGAGCAGGGGCGGCGGCGGCTCCGCGGGCGACGATCGGCCGGAGGCCTCGCCACGGGCAGACCGCCCACCCCGCTCCTTCTTCGCCGGCTGCAAGCGGAACTGCTCGATGGCCTCTTCGGGGACCAGCAAGGTACGGGCGGCGTGCAGATCGACCCCGGGCTGGGGCCCACCGAGGGGTGCGTCCTTGCGGGAGCGCGACCTCGTGCCCATGGGTGCTGCCGATCCTCCGGTGCCGCGGTCCTAGTACCCCGCCACAGGGGTTTTGAACAGTTGCTCTGGTGAGTGCCGGCCTCCGCGCCAGCACACGGACGACCAGCGCGGAGGCCGGTCGCCACCAGATGCTCGACCGGTCATCTTCGCTGTGCCGCGGTCCTAGCCGAGGCTCAGCTCGGCGAGCAGGGGGATCTCGGAGTCGGTCACCTCGTAGCCCGCCTTGGCCAGCGCGGCGGCCAGGGACGCCTGACCGTTCTGGAGGATCTTGAACCAGGCCTCGGCCTTGTGGATGTCGGACGGGAAGATGTAGCCGAGGATCATCAAGGTGGTGGCGGCCCGTAGCCCCTCGGTCTGCATCGCGAGGATGGTCTCGACGCCCCCACGGATCACCTGGAACGAGGTCGCCTCGGGATCGTTCGAGGGGCCCTCGCCGTGGGTCACGACCTCACCGTCGATGCGGATCCAGAACTCCTTGCCGGTGACCCGCTCGTCGGTCTCGTCGAAGGTGACGTCATAGGTGTAGGTCAGCGTGTTGCCCGGCGTGACCATGTAGGGAAGCGCCTCGAGAAGCTGGGGCAGGGTCAGATCCTTCAGAGCTACCTGGGTCATTGCAGCCGCCTTTCCACATCGGGTGCCGAGGGTTGGAGACGAGCCGCTGGCCGACGGACGCCCAGCAGCGGTCCGAGTCTACTCCGAAACGACGCGGCCTGGGAAGCGGCATCGTCTCGTGGCGCCGATCTCGACAGGCCGGGCCCCGCGCGGCTCAGGGGACGACGAGCAGCGGGAGGGTCAGCCAGTCGATCCCCCCGCGGCCATCGCGGGCGACGATGACGAGGGAGTAGCGCCCGTCTCCCTCCGGGTCCTCCGGCGCCTCCCAGGCGCTCTCCAGGGTGCCGATCTCCTCGCCGAGGATCGTGTTGTTGCGGGAGACCTTGCCCCCGTCGGCATACCACGCCAGGAAGCGGGACTCGACGCGCACGAACTCCCCACCGTCTTGCTCGAGCTCGGCGGAGGCGAGCTGCTGCCCACAGCTCGACATCGCCACGTACTGCGGCAGCTCCGCCTCGTCGGGAAAGGAGGGCTGCAGCTTCACCTTCTGCCCCGGCGCCAGCCGGATCGGGCCCTCGCCCGACCACTCGCCGTTGGGCGCGCTGAGCTGGGGCAGTGGCGGGGGAGCGTTGCGTGCGCAGAGCGACGCGGCCGACCCGGGGTCCTGGCAGAGGCGGGGAGTCCGAAAGGGCTGGCCCTGCTGCTCGGGTCCGATCTGGTCCGCGGCCGGGCGGAAGGGCAGCCGATGGTTGCCGATCACCTCCTGCCAGCCGGACGCCGTCTCCAGGGTGACGCGCAGGCTGATCATCAGGCGCATCCCGGCGATCCACAGCTCCCGCCCGCCCTGCTCCACCCGCTCCTCCTCCGTCAACCCCGGGCAGAAGGAGGCGGGACCGGCGAAGGGCGGCAGCGGGAAGAGGGGGAAGCTGGCGGTCGGCTGCCGTCCGAGGTCGAGGGCCGTGCTGCCGAGATCGGGCAGCTCGCCCTGGCCTCCTGCTGCCCCTCCGGCGGTCAGCTCGGCGATCAGCTCCTCCGGGGTCAAGACCTGTGCGAGGTCGAAGCAGGAGGAATCCGCAGCAAAATCGCCACCTAGCTGGCCTCCCGAGGACGTCGCGCCCCGCAGCCGGGTCTCCAGGAAACAGGCGCGCCACTCGTACCCGACCGGGACGGCGGGCTGCGCGTCCGCGGCCTCGGCCCACGCCGGCGAGCCCACGTCCGGTCGGTAGACCAGGGCGTCGACGGTGACGATCTCCCCGGGTCGGGCCTCGGCCGGCGTCGCCCGGATCCCGAGGATGCGCAAGGTCTTCAGCTCGCTCGGGGAGTCGAAGTCGGAGTCGCAGCCGCTCGCCGCCAGGCTGCCCAGGAGGAGCAACCCGCCGAGCAGGACCAGGGAGCGGGAGGTCGGTGCTAGACGGGCGGGCATGGCTAGAACTCCCCCTTCACGCCGATGGACGGGAGGATCGGGATCCCCGGGACGACCTCGGACTCGCTGAAGTCGTAGCTGTAGCGGATGAACTCGGTGTTGGCGTGGTTGTAGACGTTGAGCAGATCGAGGTAGGCCGTCAGCGTCCACCGGTCGAAGGTGAAGCCCTTGTCGACGCGCAGATCGAGCTGGTGGAACGTCGGGTTGCGCTCGGCGAGCGGCGCGCCGAGGATCGCGACGTACCTGTTGGTGTCCGAATCGTAGGCACCACCGATCACTGCCGTGCGCGGGTTCCCGGTGACGAGCTGGAACTTCAGGCCGACGGTCCAGGACTTGCCGAGCTGCAGCGAGCCGAGCGCGCTCAGGATGTGGGTCTGATCGAAGGGGAAGAGCGTCCAGGAGCCATCGTCCACCCGGCGCTCGGCCCGGGAGAGGGTGTAGGCGATCCAGCCGAAGAAGGGCCCATGGGGCCGATGGCGCAGCAGCAGCTCGAGCCCGTAGGCGCGCCCCTCGCCGCCATTGGTGTAGGGTGCCCCGACCGAGACTGTCCCGCCGCTCTCGGTGGCCTGGTCCTGGATGATCTGCGCACGATAGTTGTTGTAGAAGAGGCTGGCGTCGATATCGAAAAACTCGAGTGGTTTCAACTCGGTACCGAGAGAATACTGCACGGCGTAGGGCATCTCGAGCTCCGCCGGGTTGCCGAAGGTCGAGTCGAGGGCCTCGGAATACGGGAGCTGGCGGAACAGGCCGACGCCCCCCTTCAGGGCGATCTCCTCGGTGAGGGCCAGCCGGGCGATGAGCCGGGGGTCGAGGGAGACGTCGAAGAACTCCTCGAACTGCACCAGCTCCGCCCGCAGCCCCGGGATCAGCAGCAAGGGGCCGGCGCGCCACTCGAGCTGGCCGAAGACCACGCCGGTGTACCCCCCGGCCCCGAGGCCGAACCGGGTGCGGGGCAAGGCCGCGTCCCGTCCCCGGCGCGGGGCGGGGTAGTCCGTCCAGTGTCCCATCCCGGGCACGTCGAGGGTCGTGTCGAGGTACAGCCCGCCGAGCTCCGCGCCTCCCGAGAGGGTCAGCCGCTCGGGGAGGAGGGGCAGGTTGGCCTCGGCCCGCATGACGCCCGTGTAGTTGACCGCCTCCACCAGGTTCTCGTTGAAGGTGCTGAGTATTCGGTCGAAGCCGAGCATGGCCGAGAGCTCCAGCTTGCCCTCGCCCCGGAAGGGTCGGGTCGCGGCGAGGTGCAGCCGGTGGAACTGCACGCCGGTGGTGGACTCGTTGCTGGTGCCGGGGTCGTCCTCGCTCTCCGGCGCCCGCTCGTAGTCGAGCGCATCGTACGAGCCGAAGATCGTCGCCTTGCCGCGCCAGCCGGCGGGGAGCCGGGTGGTCCCGATGAGCTGGTAGTCCCAGTAGCGGGGGGACACCGACTCGTCGGTGAACAGCGGGACGAACAGGTCGAAGTGGCTCCGGCGCACGGCGGCGGTGATCTGGCTCTCCTCCCCGCAGGGGATGCGCACCAGGGCCTCGAGGTCGAGCAGATCGATGCTGGCCAGCCCGTGGACCTCGTCGCCAGGCTGCTCGTCCTTGGTGCGGGTGGCGACGATGCCCCCCTGCTTGCGGCCGTACCCCACGGGGAAGTTCCCCGGGTAGAAGTCGATGGCCGAGACCAGCTCGGCCTGGAAGATGGCGGGACCGGCGAGGAAGTGGTACAGCAGCGGCACCTCGAAACCGTCGATGAAGGCCCCGGTGTCGAAGGGCAGCGAGCCGCGCACCACCAGAAAGCCGAGGCCATAGGGCGTGCGGGCGACGCCGGGGAGGGTCTGGACGACCCGGAAGGGCTCGCCGAAGGTGCCGGGCACGGTCACCAGCTCCACCTCGTCGAGGGTCGTCCGGGTGACGGTCTTCTTCAGCTTCTCGGCTCGCACCACCGAATGGTAGGGGCTACGGGAGCGGGCCTCGAGGTAGTACGTGACCTCGAGCAGCTCGCCGGCCCGCACCTCCTCGGTGCTCTTGGCCGGGAGGAAGTTCGGGTGGATCAGCTCGAGCTCCCAGCTCCCGGGAGGCAGCGGGAGCGCGAAGCTCCCTTGCGCGTCCGACTCGACGGTCAGGCCCGCGGCGCTGGCACGCACGCCGATCCCGGCCAGGGGCTCCCGGTCCCCCCGGCGCAGCACCCGGCCCAGCAAGGTCGGACGGGCGGGCGGGGACGAGCCGTCGGGCGCCGTGGCGGGGACCTTCTCCGTCGCCGGCGGTGGGGAGGCCACGGGCGGAGGCACGGGACGCGCCTGCTGCTCGAGGGTGAAGCGGTAGGTGAAGCGGATCGTCACGCCCACCGGCACGCCGTCGCTCGTCGCGGGTGCGAAGCGGAAGCGGCGCGCAGCGTCGAGGGCCGCCTCGTCGAAGCCGTGCCCGGCCGGCTCGAGCAGCTCGACCGTGGTCACCGCGCCGGTCGCGTCCACCTGCAGCGAGAGCTTGACCGCCGCCGTGAGCCCGGCCTGCTGCGCCGCGGGCGGGTAGTCCGCGTGGACGAACTCCAGCAGCCGCGGCGGGACCAGCACCGGGCCGGACTCTCCCTCCGGGACCGGCGAGCCCGCGGCCGGTGGCGGAGGCCCCGCGGGGACCGGTGGGATCGCCACCCCCGGAACGGCCGGTTCTTGGTCCGGGGGTGGGATCGCCACCCCGGGAATGGCCGGTTCCGGGGCCGGCGGTGGGATGACCGGGGCACCTGTCTGCTCGGGGATGGCCGGTGGTGGGAGAGGGTCCCCGGCAGGGGACGCCGACGGCGCCGCGGGGGGCAGCGGCTGGGCCGCGAGAACACCCGCGGCCAGCGACCAGACGGCCCCCAGCAGCACGAACACGAGCGATCGCCGTGGCCCCCTCACTGGCGGTAGCCCAGGGTGACGTAGGGATCGACGATCACCGGAAGCCCGTCCGTGAGCCAGCCGCGCAAGAAGCGCACCCAGGCCTCGATGCCGACCCGGTTGCCCGCGATGCCGCCGTGCGTGGCCGGCACCAGGCCCTGGCCGCCGGCCATCTCGTCGAACTCGAGCAGCCCGGCGGTCCGGAGCCCGCCTTCCCGGTTGCCGGTCACGGGGGGGGGCGGTCCGAGGGGCAGGCCGATGTCGTGAAACGCCGTGCTCGACGGGATGTAGGGCACGTCCAGGGCCCGGGCGAGCACCGCGTTGGAGCTGTTGGGCACCACCGTGTCGCCGATGACGATGCCCGCCAGGAGGTTCGGCGAGCGGGAGCGGGCCAGCAGCGGCGGGCCGAGCACGTACGGGGCGTAGTTCGCCGAGTCACCCCGCTCGATGACGGTCTGCAGCACGGGGAGCAAGCGGGCCAGGTCCCCCTCGCCGACCCCGGGGGGCTGCAGCGCGTCCGACAGCACCTCAAAATCGCTGGCGTCCTGGACGATGGAGGTCACGCGGCCGCCCGCGACCACCAGGATGCCGAGCTCCACCGCGGGGGCGAGCGCGAGGAACTCGGACCCCATGATGCCGCCGAGGGAGACGCCGAAGTACGCGACCCGGGCCGCGTCGACGTCGGGCTGGCCGTCGGCGTCCAGATCGACGCCGAGGAGGAGCAGCCGCAGCAACTGCAGCTTGTCGTAGGTCGACTGCCGCCAGGCGTCACGCAAGGCGAGCGGCACGAAGCGGTCCTCTCCCGGATACAGGCCGAAGAAATCGAGGATCACGTCGCCCTCCTCGAGCTCGGGCCGGCGCGTGGGGTGCGCGCCGTGCGCGACCGCGTCGAGCGCGACCGTGGCGACGCCCAGGGGGCTCAGCTTCTCGGCGAGCAAGGCGGCCTGCCCACGATCGCCGCCCAGGCCGTGGCCGAACAGGACCACGGGATAGGGAGCCTGCCCCAGCTCACCGGCCTGCAGGGGCAAGAACAGCTCGGCGAGGAGGCGATAGCGAGCGGGCTCCACGAGCTCGTCGAAGGGCGCGAGCACGCGGTCCTCGCCGAGGAAGGTTGCGGCCTCGAACGCGAGCGTGCACCGACGCTGCCCCGCGGCCGGCTCCTCACGACAGGAGGTCTGCGCGGCGAGCAACTGGGGAGTCGAACGGGCGATCCAGCCGGCGATGGCGACCGACTCGTCCACGACGCTCTGGGTGGTGAAGACCGTCAGCCCGCTGAGCTCGTCCATCCGCCCGATGGCGCCGAGCTGCTGCAGGGCGGCCACGCCGGTGGCGTACCGGGCGGCCTGGGCCTGCAAACTGGCGCCGACTCGCCCCTGGAGCAGGGAGACGGTCACCCGCGAGGGGGCGAGGCACTGGCCGAGGGCTTCCACCCGCCGGGTCACCGCGACCAGGTGCGGCGTGGCCGGTCGCAAGGGCACGCGGGGATGGAGGATCAGCCCCCGGCCCTCCTCGACGAGCTTCCACTCGAACGGGAGGAGCCGGGGCCCGGCCTCGCCGAGCTCGACCAGCACCACCGAGCTCTCGGGGGAGGCCGTGGCCGCGAGCGGCGGCAAGGAGGCGGCGGTCACCGGCTGCTCGAAGCGGAAGAAGATCCCGGCGGTGGTGCCGAAGCCGTCGAGGCCGGCCAGGGCCCGGAAGGTCGACTGGTAGACCGTGGCCGAGAGCCGGGCCAGACCGGGCATGGTCTCCGGGCCGAGCACCACCCGCCGCCCGGTCGACGTCGTGGGATCGGCCACCGTGTGCAGGTCGTCGGGGAAGGTGTCCAGCTCCCCCGTCCCGAGCGGGTCGTACCGCAGGCGGACCGGGCCGTCGCAGAACGCGAGGGGCTGGCCGAGGTCGCTTTCGACGTCCCCGCCGCCGTCGGCCGGGTCGCCCCCGTCCACATGACTGCCGCCGTCCTCCCCGCCGTCACCGCCGAGGTCCGGCACGCCCTGGTCCGGTGCGCCCTGGTCCGGCACACCTTGATCCGGCACGCCCTGGTCCGGCACGCCTTGATCTGGCACACCTTGATCCGGCACGCCCTGGTCCAGCACGCCCTGGTCTCCTGGCGACAGGTCCGGGTCCGTGGACAGATCGGGGTCGGCGCCTGAATCCGTGGCACCAAGGTCATGATTCGACCCGGAATCTCGGCCGATGGCTAGGTCCTCGGCACCAAGATCCGGCGGGCCCCCATCGCGGGGGGCGAGGTCCCCGGCTCCGAGGTCCGACGGGGTCGCGTCGGCCACCACGCCACCGTCCACCAGGGCTCGCCCGCCGCCCTCGCCGTCGCACGCGCCGAGCAGGACGAGCGCCAGCGGCAAGCAGCGCCGGAGCGTCCGCGCAGGGGCGCGCGGCGGCCGGCGGGGGGACGATCCAGCTCCGCCCAGGGTCCAGCAGATGCGCATCGGTATTCCTCAGTCGGGGGCGCAGCCCTTCCAGGTGTGGCCCCGCCCGTCCTCGAAGTCGTAGCAGGAGACGCCGCCGGGGCAGTCACCGTCGGCCGCGCAGAACTCGGTGCAGTAGCGGAGATCGCCCTCCCGGAAGCACCAGGCGGTCAGGCAATCGTCGTCCCGTGCGCAGGCCTGGCCCACCTCGCGCCCCCCCTCGTTGGCGAAGTAGCAGAAGGTCGAGATGGTCGCGGCGATGACCTGTCCCGCACAGACCAGGCCGTCCGCGCAGTCGCGACGGCGCTGACACCCGGGATAGCAGCTCTCGGCGTCGATGGGGACGCTGGTGTCCTGGTAGGGGAGCGCGAAGGGCGCCGGCGCACAGACGCCCGCTGCCGGACACTGCGCGTCCACCTGGCAGAACCGAGAGCAGACGTTGCCCACGCCGCAGAGGCCGGAGAGGCATTCCCGATCCGCCGCGCAGGGAGCGCCGAGGGCCTGCCCGCCGGCCACCTCCTCCCGGCAGAACGGCGAGGCGGTCGGCGCGGCCGCCGGGGTCGCGGGCGGGGGCGGAACCAGGTCGGCGGCCGAGCAGTCCTGGCCGGCGGGACACTGACCCGGCCCGAGGCAGCGCTTCCCCGGGACACAGGCCGACACCAGCTCGTCGGCCAGCTCGGGGATCGGCTTGAAGAAGGGGACCAGGCTGCAGTGACGGCCGTCGCCGCAGTCGGCGTCGGTGCGGCAGAGCCGCGAGCACTCGCCGGCGTCGATGAGGCAGAGGTGCTCCCGACACTGTCCCGGCTCCCCCGTGCAGGGACCACCCAGGGGCTGACCATCGGCCGCCGGCTCCTGGCACAGCAACTGCACCGACAGCCCCGACTCCCCCTCGACCACCGCGGCGGCGCACACCCGGTCGCCCGCGCAGTCCGCGGTCAGCAGACACGGGTCCGGCGGGTCCGCCCGACACTGCCCGAGGAGCAGGTCGCAGGTACCCTCCGGACAGTCGGCGTCTCCCTGACAATCCTGCTGGCAGCCGGTCTCCCGATCGCAGTACCAGCCGACGGGGCAATCGGAATGCCGGTCACAGGGAGCTCCCCCCTCCCCTTCGCCCTCCGCGCCCTCCCCTTCGCCCTCCGCACCCTCGCCTTCGCCCTCCGCTCCCTCCCCTTCGCCCTCCGCACCCTCCCCTTCGCCCTCCGCACCCTCCCCTTCGCCCTCCGCACCCTCCCCTTCGCCCTCCGCGCCCTCGCCCTCCGCACCCTCGCCCTCCGCACCCTCGCCCCCGCCCCCGCCCTCGCCCTCCGCACCCTCACCCTCACCCTCGCCCTCGCCCTCGCCCTCGCCTCCGACCGGGGTACGGTCCGAGCCGACGCAGCCGGCCAGCAGCAAGGACGAGGACACGAGCAGCGGGAGGAGCCGGAGGTGCGGGCGGCGATCCACGGACATGGCCACCTCGCCTAGAGCTGGTTGCAGAATCGCCGGTTCTTGGCGTCGCCCAGCGGCCAGCAGCGCTGCAACGGCCGACACTCCGTGTCCTCCGTGCAGCCGACGCAGACCTGGTAGGCCGGATCGCACTCGAGCCGTGGCGGACATTCGCCCGAGGACACGCAGCTCCCGTCCGCGTCGTAGCAGACCCCGCGCACGTCGTCGCAGCGACGCCCGGGGCAGTCGCGATCGCTGGCGCAGGTGCCCGTCTCGATGCAGCGGCGGGACTCCCGGTCGCAGACGGTGCCCGCCGGACAACTGATCCGCTGGCAAAAATCCTCGCCGAGGCACCGGAAATGGTAGCAGACCAGGTCGCTGTCCTTGCAGTCGGGCGAGTTGATGCACTCCACGCAGCGCTGCTCGTAGCAGAGGCTCTGGGTCTCGGGACAGACGGGCTCTCCCACCACCTCGCTGCACGCGGGGCCGTTGGCGATGCACATGTTGGAGCTGCTGCAGCTCTCGACGTCGCTGCAGTGCCGCGAGGAGAGACACTCCAGGCAGGAACCGTCCTCGGGGTTGCAGTAGGGGGCGAGGGGGCTGCAGACCTTGCCATAGCAGCGGTCGCAGGTCCCGGTGATCGGCAGGCAGTAGGGCTGAGCCCCGGAGGTGTCGCAGCGGTAGCCCTTGCCGCAGTCGGCGTCGCCATCGGGGCAGGGCAGCAGGCAGAAGCGGGCCTGACCGAAGGTCACGCAGCGCGCCCCCTCGCCGCACTCGTCGTTGCCCTGGCAAGGATCGCAGGGCGCGAGCGCTTCATGGCAGCGGCCGCTGTGGCGATTGCAGACCTTCCCCTCCGGGCAGGGGTTGAGCGGGCAGATCGTGTCGCATTCGCCGAGGGCCGGGACACACTGCCGGGCCTCTGCCTGCACGGTCTCGCAGCGATAGCCCGCGGGGCAGTCGTTCTTCAGGGAGCAATCCTTGGCGCAGAACTTGCCTTGAGGCCCTTCGAGGCAGAGGTCCTTGAGCCCACCGCAGTCCGCGTCCCGCTCGCACTCTGCGCAAAGGACCACCTCGGCCACGCAGACCTTGGCCTCGCAGAGGAAGCCGGCGGGACAATCGTCCTTCTTCTCGCAAGACTGCTGGCAGCGGCGCACGCCGGCGGAGATCTCCCGGCAGACCCAGTCGACGGGGCAATCCGAGGCGTTGTTGCAGCCCTCCTTGCAGACGTCGATCTCGCAGAACATACCCGGCGGACAATCCTCGTTGCCGACGCAGGTCTCGGGCGGCTCGACGCAACGGGGCGGCTGCCCGTCGAGATCGCAGGTCCGGCCCGCAGGGCAGTCCCGCCGGCTGGTGCACGACCGGTCGGGACCGAGGTCGACCTCTCCCTGACCGAGGTCGGCGCCCGTGCCCGAGTCCTGGTCGCGGGAGCTGCTCCCCGAATCACAGCCTCGGCCGGCCAGCGCCAACGCCAGCGCGAGACCGAGCCCCAGCAGACCGCCACTGCTCCCGAGCTTCATCGCGACCTCTGCCTCCTGGACCCGCCCCCGAGCGACCCCGTCGGTCGCGGCCTCCAGGGCGAGCCATCGAACGTATATAGCAAATTGCACCACGGCCTGCTGGAATTTCCGGGGATCCGTGCCAACTGGCCACCGTAGCTACGGAATCATGGCCAGCACGGGGCCCGCCCCCGGGAGGTGCCGCGCGGGTGAGCCGGGCCGTGGCCGCCGGCTCAGGAGCGTCGCCGCAGCAAGCCCAGACCGACGAGCAGGACCAGCAGGGGCGCGAGGCCGGTCGCCGCCGCGCCGCGCGACTGCAGCGAGCAGCGGCAGCCGCCGCCGCCGACCACGCGCAGATCGTCCAGCGTCAACAGGTCGTCCGGCTCCACCTCGTCGTCACGGGGATCGTTGGGATCGGTCTCGCCCGGATCGATGCGCCCGTTGCCGTTGATGTCCTCCCGGCCATCGGGCTTGCCGCCACCATCGGTGTCGGGGTCGACCATGCTCGTCGTGGTGCTCGGGTCACGGTCGGGCACGAAGTGGCCCTGGTCGAGGTCGGTGGCGGCGGGCGGCGTGGCCACGCCCTGCTCGGTGCCGTCGAGCAAGCCATCTCCGTCGCTGTCGGGGTCGAGCGCGTTGATCAGGCCGTCCCCGTCGGTGTCGTCGGACCAGTTGCTCTCGTCGCCATCGAGGACCCCGTCGTCGTCGGAGTCGCCGTCCGCGGGATCGGTCCCGGCCTCCTCCTCCTCGTCATCGCCCAGGCCGTCACCGTCCTGATCGCTCGCTCCCCCCACGTCGTCGGCCGGGTCGTTGGGGTCGGTCTCCCCTGAGTCGATCCGCCCATTGTGGTTCGCATCCTCGGTACCATCGGGCACGCCGCCCGCGTCGGTGTCGGGGTTGACCATGCTCGTCGTGGTCGTCGGGTCCGCGTCGGGCACGAAGTGCCCCCGGGAGGTGTCCGTGTCGGCCTCGGCCTCGGTGAGCCCCTGCTCCGTGCCGTCGAGCAGGCCGTCGTCGTCGCTGTCCGGGTCACGGGCGTTGATCAGCCCGTCCCCGTCGGTGTCTGCCGACCAGTCGTCCTCGCAGCCGTCGCACACGCCGTCGTCGTCGGTGTCGGCGTCGTTGGGATCGGTGCGGTGCAGCCGCTCCTCGTCGTCGGCGAGCCCGTCGCCGTCGCTGTCCTCGAAGCCGTCCAGATCGTCCGTGGGGTCGTTCGGGTCCTTCTCGCCGGGATCGATCTCGCCGTCGTGGTTGATGTCCTCCCGGCCATCGTCCAGGCCGCCGTCGTCGGTGTCGGCGTCGTACGGATCGGTGGTGGTCGTCGGGTCCGCGTCGCCGAGGAAGTTCCCCACGCTCAGGTCCGTGTCGGCCGGCGGGGTGACGACCCCCGCCTCGGTGCCGTCGAGCAGGGCGTCGTCGTCGCTGTCCGGGTCACGCCGGTTGGGCAGACCATCCCCGTCGGCGTCGCCGGCCGGCTCGCTGCCGTCGCCGATCCCGTCGTCGTCGGTGTCGGCGTCCAGGGGGTCGAGCCCTTGCTCCAGCTCTTCCTCGTCGGTGAGGAGGTCGTTGTCGTCGTCCTCGTCGCACGCGTCTCCGTCCCCATCGCCGTCGTGGTCCTCCTGGCCCGGGTTGGCGACGTCGGGACAGTTGTCCTGCACGTCGGGGACCCCGTCCCCGTCCCGATCCTCGACGACCACGGGATCGCACGCGTCCCCGAGGCCGTCCCCGTCCGCGTCCTCCTGGCCCGGGTTGGCGACGTCGGGGCAGTTGTCCTGCACGTCGGGGATCCCGTCCCCGTCCCCGTCGTCCCCGACGACGTCGTCGCAGAGGTCGCCGAGGCCATCGCCGTCCATGTCGGCCTGGTCGGGGTTCGGCACCCGCCGACAGTTGTCCAGCCAGTCGTCCACGCCATCCCCGTCGTCGTCGGGATCGCAGGGATCGCCCTGCCCGTCGCCATCGAAGTCGCACTGCACGTCGGGGGTCGCCGGATTGCCGTCGCAGTCCTCCGGCGGGTTGGGCATGGTCGGGCAGTTGTCCTGCCCATCGGGGACCCCGTCCCCGTCCTGGTCACCTTCGCAGGCGTCGCCGATCCCGTCGCGGTCCTGGTCCTCCTGGCGCGGATTGACGACGTACTGGCAGTTGTCGTCGCAGTCTTCCTCGCTCTCCCGGCACGGGTTGTCCCCGATGACCCCGGACCCGTCGCCGTCGTCGAGGATCCCGTCGTCGTCGTCGTCGGGATCGCAGACGTCGCCCAGCCGGTCACCGTCGGTGTCGACCTGGTCCTCGTTGAAGTCGACGACGCAGTTGTCCACCGGGTCGAGCAGCCCGTCGTTGTCGTCGTCCGCGTCGCACGCGTCGCCGGCCGCGTCCTCGTCGCTGTTGAGCTGGTCCGGGTTGACCACGGTCCGGCAGTTGTCGTCCCCGTCGAGGATCCCGTCGTCGTCGTCGTCGGGGTCGCAGGCATCTCCCCAGAAGTCGCCATCGGTGTCGGTCTGCGCGGGGTTGGGGACCAGGACGCAGTTGTCGATATCGTCGAGGAGGCCATCGTTGTCGTCGTCCGGATCGCACGCGTCGCCGTAGGGATCGACGTCGTGATTCTCCTGGCCGGGGTTGACCGTCAGCACGCAGTTGTCGTCCCCGTCGAGGATCCCGTCGTCGTCGTCGTCGGGGTCGCAGGCGTCCCCCTGCCGGTCGCCATCGGTGTCCACCTGCTCCCGGTTCGGGGTGAGGGAGCAGTTGTCGGCCCCGTCCGGCACCTGATCGTTGTCATCGTCGGGGTCGCACCGGTCTCCGAGGCGGTCGTCGTCATGATTCGCCTGGTCCGTGTTGGGCACCCGTGGACAGTTGTCGTCCTGGTCGAGCACCCCGTCGTCGTCGTCGTCGGGGTCGCAGAGATCGCCCAGGCCGTCGCCATCCAGGTCGCACTGCTCGACCGGGGTGGCCGCCTGCCCATCGCAATCGCTGGGGGGATTGGGCACGGTGGGGCAGTTGTCGTCCTCGTCGCTGACGCCGTCGTTGTCGCGGTCGTCGTCGCAGAGGTCGCCCAGGCCGTCGCCGTCGACGTCCGCCTGGCGGCCGTCGGGACCGGGCGGGTTGGGCACGGCCGGGCAGTTGTCGACGGCATCGAGCACCCCGTCACCGTCGCTGTCGATCAGGGTGACGTGGGCCAGGTTGTTGTCCTCGCTCGTCTCCTGGATGCGGCCGATCGCGTCGAAGACCGTGTTGGGTCGGACCGGGTCCAGGCGCCCGCCGAGCAGGTTGACGCTCCCGTTGAGCGGCCGGGCCCGCCGGCCGAGCGCGTCGTACGCGTCGACGACGACGTACAGCTCCTTGCGCCCATGGAAGCGGAGCGCGGCCTGGACCGGACGAGCCTCCCCCGAGGCGAGGGCCGGCCCCTGGACCGGGACCCCGAGGAGCTGCCCCTCGAGGCGAGGATCTCCATCGAAGAAATAGACGTAGTAGGAATTATCCACCAGCTCCGCGCCCGAGTTGCGCACCGTCGCCGTGATCCGCCCGCCGGCGTACTGGATCTCGTCGGCGCGCACCGCCAGGTCGGCCTGCGAGTACTGGTAGCTGACCTCCGTGTAGTACGCGAGGCCGACCGGGTTCTCCCGCGGGTTGCCCTGGCCGCCGTTCCAGGCCTGGAACGCGAGCACGTTGGCGCCGTGCTGCAGGGGGTACTGCGCGCCGAGGCCGACCTCGGCCCCGTTGAGATAGATCTTCAGGTTCGGGTTGGCGTCCCGGAAATCCTCGACGGTCGCGGACCGGTACGGGAGGGAGGCCAGGACCCAGCCGCTGCTGATCACGTTGCTGGGGATGCAGAAGGGCTTGCGGACGAAGAGCGCGCCATCGGTGGCCGTGGGGTCGTCGTGGGCCAGGTAGCCGTGGGCGAACTCGTTGCCGTCGTCCAGGAAGCGGGCCGGGTACATGGTGCCGTTGGGCGTGTCCACGGCCAGGGCGACGTTGGGGTAGGCGTTGTTGAACCAGATCCAGTCGGAGCCCCGATCGAGGATCCCGGGGAGGTTGGAGAAGCTCTCGCCGCGGTAGGCCGGGATGGCGTCGGCCCAGCGGCTGGTCAGGTGCTCCGGGTTGCGCGTCTCGGCGTAGGTGACCGCGGTCCAGGCGCGCCCCTGGGGGTCCAGGCCCGGCCGCGCGGGGCCGGGGTTGCCCATGCCCGTACCCGCGTCGTCGACGAGGTAGACGCGATCGGCCCCCTGGGTGGGCTCCTGTCCCTCGTTGCTGACCAGGGTGAAGGTGGCGACCCGGTGCTGCGCCAGGGCCACGGTGGACACCAGGCAGAGAAGGGCGCCGGCGGCGCCGGCGAGGATCCGGGGTGTCATCTCACTGCTCCTCGAGGATGATGAAATCGACCCGACGGTTGCGGCCCCGGCCCTCGGCCGTCTCGTTGGAGTCGATGGGCCGATCCTCGCCGAAGCCCTGGGCGATGAGCCGGGCAGGCTCGATCCCGGCGTTCACCAGGTGCCGCATCACCGCCATCGCCCGCCGCTGACTGAGGTCCCGGTTGTACTTGTCGTTGCCGACGCTGTCGGTGTGGCCCTCGACCCGCACCAGCTTGATCTGCGGGTTGGCCCGCAGCGTTCCGGCCACCTCGTCGAGGATCCCGAACGAGACCGGCTTGATGACGTCCTTGTTGAACTCGAAGAAGATCATCTCGAGGATGGTGATCTTGCCCTTCTCCACCCGGACGCGGGTCTCGTCCGGGCAGCCGTCCTCGTCCTCCAGGCCGTTGTAGACCTCGGGCTCGTTCGGGCAGCGATCGACCGGATCGAGGATCCGATCGCCGTCGTTGTCCGGGTCGGGGCAGCCGTCCGCGTCCTGGAACCCGTCCTTGTCCTCGGCGGCGTCGGGACACTTGTCGTCCCCGTCGAGGATCCCGTCCCCGTCGTTGTCCGGGTCGGGGCAGCCGTCCTCGTCCCGGAAGCCGTCCTTGTCCTCGGCCTCGTTGGGGCACCCGTCGTCGACGTCGAGGATCCCGTCGCCGTCGTTGTCCGGGTCGGGACAGCCGTCCTCATCCTGGAAGCCGTCGAGGTCCTCGGGCTGATCCGGGCACTGGTCCTGGCCATCGGGCAGCCCGTCGCCGTCGTTGTCCGGGTCGGGGCAGCCGTCCGCGTCCTGGAAACCATCCTTGTCCTCCGGCTGGTCGGGGCACTGATCGTCGAGGTCGAGGATGCCGTCCCCGTCCCGATCGGAGTCGAGCGGAGCCCAGGCCAGCCCGGCGGCGACCCGGTACTCGGGCGTGCCGTAGCCCTTCACCAGGCCGACGCCGAACCCGAAGGTCGCCGCGAGGTCACGCCACATCCAGTAGCGGGTCCCGACCAGCAACTCCAGGGGCGAGACGTCCTGGTCGGCGAAGGGCGCGTCGGCCCGCAGGGCTCCGAACAGCTCGCCGGTCAGCTCGAGGGTCTTCGGCTCGAGGACCAGGTCGAGGCCCGTCCGGTACAGGATCTCGTCCCGCAGCTCGAGGTTCAGGAAGGTCCGATCCTCCCGGAAGCGGTACGCGAGCTGCAGCCCCCCGCGGACCCAGCGGGACGGCCACCAGGACAGGATCAGGCCGGGCGCCCAGGTGGTGGAGCCCTCGCCGAGGAACTCGTCCGCGGCGCCCGTGGGCGTGGTCAGATCCATGCTGGCCGATAGTGCGAAGGCACGATTTGCCGCGCGCCACAGCAGTCCTTTCAGACCAACACGCAGGTCGCCGAGGCCCAGGGGCGCCAGGTCCTCCATCACCTCCAGGGCGCTCCCCCCACCCTCCTGGTAGAGCGCGACGGGGAGGACGAGGGAGAGCTCGAACCGATCGACCAGCCCGAGGGAGAGGTAGAGATCGGCCGCCACTCGCTCCTCGACGATGGACTTGTAGAGCAACTGGCCGGACCGGGTCTCGTAGATCAGCGGATTCTTTGAATAATGAATCAGGAAGCCGCCCGCGGGCTGCAGGTGGCCAGGGACGTCGGCGCTGGGCACGGCGAGCCCGTCACGAGGCCCGGCCGCAGGCTGGAAGGCCTCGCTGCGCAGACCCTCCCCGGCCGGGACGGTCGCCTGGGCATGCACCGCGGGGGCCGGGAAGAAGAGCGTGGCCGCGGCCAGGAGGGCGAGGAGGGACACGACCCTCCAGCGCCAGACAGGGTGCGCGAGCGCTCGCTGGACCATGTTCCCTCACTCGTTCGTCGCGGGAGGAGCCGGCAGCCGGATCACGGCGTCGCTGCCTGCCTCCACCCGGACCATGCTCTGGTAGGGGTTCCCCTGCTCGGGGAGCACCGTCAGCTCGTGGAGCCCGACCGAAACCTGCAGCCGCAGCGGGGGCCGGCCGATGGGCTGCCCGTCCAGCCGCAAGGACGGGGCGACCGGAGCGGCCGATTCGATCACCAGCGTCCCCGTGCCGGGTCCGGCAGCCGGCGCGCGGAGCTCCGGCGAGGCCGGTCGGCGAGGCGTGACCGGAGCCGTCCGGGCCGGTGGTCGCGGGGGGACGGGACGGAGCCCGGTCGGCGGCTGCGCGGCCGCGACCTGTTTGGTCGGGACGTCGCGCGGGAGGACCGCGGGCGGTCCCCCCCCCGGACCAGCCACGAGGAATCCGGCCACGGATGAGGCGGTCGGCGCGGGTGACACGCTCCCGGGCGCCGGGGCGGCCGGTGGATCGGAAGGCTCGCTCGTCGGCTCGGCCGGCCCATCGCCCGGCAGCGCCAGGGACGGGACGGCCGCAACGAGCGGCGTCACGACGACCGCCGGGGGCAGGGTCTCCACCCGGGTCCGCGAGGTGGGCCCTGACCGGCCCTCGCGCAGGCTCTGCAGATCGACGACCGTGAGGACGACGAAGGCCCCCACCAGCAGGCCAAGCAAGAAGAAGACCAGCCGCCCGCTCCCCTCGCCGCCTCCCGGCCCCCGGAAGGGGGTCCGGGTGCGGTCCGCAGCCGGGTCCCCGGGCAGCAGGAGCTGGCCGGACGGGGACCGCCCCGCCGCGGTCGCCGGGGTGGCGGCCCGGGGGCTCGAGAACAGGGGCAGGCCGCTGCCCTCGGGGCCGGGAGGCGGCCAGGCGGCCTGGTAGTCCAGGAGGCCCGACCGCCCGCTCTCGGTCCGTCTCCCCGCCTCCCGACAGGCGGCGCCGGCGGAGGCCAGCCGCAAGGGTGGAGGATACGGTGTCCCGAGACGGCCGGAGCCCTGGATCGCCGCGAAGATCAGCGGCCCGGAGGGGCTGGCGGAGGACCGGACGAGGCCCCCGCTCGGGGGAGGGGTTACGGCCGTGACCGGGGAAGGCGCCGGCCGATCGTCGCGGACGACGGCGGGCACGGCCACGGCGGGCGCAGCCACGGCGCCCTCCTCGGCCGAGCCTCCGGCCGCGAGCAACTCCGGGAGCTCGGGGGCGGACGTGGGGGACGTGGGCCCGGCGTCGGGCGCGGCACCGGTCGCGACCGCCCCATCCTGGACGAGGATGGCCTCGAGATCGGTGGAGGGAGACTCCGGGTGATGCGCGTCCCCCTCGGAGGAAGGCGCGGGGCTCGCCCGGACGCCCTCGGGCGGTGTCGTCTGCCGCAAACCGGAGGCGGCGGCGACCGCTGCGGCGGGCGGGGTCGGCGAGCGCTCCAGGCGGGCCGGCCGCGCGGTGTCGTTGAGCTCCGCGGCGGCTCCCCCGAAGCCGCTGCGCAAGGAGGAGCCCTCCGGCGCGGGGGACGGCTCGTCACCCGTGTCCTCCCGCAGGACGTGGATCCGGGCCAGCCCCGGGAGCGAGGAGCCGGCGGCGCGCGCCGGGGGAGCGCTGTCGGACGGGGAAGGGACCTCCGGTGCCGGCGTGGCCGGCTCCGGCCGTCGAGGATCGCCGCTACCGGTGCGGCGCTGTCGCGTCTTGCTCACCCGCTGCTCCAGGCTCCGGCCGTCGCGGTCGGCCGATCGCGCCCCTCCCCGCTGCTGGTGGCCACCGGGCGGCGCCAGGCTCCGGGGAGGCCTCCGCCCCCTTCTTCGGCCCGCCTCCAGGGAGGCGACACGGATCCACCGAGAGTCCACACGAAGATACGGGGAGGATATCTACACCCCGGGCTCAGTTCCGGTCAAGCCGTTGCTTCCGCTCCAGAAACCGCTGCCAGTACTCGGGGGTCCTTTCGTACTGGATCTGGACGCGCTGGCCATCGGTGCGCAGGGTGATGTTGCCCATCTTGTCCGTACGAAAGACCCAGACACCGCGCTCGTACAGCTTGCGCACGGTCTCGGGATGGGGATGCCCGTGGGCGTTGAAGCGTCCGGCCGAGATCAGGCCGACGGCCGGCGCGACCGCGTCGAGGAACTCGTTCGTCGACGAGTACCCGCTCCCGTGATGGGCGACCTTGAGCACGGGGCAGCGCAGGCTCTCCGGCAGCCGGAGGAGCCGCTGCTCGGTCTCGGCCTCGGCGTCGCCGCTGAAGATCATGCAGACGTCCTTGTAGATCAGCTTCAGGACGATGGTGTTGGCGTTGCCGTTGGAGCGGGAGTCGGTGATGAACGGAGCCTCCGGCTGCAGGACCTGGAGCAGGACCCCCTGGCCCGGCTCGAGGAGGGGCGGCTCCGCGAGCCCGAGGGCCCGGGGCAACGCAGGGAGGCTCGCCGGGCCGGCGACGACGTCCGGCGAGGGCGCCGGGGGCGGAAGCGGCCTGGCGGCCATCCCCGGCAGCCCGGGGGCCGGGGCCGCCACGCCGACGGCCGGCCGGGCGGACGCGGGCCGGGCATACCCGAGCTGCTCCGCCAGGGCCGGCGCGAGGCGGGCGCGCACGGGCAGCAGGGTGCCGCCAGCGCCGTCGAGCAGGACCCCCTGCAAGGAGCCATCGGCGGTCGGCGGCTCGTACAACCCGATGCGGCTCTCCTCGACGTGCAGCAGCATCCCGGCGCGGGCACGGCTCACGGGGGTCTTCTGCTGGCGGAGCAGGCGGGTGTACTGCGCGAAGAGGGGCCCCGGCTCCGGTCGCAGGCTGTCGAGCACGGCACCGATGGGGAAGCGCCGCGCCAGGCGGGAGAAGCCGCCGATGTGATCGCTGTGCGCGTGGGTGGTGATCAGCAGATCGATGCGCTCGATGCCGTGCTCGAGCAGCTCGTGGGCGATGGCGCCGGCCGCGTCCTCGGGGCCCGTGTCCACGAGGATGCTCTGCTGGCCGGGCGGCAGGATCAGGATGCTCTCGCCCTGGCCGACGTCGATGACCTCGACCTCGAGCAGCTCCCCCGTCACGGGCCCGAGGATCGCCGGGGGAGGCAGCGGCTGCGGATCCGGTCGGGCGTACTCCTCGTAGCTGGTGGGGAGCCCGGCGGCCGGCCGCGGGCTGCTCTTCGTGGTCGCGCAGCCGGCTCCCACGCCCAGGACGACGAGCAGCAGCAGCCACCGCCATGAGACGGACGGACACCCCGGCCCGCCGGGCTCGCCCGGCAGGCGCGGCCGGCCGGCGAGGGACGCGCTCATGCAGTCTCCTGGTGGGGAGCGAAGCCAATCTCCCGGGCATAGAGGAGCTGCCGCGGCCAGGGCAGCCCGGGATGGGCCCGGTCGAACGGCTCCGCGCCGACCCGCGCCAGGGAGGCCTCGTCGAGGGTGAGGGGGTGCTCGCCCGCGAGGAAGCCCACGTCAGGGGCGATCCGGGGGTTGTCCCCGGCCATGCAATCGCACTCCGCGGTGATCTGCAGCAAGGCGTTCACCAGCAGGGTGCGCCCGGCGATCCGTCGCCAGACCGCGGCCGCGGTCTCCACCACCCGCTCCTGGAAGTCGCTCGCCGCGATGCGCCACTGCAGGCGCAGGGCCAGCTCGGGGCACTGGGCGATGCACTGGGCGCAGCCGATGCACAGCCCGAGGTCGAACGCGGGCAGCCTCCCCGGCGCCGCAAAGCCGGCCGCCCCCGTGGGGCAGACCGCGACGCAGGTGCCGCAGCGCGTGCAGCGCTCGGGCAGGAGGTGGGGACGGGCGTCGGCGTGCATCCGCTGCTTCTGGGCCCGCGAGGCGAGGCCCATGGAGAGGTTCTTGATCGCCCCCCCGAAGCCGGCCGCGAGGTGCCCCTTGAAGTGGGAGAAGATCACGAAGGCGTCGGTCCGCTCCAGCAGCCCGGCCACCTGGACCGTCGCGAAGTGGCGGTAGCCCGCGGCCAGGTCGATGACGTCCCGCCCGTCGAGGCCGTCGCCGATCAGCACCGGACAGCCGAGCACGGCCGGCGAGAAGCCGTGCTCCCGGGCGGTCTCCAGGGAGGTCCGCCCGTCCCGCCGCCCCCCGCTGTACAGCACCGTGGTGTCGAAGACGAAGGGCCGGCCGCCGTGCGCCGCGACCCAGCGCACCACCTCCCGGGTCAGGGTCGCGGGGAGGAAGCTGACGTTGTCCCGCTCGCCCCAGTGCACCTTGATCCCCACCTCGGCCCCGGGGGCGAAGGGCGGTCGACACCGCCCCAGGAGCTCCGCCAGCCCCGTCTGCGCCGCCTCGCCAGCACCCTCGGCCGCCTGGAACAGGATATCCGTCATCGCATCCTCGCCGGGTGGACCTCCCGGACCCTGTGCTACGCGTACCCGAATCCGGCCGGTGAGTCCATAGACCGGGTGGCCGGGGGCGGGGCGCGGCCCGACGCCCCCGGCGTCGTCGGCCGGGAAGGAAGGAGCTGGACCGGCCGGGCCGCTGGCGCGACCCTGGCCCGGGACGACGCGCCGTCCGCCCACGGAGAACCGATGCACGCTCGGGAGCTGCGCCAGCGCACCGGATTCCGGGTCCTCGGCCTGGACGACGGCCCCTTCACGAGGACGGGCAGCCCCGACGTGCTGGTCGTCGGCCCGGTGTTGCGGGGCAGTGGCCAGCTCGACGGGCTCCTCTCGACGACGATCACCCGGGACGGCTTCGACGCCACGGAGCGGCTGGCCGAGATGATCGTCGCGTCCAAGTTCCTGCCCCAGCTCCACTACATCCTGCTCGGCGGGGTCACCGTCGGCGGGTTCAACGTGGTGGACCTGCCCGCCCTGGCCGCGGCCACCGGTCGGGGGGTGCTGGCCGTCACCCGGCGCCCGCCCGACCTCGTGCGGATGCACGCCGCGACCGAGGCCCTCCCGGACCCTCCCCGCCGTCGCGCGCTGCTGCAGCGCGCCGGCCCCGTGCTCCGGCTCGCGGGCCTGTGCTGCCAGCTCCACGGCCTGGAGCCGGACCAGGCGACCGCGGTGCTCGAGATCACCTGCCAGCACGGACGCTTCCCGGAGCCCCTGCGCCTGGCCCATCTGATCGCCGGCGGTCTCGTCCGCGGTCAATCCACGGGCCGGGCCTGACGCGCCATCTGCACCAACAACTACCTGATTCAGATATCTTTTTTCCAGAACTCTTGCCTTCGGCGACGCGTTGCGTCATGAATCATCGACGAGGGGATGGGGACGGCCGCGCGACGGGCATCCCCACGGAGGTAGAGCCGGCGGTCGCCGCCGACGTCAGGTCGCCCGAGGAGGTCCCGTGGAGCGCTACGAAGTCTTCAACACCTTCCTGAAGCCTGCCGACCTGGTCCTGCAGGCCAACCTGTCGCTGCTGCAGCGGGCCGGCGTGCTGGCTCCGCTCCAGGACGGCGTCTACTGGGCCGCGCAGCGCCTCCTGCGCCTGAACTTCGAGGCCCAGAACGACCTCGAGGTGCGGGGCCTGGAGCACGTCCCCGCGGGCGGGGTGATCCTCGCCTCCAACCACCAGAGCTGGGACGACGTGCAGGCCCTGGCCGCGGTCTTCCCCCGGCGGATCCACTTCATGGCCAAGGAGGAGTTCCGCCGCTGGCCCATCATGCGCCAGATGATCGAGCTGTCCCGCTCCTTCTACATCGACCGGACGGGTGCGGATCGGAGCGGCTTCACCTCGGCCATCGAGTTCCTCGACGCCGGCGAGAGCGTCGCGATGTTCCCTGAGGGCACCATCCCCGGCGAGGAGGACGTCGCGCGCAGCGCGGTCCAGCCCGCCACCGCCTTGCTGCGTGGCCGGACCGGCGTGATCCGCCTGGCGATCCTCAGCGGCTGCCCCATCGTTCCCGTCGGAGTCTCGGGGAGCTCCAGCGCGTTCCCGCCCGAGATGTTCCCCCGGCTGGAGGTCCCGCCCCTCCCCCGCCGCGAGAAGATCACCCTCTCCTTCGGCGAGCCCTTCTACCCGGACCCGGAGAACCGCTTCGGCCGGCAGCTCCCCGACTCGGCCACCCTGCGCCAGCTCACGGACACGCTGATGACCAAGATCTCGGACCTCGTGGATCACCACCGGCAGTACGTCCCCCTCGCCCGCTTCACCCCCGAGCTGCTGCAGGCCGCGCCCGGTGACGAGCAGCGGCTGGGCGTGCTGCTGCTCCATGGCTTCACCTCCCACGTCAAGTGCGTCTCCGGGGTCGTGCCCTACCTCGAGAAGCACGGCATCCCCTACCGCATGCCGATCCTCGCGGGCCACGGCCAGACCCCGGCGGACATGGTCGGCGTCCGCTGGCCCGACTGGGTGCGGGACGCCGCGACGGCCCTCGACGAGCTGCGCCAGACCGTCGACCGCGTGGTCGTGATCGGCCTCTCCATGGGCGCGCTGGTCGCGCTCGAGCTGGCCGTGACGCGACCGGACGACGTCGCCGGTGTCGTCGCGGTGGCGCCGGCCATCCGCTTCGCCAACCCCCTGGCGCCCCTCGCCGGCGCGATCTCCAAGGTGATCCGCTACTTCCCGAGCCCCAAGGCCTACCACGACAAGGAGCGGGCCAAGGGTAACGAGAACTACCTGAAGTTCCCGACGGCCACCTTCGCCTCCCTGGTCGAGTTCGCCAAAGAGCTGGAGGGGCGACTCGACCGGATCCGCTGCCCGGTGCGGCTGATCCACTCCCACAAGGACCAGGTCGCCGCGCCCGCCGGCGCGGAGCTGATCCTCGAGAAGCTGACCACGGCCGACAAGGAGCTGATCTGGTTCAACCGCTCCGGCCATGAGATGCTGCTGGACCTCGAGGCCGAGGCCGTCTTCCCGCTGATCGAGGAGTTCGTCCTGCAGCGGCGGCACGCGCTCCGTCCCACGGAGTAGCCCCTCCCCTCCCCCTCGTCCTCCCCTCCCCCATCTCCCCCCCCTCCCCCGCGTCCATCACGCGTCCCCCGCGAAAACCGATCTCCGACGATCACTTGCACACCTCTACCCACACTTATCCACAGGCCGACAACCGCTCTCAATCCCCAGGGATTTCCCTGCGCCCTCGATCACTTGCACACTCTCACCCACACTTATCCACATCAACGGAACGCCGCGCCGCCGACGACCGGACGGGTGGGGAGGTGCAGCCGCTGCCGTCACCGAGTATGCTGGCGGCATCGTCCGTATCGACACCAACCAGGGAGGGGGAAGCGATGGCTTACGACAGCACGCCGATCCAGGCCCCGCGGGCGGCCGGCGCCTTGCTCCGGGCGCTGACCGGGCTCGCCGAGAATCCACTCACCAGCAACCTGCTCGCCGGGACGCTCCTGGAGAGCGCCGGGATCGTGAGGTTGCGGCAGGTGCCGGCCGAGGAGCCGCTGCCCGTGGAGCCGCCCGTGTTCGCCGTCGCCCGCGCGCTCGCTCCCCCGGAAGCCGGCCGCTCGCCAGCGGCCGAGCTCGCCCTCCTCGATGCGCCCCCCCCGGACCCGCCGGCCGGCTCCCACCCCTTCCGCTCCTCCCGGGACTTCGTGCGCGCCTACCAGGAGGGTCGGACCGACCCGGTCCAGGTCGCCGAGCGCATCCTCGCCGCGAGCGCGAGCGCGGACGAAGCCTCGCCGCCGCTGCGGATCTTCATCGCCCAGCAGCGGGACGACCTGCTGCGGCAGGCCGAGGAGAGCGCGGCCCGGTACCGCGCCGGCCACGCCTGCGGCCCCCTGGACGGCGTCCCCGTGGCGGTGAAGGACGAGCTCGACGTCGCGGGCTACCCGACCACCGTGGGCACCCGCTTCCTCGGCCGGCAGCCCGCACCGGAGGACGCGACGGTCGTCGGCCGGCTGCGCGCGGCCGGCGCGCTGATCATCGGCAAGACCAACATGCACGAGATCGGCCTCGGGGTGACCGGGGTCAATCCGCACCACGGCGCCTGCCGCAACCCCTACGACCCCGCGCGCGCCCCGGGCGGCTCGTCCTCGGGCCCGGCCGCCGCGGTGGCCTACGGCCTCTGCCCCCTCGGCGTCGGCGCGGACGGCGGCGGCTCCATCCGCATCCCGGCGAGCTTCTGTGGGGTCGTCGGCCTCAAGTCCACCTTCGGCCGGCTCAGCGAGCACGGCGCCGCGCCCCTCTGCTGGAGCCTGGCCCACGTGGGCCCCATCGCGGCCACGGCCGCGGACGCGGCCCTCGGGTACCTGCTCATGGCCGGCCCCGATCCACGCGACCCCAACAGCCTCCACCAGCCCACACCGACCCTCGCCGGGCTCGATCGGCTCGATCTGCAGGGGCTGAAGCTCGGCATCTACCCACCCTGGTTCGAGCACGCGGACGCCCCCGTGGTCGCAGCCTGTCGCCGTATGCTGGACGAGCTGGTGCAGGCCGGCGCCGAGCTGCACGAGATCGACCTGCCCGACCTCGACATCGCCCGCACGGTCCACCTGATCACCATCGTCTCCGAGATGGCCACGGCGCACCTGCGACACTACGCGGAGCACCGCCGAGCCTACGGTCACGACACCCGGCTGAACCTGGTCCTGGCCCGTCGCCTCGCGGCCACGGACTACGATCACGCGCAGCGCCTCCGGGCCCGGATCTGGTGCCACTTCGCCCGCGCACTGGAGCAGGTCGAGCTCATCGTCTCCCCGGCGACCGGGTGCACCGCCCCCCCCATCCCGGCCGATGTCCTGCGCACGGGCGAGTCGAACCTGCCCCTGACCACGAAGATCATGCGCTTCGCCCAGCCGGCCAACCTCACGGGCTTGCCGGCGATCAGCGTGCCCGTCGGCTACGATCCGGACGGCCTGCCCATCGGCCTGCAGCTCATGGCCCGCCCCTGGCAGGAGGCCCTGCTGCTGCGGGTCGCCCGCTTCACCGAGACGCGCTGCCGGCGGCAGCCGCCCCGGGTGAGCTGCGAGCTCCTCGGCTGATCGCCCACCCACGGCCGATTCTCTCGCAAAATCGACCGGTTCCACTTGGGTTGCGCCCTTGCTCCGGCAGGCGATTTCTGCTATCGTGGAGTGTCGTCTCGAGGAGGGCCTCCCATGCACCGTCACCTCTGGCTGCTGTTCCCCTTGCTGCTCGTCGCGACCGGCTGCGGGCGCACGATCCCCGACGAGTGCCTGCTGACGAGCGACTGCCCGGACGGGTTCACCTGCCTCGACGGTCTCTGCCTGCAGGCCCTCCAGTGTGAGGACACGGTGGAGTGTCCTCCCGGGCTGGAGTGCCTGCAGGGGGTCTGCCAAAAGCCCGCGGGCCCCTGCACCAGCGACGGGCGGTGCAACGTCGGCCAGGTCTGCCGGGACGGGGTCTGCGTGCCCCAGGTCGAGTGCACCGCCGACGCGGACTGCCCCGCGGACGAGCGCTGCCAGGCGGGCGTCTGCCTGCCCGCGGCGGGCTGCACCGCGGACAACCAGTGCCCCGCCGGCTTCCGCTGCGAGGCCGGGCGCTGCCTCCCCGAGGACGAGTGCGCCGCGGACGACGACTGCCCCGCCGGCTTCCGCTGCGAGGCCGGGCGCTGCCTCCCCGAGGACGAGTGCGCCGCGGACGACGACTGCCCCGCGGGCTTCCACTGCGAGGCCGGGCGTTGCCTCCCCGAGGACGAGTGCGCCGCGGACCGCGACTGCCCCGCGGGCCTGGTCTGCGAGGACCACCGGTGCGTGCCCCCCGTCGGGTGCGTGCTCGACCGCGACTGCCCCGCGGGCTTCCGCTGCGAGGCCGGGCGCTGCCTCCCCAAACAGGAGTGCACGGCGGACCGCGACTGCCCCGCGGGCTTCCGCTGCGAGGCCGGGCGCTGTCTGCCCGACGAGGTCTGCCGGGGCGACGCGGACTGCCCCGATGGCCAGGTCTGCATCGACGGGCGCTGCACTCCCAGCACCTGCCGGGGCGACTGGCAGTGCCCTCCCGGCGAGATCTGCGCGAACGGCCGCTGTCGCGCCGGCTGCCGCGACGACCTCGGCTGCCCCGCGGGGCAGCGGTGCGTCGAAGGGCGCTGCCGTCCCGACGAGCCACGCTGCCGCGTCGACGCCGACTGCGCCGAGGGATGGATCTGCGAAGCCCAGCAGTGCGTGCCGGGCTGCTGGCGCGACCGGGATTGCCCACCCGAGGAGCACTGCGTCGCGGGGCGCTGCCAGCCGGACGAGGTCGCGTGCCGGGTCGACGAGGACTGCCCGGACGGCAACCTCTGCCAGAACGGCCGGTGCGTCCCGCGCGAGGGCTGCGATCGGGACGCGGACTGCCCCGAAGGTCAGCTCTGCGACGTGCTCACCCGGCGCTGCGTGCCCCGGGTCGAGTGCGACCCCGCCACGGGGCTCGGCTGCCCGGCCGGCTTCGCCTGCATCGGCGGCCTCTGCCGCGAGATCACGGGCTGCCGCGACGACGCCGATTGCCCTGCGGGCCAGTACTGCAACGGCGAGGTCTGCCTCGCCCTGCCCGACTGCCTGACCGACGCGGACTGCCCCGCAGGCGAGCGCTGCGACGCGGGCTACTGCCAGCCCGGCCAGTGCACCGACGACGACGACTGCCACGCCGGCTGGTTCTGCGCGGGCGGCCGCTGCCTCCCCGACTGGATCCTCTGGTGCCAGACGGACGCGGACTGCGACCTCGGGATCCCGGGGCTCCGCTGCCTCGACGGGGTCTGCCAGGTGCCCGGGGGCTGCACCACCAACGCCGACTGCCCCCGGGGCCAGAGCTGCCTCGCCGGGGTCTGCTTGCCGGTGCCGCCCCCCGACTGTGCCACGGACGCCGACTGCCGCGACGGCCTGGTCTGCAACTTCGGCAACTGCGAGCCCGGCTGCCGGTCCGACGCGGACTGCCCGGTCCACTTCGTCTGCCAGGAGCACAACTGCGTCTTCGCGGCGGAGTGCCGCGTGGACGACGACTGCCCGCGCGGCGAGATCTGCCGCGACGGCTCCTGCGTCGCCGAGGAGGAGCCGGAGTGCCGGGTCGACCGCGACTGCCCCGCGGGCGGCCGCTGCGTCCTCGGTCGCTGCGTCCTCGGCTGCCGGGCGGACGCGGACTGTCGGGAGGGCATGGTCTGCCGCAACGGCGTCTGCGTGGACGAGGCCTTCTGCGCGAGCGACGCGGACTGCCCGGAAGGGTACGAATGTAATCCCTTCACGGCCCAGTGCGTGACGATCGTCCAGTGTCGAAGCGACCAGGACTGCCCGGCGGGCAGCTACTGCATCGGCGACCGCTGCCTGCCCCTGGCCGGCTGCCGTCGCGACGAGGACTGCCCCGCGGGGACGAGCTGCCTCGACGGCGTCTGCTACGCGGCCCCGGACTGCGTCACGGACCAGGACTGCGGCGATCTGCAGCGCTGTGAGTATGGCCACTGTCAGCCCGTCGCCTGCCAGGAGGACGAGGACTGCGCGGCCGGCTGGAGCTGCGTCGCGGGCCGCTGCCTCTGGCCCCTGTACTGCAACGTCGACGCGGACTGCCCCTTCGGCGGCTACGTCTGCATCAATCATCTGTGCACCAACCCCGGCGGCTGCGAGTCGGACGACGAGTGCCCGCCCAACCAGTACTGCCTCGCGGGCATGTGCCAGTGGCTGCCCGACCCGGTCTGCCGGGTGGACGACGACTGCCCGCGCGGCCAGGAGTGCAACTTCGGCTGGTGCGAGGACATCGCCGGCTGGTGCTGGAGCGACCGGGACTGCGGCGACGGTCAGGTCTGCCGGGACGGGGCGTGCGTCCCGCGCGAGGTCGAGTGCCGTCGGGACGCCGACTGCCCACGCAACCGGATCTGCGTGGCCGGGCAGTGCATGGTGCCTCAGTGCAGCAACCAGCGCCCCTGCCCCGAGGGGCTGGTCTGCGAGAACGGCCGGTGCGTGGAGCCAGAGCCGGTCGCCTGCCGGGTCGACGCCGACTGCCCGGCCGGTGAGGTCTGCCGGGACTTCCGCTGCGTGGAGCAGCCGGGGATCCCTTGTGCGGCCGACGGGAGCTGCCCGCCGGGCTTCCGCTGCGTCGAGGGGCTCTGCCTCGAGGGGCCGGAGCCCTGCCAGACCCAGGAGGACTGCCCGGACGGGCGCCTCTGCGTAAACGGGGTGTGCATGGCCCAGCCGGCCTGCGTCTTCGACGCCGAGTGTGCGCCCGGCGAGCTCTGCGAGGGCGGTCGCTGCCAGACCAGCAGCCGCTGCGCCGAGAGCCGCGACTGCCCGGAGAGCTACGCCTGCGTCGGCCAGCAGTGCGTCCCGCCCTTCCAGTGCACGACCGACCAGGAGTGCCGGCTGCTGCCGTTGCCCGGCCTCGGCTGCTACGACGGCATCTGCCAGATCGCCAACGGCTGCCAGAGCGACGACGAGTGTGACGGCGCCTGCGTCTGGGGGTACTGCTCGCCCCTGGCCGGCCCCGAGTGCGTCTACGACCGGAGCTGCCCGCGCGAGTGGGTCTGCGAGGGCCAGCGCTGCCGGCAACCCTAGCACCTCGTCACCGCGAAGATGACCGGGCGAGCATCTGGTGGCGACCGGGCTCGCCGGGGCCCGCCTCCCGCGGGGGTGGGCGGATCAGAGCAGCAGCAGCAGCTCCCGGTACTTGGGCAGCGGCCAGAGGCAGTCCGGGACCTGCAGCTCGAGCTCGTCGGCGGCGGTGCGCAGGTGGCCGAGGGCCGGCACGAGCCGCTGCGCGACGAACGTCGCCCGGTCCGCCAGCCGCTCCTGCTCGCCCGTCTGCTGCTCCAGCCGGGAGAGCTCTGCGGCGGCCGCCAGCAGCTCGCCGATGCCGTCCGCCAGCCGCTGCAGCACAACCTGCTGCCGCTCGATCCCCGCCGAGCCGGACAGCCCCGCGGTCCGGGCCGCGACGATGGCCTCGCCGAGAAGCTGCTGCCCCGCGAGCGCAGCGGGCAGGACCGCGGTCGTCGCCAGCTCGCGCAAGCACGCCGCCTCGAGCAGCAGCTCCTTGACGTAGCGCTCCACCTTGACGTGGTAGCGCGCCAGCAGCTCCTCCTCGCTGTAGACCCCCGCCCGGACGAAGAGCTCCCGGGCACCGGGGGTGCGCAGCTCCTCGAGGGCCGCGGGGGCGTTCGCCAGGTTGGGCAAGCTGCGCCGGGCCGCCTCCGCGACCCAGCCCGGATCGTAGTTGTTCCCGTCGAAGCGGATCGGCCGGCTGGCGAGGATCGCCTCCCGCACCACCTCGAGCACCGCCTGCTCCAGGGGGCTCCCCGCATCCAGCCGGTTGCGGAGCTGCGCGCTCAGCTCGGCGAGGGCCTCGCCCACCGCGGCGTTCAGGTAGGTGACCGGCGTCGCGACCACCGCGGAGGAGGGCACGGCCCGGAACTCGAACTTGCTGCCGGTGAAGGCGAAGGGCGAGGTGCGGTTGCGGTCGGTGGTGTCCCACTCCACGTCGGGGAGCTTGGCCAGCCCGAGGCGGAGGATCCGCTCCCGGCCCGGCTCCGAGGAGGCCTCCCCCGCAGCGATCAGGTCGAGCAGGCGGGAGAGCTCCTCCCCGAGGAAGACCGAGAGGATCGCCGGCGGGGCCTCGTTCGCACCGAGCCGGTGATCGTTGCCGGAGGTCGCCACCGAGGCCCGGAGCAGCCCAGCGCGCCGGTGGACCCCCTGGAGCACCGCGGCCAGGAAGCAGAGGAACTGGAGGTGCTCCGCCGGCGACTCCCCCGGTGCGAGGAGGTTGTTGCCCTCGTCGTCCATCAGGGACCAGTTACAATGCTTGCCGCTCCCGTTGACTCCTGCGAATGGCTTTTCGTGGAGAAGCAAGGTCAACTTGTGGCGCTCTGCGACGTTCTTGAATATTTCCATCAGCAGTTGATTGTGATCCGAGGCGATATTTGCCTCTTCGAACATCGGAGCGGCTTCGAACTGGTGTGGTGCGACCTCGTTATGCCGTGTCTTGATCGGAACACCGAGTTTATAAAGCTCGAATTCGGCTTCTTGGATGAATGCCAGCACTCTCGGCTTGATGCTTCCGAAATAATGATCCTCTAGCTGTTGTCCTTTGGTTGATGGTGCACCCAGAAGTGTTCGTCCGCATGTATATAGATCAGGGCGAAGCTGATATAGCGCCGAATCGACGAGGAAATATTCTTGTTCCACTCCAAGGGTTGGAATGACCCGTTCCACGTCCTTTTTTCCCAGAAGGGAAATCAATCCTCGCGCTTGCTGACTGAGATACTCCATGGATCTTAGCAGCGGAGTTTTTTTATCGAGCGCCTGGCCGTGGTATGAGATGAAGATGGAGGGAATGCAGAGTGTCTTGCCGTTTGGGCCGTCCATGATGAAGACGGGACTGGATGGATCCCAGGCGGTGTAGCCGCGTGCCTCGAAGGTGCTGCGCATCCCCCCCGAGGGGAAGGAGGAGGCGTCGGGCTCGCTCTGGATGAGTTGGCCCGCGGAGAAGCGCTCGATGGGGGAACCATCCCGCTCGAAGGAGAGGAAGGAGTCGTGCTTCTCCGCGGTCAGGCCGTTCTGGGGCTGAAACCAGTGGCAGAAGCTGCTCGCCCCCTTCTCCAGCGCCCACTCCTTCATCGCATGGGCGACCTCGCCGGCGATGCTACGCTTCAGCTTCTCCCCCCGGCGGATCGTCCGCTGCAGGGCCTGGAAGGTCTCGCTGGAGAGCTTCTGACGCATCGCCGCGCCGTTGAACGTGTTGATCCCGAAGCAGTCGGAGAGGTGGAAGGGGGGGCGGCGGCCGTCCAGCGCCTCCAGGGTCCGACAGGTCCGGGTGCGCGTCTCGGCGAGAGCCTGGAACCGAGCCTGGGCCGAAGTGTGCTGCATCTCCCCCCTCCTTCCCGAGTCGGGGGAGATCTGTACGTCAGCCAGCGGCCGATGCAAGGGAGACGTGCTGCCCCTCAGCGCCCCACGGGCCGCCAACGGGCCAGGGCCTCCCGGACGGGGGCCAGCTCGGGCGCGTCCCCCGGGTCGAGCACCGTGGCGACGGCCTCGGCCAGGGGCCCCGGCGAAAGCCCGGCGATCCGGGCGAGGGCCTCGTCGTGCCGGCCGAGCTGCAGCAAGGCGGCGAGCAAGAAGACCGTCGGCTCGGCCGCCGGAGGCCAGAGGCCGAAGCGCCCCAGGCCGCACCCCACGCCCTGGGGGGAGAGCTGCACGAAGAGCGCGGCCGCGCCGGGCGCGGCGGCCGCGGCCGCGGCCTGCTCCAGGAGGGGCAGGGCCCCGGCCGGGTCGCCGAGGTCGCGCAGGCAGCGACCCCGGATCGCGGCCGCGGTCGGCTGGCCCGGGTCCCGCAGCAGCAGCTCCCCGGCCAGGGCGGCTGCCGCCCCGGGACGGCCGTCGGCCTCCGCCCGGCTCGCCAGGGCGAGCAGCGCCTGGTCGAACAGCCGGGACCGCCCGCCGGGGGAGGCCTCCCGGGTGGCCTCCGGGGCGGCCCCCGGCGGAGGGGGGGCGGCGACCCCGAGCCCGGCGAACAGGGAGGGCCACCGCACCTGCCAGGTGTGCTCGGCCAGGGCCCGGCGGCGCGCCGCGTCGGCCGCGGCCAGGCGCGCCGCCGGATCGGCGAGGGCCCGCCGGACCTGCGCGAGGAGCTCCTCCGGGCTGTCGTAGGCCGGCACCTCGGTGGCCGGGAAGTAGCGCCGCAGGTCGGGGGCCTCCTGCGCCACCTGGAAGCAGCCGAGCATCGCGGTGTCGAGCAGCCGATGCTTGACCATGGGCACCGGGTGCCCCTCCCAGTCCGCGGTGGTGAGCACCACCGCCGCCTGCGCGTACCGGGCGAGCATCTCCGGCCGGCTCAGGAGGCCCTCCGGCCAGCCGAGCCCGCCGGTGGCGACGCGCAGGCCCGCATCCCGCAACCGCTCCACGAGCAGGGCACGCCCGCTGGTGCGCCGCCCGACCAAGACGACGTCCCACTTCTCGGGGAGCC
>JAVEVO010000149.1:0-16785 GCA_034005005.1 Myxococcota bacterium
GCGAGCCATCCTCCGCCGCCCCCGCTCCCGCACCCCTCGCCGAGGAGGGGTGGAGGACGGCCTGGCGGGACCCCCTGGCCTGGCTACTGGTGCTGCTGCTGACCTTGCTGTTCGCGACCCTGAAGACCTACGGGCTGCGGCCCGACCTCGGCGACGAGGGGATCTACTTCTACGACGCGCTGGCGACCGCGCAGGGCGCGATCCCCTACCGGGACTACCCCCTCGCCCATCCGCCGCTCAACATCCTGCTGCTGGCCGGGCTCTACCTCCTCTTCGGCCCCTCCGTGCTCCTCGGCAAGCTCCTGCCTCCCCTGTGCGCCCTGGGGACGGGCCTGCTGCTCTTGCGCCTCGGTCGACGGCACCTCGGCCCGGCCCTCGACCGCTCGCGGAGCACACCGGGAGGGTCCCCGGCGCCCGCACCGGGGACCGGCTGGATCGTCGGGCTGGGCGCCCTGGCCCTGTACCTGACCGCCTTCGATCTGCTGCGCTGCTCGACGCACTTCACCGGCGCCAACCTCGGCACCCTGCTGGCGGTGTGGGCCGTGGAGCGCGCGCTCGCCCGCCGCCCCTTGCAGGCCGGGAGCCTCGTCGGGCTCGCCGCGCTCGCGGGGCTGTACGCCGCGCCGGCGCCGGCCCTCGCCGCCTTCCTCCTCCTGCTCCCCGCGCGCCGGGCCGTGGGGCGCTTCGTGGCCGCGCTGGCCGGTGTCTTCGCGGGCGCCAACCTGCTCTGCCTGGTGGTCGCCGGCCGGGCCTTCGTCGACCAGGTCTACCTGTTCCACCTCGCCAAGCCGCCTCACCGCGGCGGGAACCTGCCCTTGTGGCAGGCCCTCGCCCGGGACAACCTGCCCCTGGTCGGCCTGGGGCTCTGCGGCCTGCTGCTCGGTATCGGGGTGCTGCTCCAGCGGGGCCGGCGGGCTCCCGCCGCCCGGACCCCGGCTCCCCCGCCCCCCCCGGCGTCGTCGTCGCCCCCGGCGCCCGTGAGCCGCCCCATCGCCGCGGCGATCCTGGCGCTGGCCGGCAGCGCCGGGGTGGTGCTGCTGCTCAACCGGGTCTTCACGTACTACTTCGTGCCCCTGTACCCCTGGCTGGCCCTGCTCGGGGGGCTCTACCTCGCCTGGGTGGCCGGGCTCGCGCGGGAGAGCCGCCGGTTGCCCGTGCAGCTCGCCACGATCGGGCTGGCCCTCCTGCTGACCCTGGCAGCCGGGTGGCTCGGCCGGCTCGCGCTCGACCCGCACACGGCCGACGACATCGGAAAGGTCAAGCGGTACCGCTTCTTCGCCGGGACGCTCTTCCCGGGCCTCGACCCCCTGGTGCGTGGCGCGTTCTGGTACGACGAGCGGCGCCTCGACAGGCACTACTTTGCACCGACCCGGTACCTGTGGCACGAGAGCCGGTACAGCGAGGCCCTGCCCACGGTCGCCGCCGAGATCGTCCGCCGCGGCGCGCCGGACGATCTGCTCTTCGGCGACTCCCTGAGCGCCCCGATCGTCGCCCTGCTCGCGGGGAGGAGGCTGGCCGGCGACCTCGCCGACACCAACCGTCAGCACTACCTCGCCGGGATCCGCCGAGCCGCGGACGACCTCGAGCGGGTGGACGGTCCCCGGCTGCGCTGGGTGGTCTGCCGCGGCCGCGTGGCGGCGTGCGGCGAGCCCGCGGTCTGGAGCTGGCTGCAAGGTCAGTTCACCCTGCACCGCCGCTACCCCGACGCCCGCAGCGGCACGTCGCTGCTGCTCTTCCGCCGCCACGACCGCCCCCCGCCTGCCGCCCCCTGAGCCGCCGCTCCATTGACAGTTGCCGAGCGCAGGTGCACAAGGGGCAGCGGGATCGCCTCGACATCCACGGGGTGACGGCGGCCCCCACGGAGCGAGATGTTCGAAGAATCCTGGCTCGAGTGGGCGGTCTTCGCCGCGGTGGTCGGCATCGCCCTGCTCGTCGATCTGCTGGTGGCCAACCGGGGGGATCGCGAGCCCCGCTTCCGCGCGGCGCTAGCCTGGAGCTGCGTCTGGATCTCGACGGCCCTGGCCTTCAACGGGTTCGTCTACTGGCGACTCGGGCTAGAGCCGGCGGTGAACTTCTTCACGGCCTACCTCGTGGAGGAGTCCCTCTCCATCGACAACCTCTTCGTCTTCTTGGCCATCTTCGGCTACTTCCGCATCCCGGCCAGCTACCAGCGGCGCGTCCTGTTCTGGGGGGTGCTGACCGCGATCATCCTGCGGGGCCTGTTCATCTTCGGCGGCACGATGCTGCTGAAGTACTTCCACTGGATGTTCTACGTCTTCGGGCTCTTCCTGATCTTCACCGCCTGGAAGCTCTTGCGGAGCCACGACGAGGAGGTCGACCCCGGGAAGAACCCGCTGATCCGCTTCGCGCAGAAGCACTTCCGCTTCACCAGCGAGCTGCACGGGCACGCCTTCTTCGTGAAGGAGGCGGGACGCTGGAGCGCCACCCCGCTGGTGCTGGTGCTGATCGCCATCGAGTTCACGGACGTGCTGTTCGCCACCGACTCGGTGCCCGCGGTGCTCGGGATCAGCGACGACGTGTTCATCATCTACTCCTCGAACATCTTCGCGATCCTCGGGCTGCGCTCCTTGTACTTCGTGCTGGCCAAGCTGCTGGTGCAGATCCGCTTCCTCAACTACGGGCTCGCGGGAGTGCTGGCCTTCATCGGTCTGAAGATGACCCTCAGCGACTTCTTCCACGTGCCCGTCCTGGCCTCCCTCGGAGTGATCGGGGGCCTGCTGGCCGTCTCGGTGATCGCCTCCCTCGTGGTCGCGCACCGCCACCCCGCGCCCACACCACCGCAGGCCAACGGAGAGGCAGCCACGCCCCCGCCAGTGCTCCCCTGAATTGGACGATGGTGCTAGCACCTCGACACGGGGGTCTTGGTCGGTTGCTCGGGTGAGTGCCGGCCGACAGGTCGGCACACGTACGACCGGTGCGGAGGCCGGTCGCCACCAGATGTTCGACCGGTCATTTTCGCGGTGATGGGGTACTAGAAGCCCGGAGCGTTGAGCGGCTTCTCGGTGACGGTCCCGAAGCGGCCCGCCAGCTCCCGCAAGACCGCAGCCTTGCCGATGAGCACCAGGCCGACCCCGTCACGCTTCGGAAACCGCTCCGCCGCGACGCGACGGGCCGCGGCCAGGTCGACCTGGCCGACGCGGCCCAGGTACTCGTCGACCTCGGCTCGCCCGAGCCCGAAGTACTCGATCTCGGTCAATATTCCAGCAAGCTGGTCCGCTGTCTCCACGGTCGGCGGGTACTGTCCCTGCAGGTAGGTGCGGACCGAGCGCAGCTCGACCTCGCTCGGCCCCTCCCCGTGCAACCGATCGAGCTGCGCCAGGGTCAGATCGAGGGCCTTGGCGCTGTTGGCGGTCTCGGTGTAGGAGCGGATGCGGAAATGCCCGGGCTGGGAGCGGCTCACGAAGCCGCTGCCCGCGCCGTAGGTGAGGCCGCTCTCCACGCGCAGCTTGGTCATCAGCCAGGAGGAGAACCGCCCCCCGAACAGGGTGTTGACGACGTCGACCCCGACCCGGTCGGCCGCGGTGCGGGCGATCCCGGGCGCCAGGAAGACGAAGTGGGTCTGGGGCGCGTCAGGCTTGTCGACGAGCAGCACCCGGCCCGCGACGAAGGGCGGGGGCGGGGGGATGGTCGCGGGCGGTGCCGCCGGGCCCTGCCAGCTCCCGAAGGTCCGCTGGGCGAGGTCGCGCAGCTCGGCCAGCGGCAGATCGCCGACCAGGGCGACGAGCGCATTGCTCGGCACATAGTGGGCGCGGTGGAAGGCCACGACGTCGGCCCGCTTGATCCGGCCGAGGCTCTGCTCGTCGCCGCCGATCGGCCGGCCGTAGGGGTGATCGGGACCGTAGTAGAAGCGCGCGGCGTACTGGCCGATCACCTCTGCGGGGTCCTCCTTGGCCTGCCGCACCGCGTCGCGCATCCGGGCGAGCTGCTTGGCCACCTCCTTCTCGGGGAAGACCGGCTGGAGCAGGACGTCCGCGAGCAGGCGCATCCCCTCTTCCCGGTCCTTGGCGAGGAACTCGGCCGCGAGGTAGGACAGCTCCATGCCTGCCGCGCCACCGAGGCGGGTGCCGAGGAAATCCAGCTCCGCGGCGAGCTGCTCCGCGGTGCGCGTCTTGGTCCCCTTGCGCAGCAAGCCGGCGGTGATGTCCGCGAGCCCCTCCTTGCCCCGGGGATCGGCCGCACCGCCGGCCCGGATGGTCACCTGGACGCTGACGAGCGGGACCTCGCGCTGCTCCATCAAGAGCAGCACCACCCCGTTGTCGAGGACGACCCGCTCGAAGGGCGGGAGCCGGACCTCGAAGGGGGCCGGGGGGAGGGTCGAGGGCGCGCCCACGGGCGCCGGCGCGACCGGCGGGGCCGGGGAGGGCCAGGCCGGGGGCGGCGACGCGGACGGCACCGGCGACGCGGGCGACGCAGGCGGGGGCGGCACCGGCGATGCGGACGGCTCCGACGATGCGGGCGGCGGCGCGGCCGGCGGCAGGACGAGGGGCTGCGGCCAGGGTAGCGGTGCCGGGGACTGCGGGGCGGCGGGGGCCGGGGCGGCGGCCGACCCTTGCTGGGCGGAGCCGAGGTTGGCGGGCAGCCAGGCGAACAGGCCGACCAGCAGCAAGGTGGCCGGGGAGGGCGCAGCACGCCGCGCCCGGGCGATCCGCGACGGGCTCATCGCTTCCCTCCTGCCGCGGACTCGACGTCCGGGATCCCGGCTCCGGCAGCTTCCTCCGCCGTCGGCACGAGGACCGCCACGGTGCGGTTGGCCGGGATGAGGAAGCGCTGGGCGAACTGTCGGATCTGCTCCGGGGTCACCTGCTCGATCAGCTCGTCCCACTGCTCGAGCTTGTCGGCCCCGCCGTGGAAGACCTCGAAGATGCCCAGGAGCTGGGCCTTGCCGTCCAGGGTCTTCTGCTCGCGGTAGAGGTTGGTCAGGACCTGGTTCTTGGCCTTGCGGACCTCCTTGTCGGGAGGCGCCTGCCGGGCGAGCCGCTCCAGCTCCTCGTAGACCGCTCGCTCGACCTGGGTCGTCGTCACGCCGGCCCGGAGCTTGACGTCGACCTCGAAGAGCGTCGGGTCGAAGTTCCACTCGCCGTAGCCGCCGCCGACCGTGAGCGCGGACTGGTCCTGATCGACGAGACGTCGGTAGAGCCGGGAGCTCTGGCCGGCCATGAGGATCGTCTCGACGATCTTCATGGTCGCAGCCTGGGCGTCGGCGCTCGCCGGTACGTGGTAGCCGATCCGCAGGGCCGGAAGCTGCGCGAACATCCGCAGCTCGACTCGCCGCTCCCCTCGCTGGACCGGCTCGACGGTACGGACGGGCTGCGGGGGCGGACCTGGCGGGATCGCCCCGTAGAAGGCCTCGATGCGGGCGAAGGCGTGCTCCGGGTTCACCGCACCGACCAGGACCATGACGGCGTTGTTCGGTGCATAATAAACTCGATGGAAATTCACGAGATCCTGCTGCGTCCAGGATCGGATGTCGGATTCCCACCCAATGACGGGCCAACGATAGGGATGAGCCAGGTATGCAGCCCCAAAAAAGATCTCCTCGAGGGAACCATCGGGATCACCATCTACACGAAGCCGTCTTTCTTGCAATACGACGTCTCGTTCACTCTCGACCTTCTCGGGAGAAATCAATAAATAGGCCATTCGGTCCGATTCAAGATCGAGAATAGTATCTAAGGCCGATACAGGGAACCAATCCATGTAGGCAGTTATGTCATTGGTAGTGAATGCATTGTTTGATCCACCGGCAGATTCCATCACGCGATCGAATGCACCCGGACCGAACTTTCTGGAACCGTTGAACATCATATGCTCGAAGAAATGAGCAAGCCCGGTCCGTCCTTGCTCCTCATTCCTCGATCCGACCTTGAAGAACGTGAACAAGGAGCAGCTCGGGATCGATGAATCCGGGAGGACCATCACGGTCAACCCGTTGCGCAAGACCCGCTTCTGGACCGGCAGCGAGGTCGCTGCCTCGACCGAGAGGCTCGGCAGCAGCAGGACGAGCAGCAGCAGCGGGACGAGCTGCCGCCAGGAGGATCGATCGCGCGCGCCGGGCATCATCCTTGCTCACTCCTGCTCCCGCGAACCGGCGAGGCGAGCCCGGGGAGCGCTGCGAACCTCTGTGCCTCAGACCTTGGTGACCCCCGCCCGACCGAAGCCGGTCACCAGCATCGCCCGCCGCTGACGCAGGACGACCACGAGCACCGCCGAGATCAACCCGAGGAGCAGGAAGACGCCGTAGAGGGTGTTGCGCAGGATCATCAACGGCTTGTCGGTGACGTCGACGCCGACGAGGTAGAAGTCGTCGCCGGGCCCATGGATCGGCGCATACCCGGACAGCAGCAGCCCCCAGGGGTCGGAGGTGAAGGAGTCGTCGGCGTGGGGCCGGTTCTCGAGGAAGGCCAGCCGGAGCCAGGTCAGCCCCGAGGCGTCGTACTTCAGGCCTGGCGGGGTGCCGCGCTCGTCGTCGTCGACGATCCCGTCCCCGTTACGGTCCTCGTCCTGGGGATCCGCATCGACGACGAACTCCCACATGACCTCCGGCTTCAGCTTGCGCATGGTGTAGATGTAGCTGACGTCGGGGTTCTCCCGTCGGGCCCGGTCGATGACCTGCCAGACCCGCTTGAACTCGGGCCTGGTGATGTCGGCCGGCTTGCGGATCTTGTCGAGGTCGGCCCCGTCGATGTCGCGCGCCACGAGCATCGCCAGACGCTTCACGCTCGGCCGCAGCTCCCGGATCAGCAGGAGGCTGGTGCTCGACCAGACGACGGAGGCCGCGCCCAGCAGCAGGCCGATCACGCCGACGGCCAGCAAGGCGGTAACCGCCAGCTCCCGCTTGCGGCGGACCAGCAGCGACCGGGCGATGGCCAGCATCGAGGGCGGCCGGTCGCCCGGCTCCTTGCTCAGGCAGGCGGCCACCAGGTGATCGAGGGAGGCCGGCACCCCCGGGCGCAGGGTGCGGATCGCCGGCGGTTTCTCGGTCAGGTGGGCCTGCATCATGGTGGTGCGGGTCTGGGCCAGGAAGGGCAGCCGCCCCGTCAGCGCCTCGAAGAGGATGCAGCCGAAGGAGTAGACGTCGGTGGCGGCCCCCTGCGGCTCGCCCTTCCATTGCTCCGGCGCCATGTAGTTCGGCGTGCCGGCGCTCTTGGCGGTCGGCCGGACGAGCTCCGAGAGGCCCTCGTGCCCGGGGAGCCCGCGCCGATCGCTGATCGCGGCCGCGAGCCCGAAGTCCATCACCACGGCGCCGCGATCCGGGGTGAGCATGATGTTGGACGGCTTCAGGTCACGGTGCACCACGCCGGCCTGGTGCGCCGCGTCGAGCGCGGCCGCGACCTCGAGCCCGATGCGTCGCACCTCGGCCACCGGGAGCGGGCCCTCCCGGCGGAGGCGATCCGCGAGGGTCTCGCCCGTGAGGTACTCCATGGTGAGGAAGAACACGCCGCCGGCCTCGCCCATGTCGAAGGTGCGGGCAAGGCCGAGGTGGCTCACGGCGTGGGCCATGGCCACCTCCTGGCGGAACCGCTCCAGCGCCAGGGGGTTCTCCAGCAGGTTGCGCCGCAGGGTCTTGACCGCGACCTTCCGCTGCAGGAGGAGGTCGTCCGCGAGCAGCACGTCCCCCATCCCGCCGGTGCCGATGGCCTCCAGCAAGCGGTAGCGGCCGGCGATGACCGCGCCCTCCTGCCAGCTACTCAGATCGGGCACCCATTTCATGTCCAGCAGCGGCCGCCCCCGGGCCCCCAGGCGATCCGGGGTGGGCGGCCCGACGACCGGGGTGCGGGTGGACGCCTTCGCCTCGGGGACGAAGACCGGCTCCGGTAGGCCCGCCGCCGAGGGGAGCCCCGGGAGGGAATCGGCGAGCGCCGGCACGCGCACTGTCTGCTGCTCGCTGCTGTCGACGCTCGCGTCGAAATCGTCAGCGGCCGATGCGTCCAGGGCCGCGTCCGGGGCGGAGGGTTGTGTGCGGTCCAGTACGGGCGCGGCGGCAGGCGCAGCCTTGGGGAGCGCGGCTCCCGACGGCCCTCTCGACTGACGCTCGAATCCCATCGCCTCCTCCGCAGTGTGGCCCGTCGTCTCCCCGCCCTGGGCGCGGCCCGGCGGCCTGGCCAGCAGCCGTGCGGCCTCGGACGGCGCTCGGCTATCATGCAGCCGGCCCGGGGGCGAGGTCAACTCGCTGGCGCGCCGCGCCGGAGAGAACCCTCGACGGCAGGCGCCTTGCATGCCGGCCAGGTCGTGCTTATGCGTCCCCGCGGATGGCGGTGGCCGGACCATCCCCGGAGAGTGGGACCGCATGGAGTCGAACACCGACCACGAAGGCGCAGCGATCTGGTGCCGACGGCTCCGCAAGCGCTACGGTCGACTGCAGGCGGTCGACGGCATCGACCTCGCGATCCCGCCCGGCGAGTGCTTCGGCCTGCTCGGGCCCAACGGCGCGGGCAAGACGACGACCGTCGAGATCCTCGAGGGCCTCCGGCCGGCGGACTCCGGCGAGGTGGTCCTGCTCGGCGAGCGCTGGGGCAGCGGGAGAGACGAGCGGCTCCGAAAGCGGCTCGGGGTGCAGCTCCAGGAGACCCAGCTCCCGGAGCGGCAGTCGGTCGCGGAGACCGTACGCCTCTTCCAGAGCTTCTACCCCCACGGGCGCGGGCTCGACGAAGTGCTCGACCTGCTCGACCTGCAGCCCAAGCGGCGGGCGCTGGTGGGCACCCTCTCCGGTGGCCAGAAGCAGCGCCTGGCCCTCGCCTGCGCCCTGGTCAGCGATCCGGAGATCCTCTTCCTCGACGAGCCGACGACGGGGCTGGACCCCCAGGCCCGGCTGCGCATCTGGGCGGTCGTCGAGGATTTCCGTCGCCAGGGCGGAACGATCCTGCTGACCACCCACGCCATGGAGGAGGCCGCACGCCTGTGCGACCGCGTCGGGATCGTCGACCAGGGAAAGATGATCGCCCTGGGGAGCCCCGCGGAGCTGATCCGCACCCTGGGAGCCGCCCAGGTCGTGGCCTGCACCCCCCTGGGCGCGCTGGACGAGGCCCGACTCGCCAGCCTCCCGGGGGTAGGGGCCGTCAGCCGACGGGGTGAGCGCCTGCTGCTCACCGTCGACGGGATCGGCGAGGCCTTGCCTGCCCTGCTGGGCGAGCTGGAGCGCCAGCAGGTGCGGCTGACCGAGCTGTCCACCCACGAGGCCACCCTCGAGGACGTCTTCGTCCAGCTCACCGGCCGGGGGCTGCGGGATGGCTGAGCCACGTCGCCCGCACCCCTTGCTCGAGCTCACCCGGGCCCGCCTGCGGGAGTTCTGGCGCGAGCCGGCCAGCCTCTTCTGGACCTTCGGCTTTCCGATCCTGCTCGCCATCGGGCTGGGCATCGCGTTCCGGTCCTCCCCCGGGGAGACCACCTTCCGTGTCGCCGTCGTGACGGAGCCAGGGACCCCGGCGCGCGCCCAGGAGATCCTCCTCCGGGATCCCGCCTTCATCGTGCTGCCCCTGTCGGACGGGGACGCGACCCGCTCGCTGCAGCGGGGGAGCGTCGAGGTGGTCCTGCGCGAACTGCCGGGAGACCCCGGAGCCGCGCCGATCTTCGATCTGCGCTTCGACTCCAGCCGCCCCGAGGCGCGCGAAGCGCGGCTGGCGCTGGAGGCGAGGTTGCAAGAGGCGCTCGGGGGTAGCCGCCCCGCCGAGATCCGGGCGGCGGGTGCGCCCCTGCCCGGTTCCCGCTACATCGACTTCCTGCTGCCCGGGCTGCTCGGGCTGAACCTCCTCGGCAGCAGCATGTGGGGGATCGGCTACGCCATCGTCCAGGCGCGCCGGCAGCGGCTGCTCAAGCGCTTCGCAGCCACGCCGATGCGGCGCGCGCACTACCTGCTCGCGTTCATCCTCTCGCGGCTGGTCTTCCTGCTCGCCGAGGTGCTGGTCCTGGTCGGCTTCGGCTGGCTCGCGTTCGATTGCACGATCCAGGGCTCGCTGGCGAGCTACCTGCTCGTGGCGCTGCTCGGCGGCCTCTCCTTCTCGGGCCTGGCGGTGCTCGTCGCGTCCCGCACCGGCAGCGTCGAGGTCGCGTCCGGGCTGGTCAACTTCGTGACGATGCCCATGTGGCTGCTGTCCGGCGCCTTCTTCTCGTACAGCCGCTTCCCCGAGGCGGTCCAGCCCCTCCTGCGGCTGCTCCCCCTGACCGCGCTCAACGACGCCTTGCGCGGGATCGCCAACGAGGCCGTCGGTCTGGCGAGCCTGAGCCAGGAGCTGGGGGTGCTGCTGGTGTGGGGGATCCTCCCGTTCCTGCTGGCCTTGCGGTTGTTCCGCTGGCAGTGAGGTCCACCCCGCTCTCACCCGAGGAGCACGAGGAGCGGGGACCCCGGGCGCCAGCCGGCCGCGCTAGTACCCCGTCACAGGGATTCTGATCAGTTGCACTGGTGGGTGCCGGCCTCCGCGCCGGCACCTGCGCGACCGGCGCGGAGGCCGGTCGCCACCCGAAGCTCCACCGGTCATCTTCGCTGTGTCGAGGTACTAGTTGCCGCAGCAGCTCGAGAAGGGCTTGCCGCTGCCGCAGGGGCAGAGGCGCTCGGCCGGGGAAGGGCTGGGGGCCGCTCCCCGACGCCGGAGCTGGACGGAGCGGCGGGGCGGCGAGTCGGGTGCCGGCGGCTCGGGCGGGATCGGGGGCAGCACCGGGAGCTGGCCGCGCAGCTTCTGGAGCTCGTGGATCCCCAGGGCGCCGACGAACACGCTCACGAGGAACAAGGCGCTGCCGAGGGTGACGACGGTCGCCTGGAAGAGGTCCAGCGCGGCGACGCTGGCGAGGAGGCGCCCCAGGCCGAGGAAGACCCCCACGGTGAGGCCGAGGACCAGCAGCGCCAGCCCCCCGAGCACCACCATCGCCAGCAGCTTCGCCATTCACGGTCCCCGGCGCGGGGCGCGACGTGCTCCCCCGGCGAACCCAGAGTAGGAACGGGGCCCGGCGTGGTCAAGGGACGCGCGGGGGCCACGCGGCGAGGGCGGCGGCGGCCACCGACCCATGCGTCCTCACGCCGGCGGCAGTCGCAGGATCAGGGGCTGCCAGGGCTGCAAGGTGCAGGACAGGCCCGGCAGGGAGCCCACCGCGGCCGCCGGGGACGCGGCCGAGCCGGCGAGGACGTCCACTGGCGGAGGGCTCGCGGCCGCGAGCTCCGGCCAGCCGAGCTCGACCCGGCCCGTGCAGCGGGCGCCGGTGAGGTTGACGACGACCAGCCGCCGCGCCTCCCCGAGTTCCCAGCTCCAGGCCAGGGGCGCCGGCCCCGCCCCCCCGTCCCCGTCCTGGCGAACCGGGTGCAGTCGCCACCGTCCCTCGTGCCAGACGGGGTCGGCCAGCTCACGGAGCAGCCGCGTGTAGAAGCCCGCCAGGGCGAGGTCCGGCTCCTCGGCAGTGGCCCGTCCGAGCTGCACCGGGACACGCACCTGGCAGCCCTCGAGCTGGCCGTGGTGCAAAAGACGCGCGCCGGGCAGGGTCAAGGCCGCGACCGCCGCGGCCCGGCTGGGCCCGGGCCCCCACTGCCGAGCCGCCCGCTCCTCGTCGTGGTTCTCCACGAAGCGCACGAGCCGCTGCTGGAACTGGAGGTCGCCGGCGAGGTGCGCGGCCACGCCCGCGACCCAGCCGCTGCGCAGCCGGTCGTACAGCCGCTTGTCGTAGCAGTAGTCGAAGCCGAGCTGCTGCAGCTCGTACTCGAGGTCCCAGTAGGCCTCGGCAATGAACAGGAAATCCTCCCGGTATGAACGAACGGATTCGATGGCCTCGATCCAGTACTCACGCTCCAGATGATCCCCGACGAACCCGGACCATGTAGTACCGAAGACTCGGTCTAGCAAGAGCATCGCCATGTCGCAGCGGACGCCGTCGCACTGGTCCGCGATCTCCCGCAAGGTCCGCGCGGCCTCTTCCCGCACCCCGGGATGGAAGGCGTCGAGCTGGAGCACGTCGGTCCAGGCGGGGAAGTAGGGATCCCGGCCGTGGGCCAGGATCCTCCCGCCCGGTAGGGAGAACCAGCTCGAGGGATCTCGCCGCTGCGCTCCCGGGGTCCCCTGCACGAAGCGCTCCGGGTGCTCGGCGACCCACGGGTGATCCACCGCGAGGTGGTTGGGCACGAAGTCGAGCAGCAGCCGCAACCCGCGCCGGGCCAGCTCCTGACGGGCGAGGGCCAGCCCCGCAGGCCCCCCGAGGCGCGCGTCCACCACGTACCGGTGGATGCAGTAGGGCGACCCGACGACGTCTGCCGGGGTCACGTCCCGCAAGGCGTGCCGGTAGCCGAGCTGCAGCTCCGGCACCTCCCGGGCGATGCGGGCCCCCGTGGGGCTGCGCTCCCACACGCCCATGAGCCAGATCCCATCGAAGCCCAGGCTGGCCAGCCGATCGAGCTCGACCGCGGGGAGGTCGGCGAGGGTCACGGCCCGACCGTGGCGACGACTCAGCTCGGCCAGCCAGGGCCAGCAGGGGATCTCGTACACGCTGGGGTTCTTCGGCCAGGGCGGACAGAGCATCGAGTTCCTCCTCGACAGGACGTGAGCCGGCAGCGTCGACCCACCCCGGCGGGCGCTCCCGGGGCACGGGCCTGCGACGAGGGGCGCGCGGCGGACTCAGCCCGGCAGCAGCCCGAGGAGCGCCAGACCATCGGCCACCTCCTCCTGGCCGAGCTGCCGGAGCTTCTCCCGGCGCACGCCCCCGCCGACCGGGTCCCAGCCCAGCCGCGCGTACAGGCGTCGCTTGGCCTCCTCGAAGCCGGCCCGCTCGAGGTTGCGGCGCACACCCCCCTCGCGCAGGGGGACCTCGAAGTGCCAGCCGGAGAGGTTGTCGTGCCCCCGGTAGTCCCCGCCCCGGTCCTCGCCGCGCCCTCCGCCGACATAGCCGGGACCGCCGCAGAGATCGGTCGTGCCCCAGCTCCGGACCGTCAGGGCCCGGTAGAGGTCCAGGAGGGCCTCGGCCCGCAGGTCGAGGCTGTCGGCATCGACCTGGTCGCCGGTCACGGCCCGGTAGAGCTCCGCCTCGAGGCTCAGATCGCCGGCATACTCCCGCGCCGGCACGGGCGCGCAGTAGTTGGGGAAGACCCAGTCGCAGAGGGTCAGGGAGTCCTTGAGCAGGGAGCGGACCATCAAGAATCTCGCCAGCTCGACCCGCCCGGCGTCGATGGGCTGGGGCCGCCAGACCCGGGACGGATCGTCGATCACCCCGGAATCCCCGAAGAGCAGCTCGGCGACGCGCTGCTTCTGCTCCCAGCTCAACCCGCTCCAGCTCGTCAGCCCATTGAGCTCGTGGCGGTTGGGGTCACGGTTCCAGATCGCCCAGTGCAGGCCGGAGGCCAGCCCGTAGCGCTCGGGGCCGTAGTGGCTGCGCTGGCCGTGCGCACCGTAGGAGACCGCGAAGCCCTCGAACCCCGTGTACTGGCCACGGGCCCCGGTCCACAGGTCGTCGAGCATCCCGAAGCGCTGGGCCGCTCGTGGCGTGCCCTGGAGCAGCCAGGCGCCGAGGGTGTCCTGCTCGGGCTCGGCCTCCGCCAGCAGGTGGAAGAAGGCCTGGCAGAAGCGCAGCCCGTCGTCGCCGCCCTCGTCGAGGCTGTCCCAGGGCAGGGCGAGCAGCTCGTCACGCAGCCCCCGGTCGAGCCCGGCGAGGTAGCTCTCGTCGTCGCCGTAGCGGAGCTGGACGAGCAAGGGCAGCAGCATCTTGACGTCGTAGGCGTTGACGCCGAGCAGATCGATGAGCTGCTTGCCGACGAAGGTCGTCGTCCGGGAGGCCTGGGAGACCTGGACGCCCCCCCGCCGGCGCGTGTAGTCGAACACGTGGCTCTGGACGCAGTTCTGCTCCCCCTGCTCGGGCACCCCCGCGGGCAGCTCCCGGCCCCGGATCAGGCTGAAGCAGTTCATGATGCAGCCGGTGCAGCCGACGTTCTTGACGTGCCAGGGGAGCATGCGCCCGCCCATGTAGAAGTCGCTGCCGCAGTGGCGCAGCCCCTGCCGGGCGATGTCGTCCGCCGGGATCGCCCCGACCGGCACCGGCTCCTCGCCGCCGGGCCAGACCAGCCCCGGACGAGCCCGCCAGCGGCTGTTGCCGTCGCGATCCGCGGGGAGCACGGACTGCATCAGGGCGAGCAGCTCCCGGATCTCCTTCAGCCGGGGGAGGAACTGCTTCAGGGGGGTCGCGGTGGCGACCCGTCCCGTCCCCCGCACGAGGATCCCCTTGAGGTTCTTCGACCCGGCGACCCCGCCGAACCCGCACTGCCCGAGCGCGTGCCCCGTGCCGCTGATCAGGGCGGCGTTGCGGCCCCGCTTCTCGCCGGCCGGCCCGATGACCAGGGTCTTGGCCCGCTGGTCGCCCACCACGCGACGCAGCTCCTGCTGGCTGGTCGCGGTGTCCAGCCCCCACAAGGAGGTCGCGTCCTCGAGGCGGGCCACGCCGTCCTGGATCCGCAGCCAGACGGGGTGCGGGGCCCGACCGGTGATCAGCACCCCGTCGTACCCGGCCCACTTCAGCTCGGCTGGCCACTGGCCGCCGACCGAGCCCTGGGCCGGGTGCTCCACGGGGAAGCCCCCCGGCGAGAGGGAGATCGCCACCGCCCGCCCCGCGCAGGGAGCGTAGGAGCCGGTCAGCGGACCGACACCGATGAACAGGGCGTTCTCGGGATCGAAGGCCCCGGCGCCCGCGGGCACCCGCTCCCAGAGGAGCTGCAGCCCGAGTCCGGCCGCGCCGATCCGCTGGGGGAGATAGGGACGGCTGCTCTCCGGGCGGATCTCCCCCGAGGAGAGATCGACCGTGAGGATCTTGCCGGCCCAGCCGTACAGCCCGTCGCTCATCCGCCGTCCACCTCCGGGGCCTCGCCGCCGAGGCCCCCCGCCCCATCCAGCTCCGAGACGTCCCAGGGAAAGCCCGACGGCAGCGCGGCGGCCCAGGGGGTGAGGTAGCGCAAGGCCATGGCCGGGCAAGCATCGACGCAGGCCGGCCGGTCGTCGAGGCTGCGGCAGAGGTCGCACTTGCCGGCCTTGCCTCCCCGCAGCAGCGGATGGTCGTAAGGGCAGTGCTCGACACACTGGCCGCAGCCGCGGCAGAGCTCGACGTCGATGTAGCGCACCCGGCTGGACCCGTACACCGGGTGCTCGAGCTCCGCGATCCGGGCAGCCCCGTAGGGGCAGGACGCGACACACGGTGGCGGGATGCGCTCCCCGGCCGGATCCAGCAGCTCCGGGCACATGTGGCAGGTCGTCGCGGCGAAGGCGGCGCTCGAGAACTGCAGCTCCTGGTAGCTCCGATCGGGCCCGACGAAGGCGTGATCCGCGCCGGACCCATCGCCGTGCAAGGCCGAGCAGACGAGCGCGCAGCGGCCGCAGCCGGCGCAGAGGCGGGGGTCGGCGAGGATGACCCCGCAGGCCTCGAGGGGCCCGGGGTCGGGCTCGGGCTCTGGAGACAGCGGCTCGGAGCCACAGGCGGGCAGCAAGGGCGCGCACACCAGCAGGCCGAGGCCCCCGGCGCCGACCCGGAGGAAGCAGCGCCGGGTCAGAACGAGGGGCCCGCCGCCTCCCCGGGGAGCTGCCATGGAGCCGTCGGGAGGACGCCGGTTCATCTGCTCAACCTAGCCTCCCGCGAGGCGGGGATCAATGCCTGGCGGCGCGGACGAGAGGACCTCCGCGCCCGTCGCTCAATGGATGGACACATCCAGATAAAAGGGACCAGCCTGCTGGTATGGAGAGGTGACAACCAGATAATAGGTACCATTCGTCAAAGGATAACCGTTGATGAGGGAATAGTTCCAGTAGCCATCGGTGTTGTCTTCTGTTGCCTCGATGTTCAGGAAGTCGCAGCCGCCGGAGAGCACGGCCAGCAAGGTGTCCCACTCGCCCAGACCGACCAGCGCGGCGGTGAGCACCCCCCCATGGGGGAGGTCCAGCCGGTACCAGAGGTCATTGCCCCAGCCGAAGACCTGATCGACGCTCGCACCGGAGGTGTCGCCCTCGAAGTAGGCCTGGCCGTCCCCGTCCGGGTCGAGGGGGAGCGCGGTGCCGCACCGCTCCCCGTCCGGCCGCTGATCGGCCCAGGTCGCCACGACCGCGTTGACGTAGGTGTCCGAGGAGACCAGCACGGAATGATTGGGGATCTCCTGGAACCACGCGTCGGTCTCGACGGTCTCCCAGGTCCCCCGGGTGATCTTGTACTCCAGGAGGGTTCCGCAGGGGACGAGGATCGAGGTGTTCCAGAAGTTGTCGCCGGCTCGCGTCAAGGCCCGGCCGGCCGGTTCCCAGAACCCCAGGGTCTCGTGGCTGCCCGCGAGGTAGATCGTGTCCCCGGGGGGGGTCGACGGGGGCGTGTTCACATCGAAGGTGACGGTGCAGCAGACCCCATCCTCGTCGGTGGCGCCGTCGCAGTCGTTGTCCAGCCCATCGCAGACCTCGGGAAAGGAGAGGCAACCCTCGCCCTCACCTTCGGCGCCCTCGCCCTCGCCCTCGGCGCCCTCGCCCTCACCCTCGGAGCCCTCGCCTTCACCTTCGGCGCCCTCGCCCTCGCCCTCACCCTCGGAGCCCTCGCCTTCACCTTCGGCGCCCTCGCCCTCACCTTCGGCGCCCTCGCCCTCACCCTCCGCGCCCTCGCCCTCTCCTTCGGAGCCCTCGCCCTCCCCTTCGGCGCCCTCGCCCTCCCCTTCGGAGCCCTCGCCCTCCCCTTCGCCCTCGCCCTCACCCACGGCGCCCACGCCCACCCCGTCGCCCTCGCCCCCCCAGCCGCCGCCGCCACGCCGGCCGTCATCCACGCACCCCGCCAGGAGCAGGGCCCAGC